>JBOFBL010000224.1:0-1141 GCA_051645545.1 Casimicrobium sp. | reverse complement strand
CCCGCGCCTACATCGTGACGGAGTAACGGCGTTGTCTGTACCTCCAGTCGTTCTTCTGATCGGCCCGACCGCGAGCGGCAAAAGCGCCGCTGCACTTTCGCTCGCCGAAACGTTCAACGCCGAAATTGTGAGCATCGATTCCGCGCTTGTGTATCGCGACATGAATATCGGCACGGCGAAACCCACCGCTGAAGAAAAAGCCCGCGTACCTCACCACCTGATCGATTTGATCGACCCGACTGAGCGTTATTCGGTCGCACAGTTTTTGAGCGATGCGATGCGCGCCATTCGCGAGATTCAAGCGCGCGGTCGCATGCCTTTGCTCGTCGGCGGCACAATGCTTTACGCAAATGCGTTGCTCGTCGGTATGAGCGATGTGCCGCCGACCGACGAGGTGGTTCGCGACGAAGTGAATACGATGATTCGCGCAAATGGCATCGAAGCGTTGCATGCAGCGCTTGCAAAGGTGGATCCGGAAACAGCATCCCGGCTCCCGGCGACTGACACCCAACGCATTGGGCGCGCCTATGAAGTTTGGCTTCAAACGGGAAAGCCGATTTCTTCGATGCAAGCCCAACGAAATTGGGCGTTGAAAGATGTAGCGCATTTAACGATTCGCTGGCTGCCTGAAGACCGAAAATGGTTGCATGAACGCTGCGAACGGCGTTTGCGCGAAATGTTTGACGCCGGTTTCGTCGATGAGGTGAAATCGCTCACAATGAAATACAAATTGAATGCGGAGATGGCATCAATGCGCTGCGTCGGATATCGACAAGTGCTCGATGTACTTGAGGGCCGTGCGCCAGAAAGCGAAATGTTCGATCGTGCTCTCTTCGCGACGCGTCAACTCGCGAAACGGCAAATCACTTGGCTTAAAAGTCTGCCGGGTGAAATCGTGCATTGCGATCATGCCGATGCACTTGCGCGCGCGACGACGTTGATCGAAACCGCGATTCAAAAGCAATGAGCGAATCGATTCTCTTCTCGCCGAGCCGCTGGTTCCCGACGCTCTTGCGCAAGGCGTTCGATGCTTGGGTGCGTGCTCAGGTGTTTCCGCAGCCGCTCGCAATCGATGTGACGAAGCCGACCTGTTACGTGCTCGCGCGGCCTTCGTTTACCGATCGCGCGATGCTCGATTCGT
>JBOFBL010000223.1:0-4123 GCA_051645545.1 Casimicrobium sp. | reverse complement strand
GCGAATCGAGCCCGTCGCTGCCGAGCGTGACGATCTCGCCATTCATCAATACGACGCGAAGCTTCTTCACATTGTGAATCGTGAGCCCGTATTTCAGGCAATGCACACCGCCCGAGTTCTCGGCAACGTTGCCACCAATTGTGCAGGCAATCTGCGACGACGGATCGGGCGCGTAATACAAACCGTATTGCGACACCGCTTCCGAAATCGCGAGGTTGCGCACACCCGGCTGCACGCGCGCCATACATGCGAGCGGATCGATATCGATGATTTTCATCATCTTCGCGGTTGATAGCACTACCGAATTCGGATCGGGCATCGCGCCGCCCGATAGCCCTGTGCCCGCGCCGCGCGCGATCACACTCACGCGATGCGCGTGACAAATTCGCATCACCTCGGCGATTTGCTTTTCGTCTTCCGGAAGTACGACGCACTTCGGCAGCGCGCGGTACATCGACAAACCATCGCATTCGTAAGGTCGAAGATCTTCTTCCGCGATTTTCAAGTTCTCGCGCGGCAGAACGTTGGCGAGTTCTTCGAATAGTGTCGGAGCTTTCATTCGCTATTCCTTTATGCCGCTATGCGAGATAGTGCGACACGGCGCTCTCGTTCCATTCGATACCTGCGCCGTCGCCTGGAATCGGTTGTACGCATCCGTCGATCACGCTACATTGATTCGCCAGAATCGGATTGGCGAGCGGGAAGTATTCGAGCCAATCCGCACCGGGCGTGACGCTCAACATGTGCGCAGAGAATTCTTGAAACAAATGACTGCTGATCGGTGCGCCGAAGGTTTGCGCGACGCTTGCAGCGCGCGTCCAGCCTGTAACGCCGCCGAGTTGCTGCAAATCGAGCATCACAAAATCCGTGGCGCGTGAAGATAGCGCGGATTGCAGCGCATGAGCGCTCGCGATGTTTTCGCCGAGTTGAATCTGTGTATTCGTCGCGGCTGCGATTTGCGCGTTGCCGTTCCAATCGTCGCAGCGAGTCGGCTCTTCAATCCAGGTGAGATTGAATGCATCGAGCGCGCGGCATCGCGACACGGCTTCGGGCACGCTAAGGCTTTGATTGAAGTCCACCATCACGGGCATTGTGCTCTTGCCTCGTGCGGCGAGCGCACTCTTCGCGTTTTCAACGGCTTGAATGTCAAGTGCTGCATCGGTGCGTCCAAGTCGTAACTTGATCGCGCTCACACCGTCCGCGAGCACCGAATCGACGCTCGCGGGAATATCTTTCGCATCGACCACGCCGACGCCATTGCCCGCGTATGCCTTGGTCGGCTTTGGCGAACCGCCAAGCACTGTTGCGAGCGGCAGCTTCAAATGCTTCGCGAACGCATCCCATGCCGCCATGTCGATCGCGGAGATTGCGAACGCCGCGAGATTGGTCGCACCGCCAAGCAAGGTAAATCGATTGCGAAGGTGCGCCTCGATGGTTTGCGGTGCGAGCGGCGAGTTAACGATCGACTTTGCGAGCGCGCTGGTGAGCGACGCAAGCGCTGGCAAGAACGCTGGCGAATAGGCGAAGCTGTATGCGCGACCTGTGACGCCGCTGTTCGTTTCAAGATCGACCAAAACAAGCGGGGCACTGCTCACCGCACCGTTTGCGGTAACGACAGGGCGCGCGAGCGGCACGACGACGGAGCGCACGTTGACGCTTCGAATCGTAAGCGCGGTATCGGCAATCGGCGGCTGTTGGAGTAGAGCGTTCATTTCTTCACCGCCGCACCGCGTGGTTCGGCTGCCGCTCGTTGATCATTTCGGTCCGAGACCCGCTGGTCGATTCTGTCCAACGCGCGTTGAACATGCGAATGCGAAATCCGCTTCGCTTTCGCCGCATCTCCTGCTTCAATCGCCTTGTAAATTGCAGCGTGATCGCTCTGCCCGACCGAGGCAATGCCGACGCCGTAACCGATATCGTCCCAGGTTGCTTTACGCGAATCGGAAAACTGCGCGCCGAGGAATTCGACGAACTTTGCGATTTGCGTGTTGTGCGAGGCGCGTGCGATCGCGTTATGAAATGCATCATCCGCGAGCGAACCATCGCTCCGCGATTCGAGCGCTGCATGCATGGATTCCAACGCTGCGCGGATCGCTTTCAAATCGTCTTTCGTGCGCCGTTCCGCCGCGAGCCCCGCGGCACCTGCTTCCACGATTTGGCGAAGTTCGAGAATTTCGCGCTCCGCTTGCGCAGCGGAAACATCTTTGTTCTGACCATCAACTCGAAACGCAGCAAGCTTCGTACGATCGGCGACGAACGCGCCCGCGCCTTGTCGCGTTTCGATGCGGCCATCGGCGCGCAGCCGCGCGAGCGCTTCGCGAATCACCGGACGCGACACACCAAGCGATTCGCCGAGCGCTTTCTCGGTCGGCAATTTGTCGCCGACGTTCCACAGCTTCATATCGAGCTGCAACACGAGCCGCTGGTAGGCCTCATCCGACAACGAATTCGGGCGATCGATCGATTGCATCGACGAGGGATTCGCGGCGAGGCCCGCATCGGAGAGCGCTCTTGCAGCGTGCTTCAAACTGGTGGCAAGTGTTTGGTTGTCTGACAACATGACAGAAATGTACCAGCCAATCGCTTGCGACGCAACTGGGCCGTCCGCGCCGACGGATCGCTACGTCGCGCCAGCGAGCATCGCAGCAAAATCCGCTCGCGTCGACTCATCGGCTGAATGCAGAGCGCCGCGCACCACCCACTCCCCCGCCACCATCACATCGGCAAACGGCTTCACAGGCGAGGAAAACACCATCGCATCGAGCAGGCGCTCAATCGGTACACCAATCAGCGACGAATCATCGCGATCGATCACGAGCAGGTCTGCACGCGCGCCGATGGTGAAGCCCCATCGATCGAGTCCGGCGGCGTTCGCCGAGCCGCTGATCGCGGCGCAATAGATGCGCTCTGCGGTCGAGGCGACGCCACGCTCGGGTGCCGCGAGCACGTTGCGGCGCTCGCGGGTGAGGCGTTGACCGTATTCGAGCAGTCGCAGCTCTTCGCGCCAATCGCGGCAGACGTGAGAGTCGGAACCGATCGTGATCGGCACCCCCCAATCGAGCCACGCAGCCACATCAGTAACGCCGTCGCCGAGGTTCGCTTCAGTAGTGAGGCAAATGACTAACGCCCCATTTGATTGGGCGATTCGTTTAATTTCTTCTATTTTCGAATGCGTGCCGTGCACTAGTTGAGGCCCATTTGAATTGGACGATCGACCCGTGAGCTGACGAGACAAATATTCGATCGGCCGCAAGCCCGTGGTGGCTAGACAGGCCTCCACTTCCGCACGCTGTTCCGCGATGTGAATGTGAATCGGGCCGCTGGCTTCGTTTAAAATGGTTGCGACCGACGCTTCGCTTGCGGCGCGCAACGAATGCAGCGCAGCGCCGATGAGCACGCGATCCGTGCCGTACATTTCTGCGAAGCCCGCGAGCGCGCGCTGCGCGTTGAGCACCCACGCCGCGTCCGCGCGAAAGCGGCGCTGATCGTCGCGCAGCGTCGGTTGATCGAAACCCGCGCGCTCGTAGACGACCGGCAAGAGTGTGATGCCGATACCAACATCGTTGGCCGCTTCGATCAGTGCGATGCTCATCGCATAAGGATCGTCGTAGGGCTTGCCGCTCGGAGAATGATGCAAGTAATGAAATTCGCACACATGCGTGTAGCCGCCGCGCAAACATTCGATATAGAGATGCTTCGCAACCGCCTTCAATTGTTCGGGACTGATGGTGAGCGCGACGCGATACATGCGATCGCGCCAGCTCCAAAAATCGTCTTCCGCCGATTCGCGTCGCTCGGCGAAGCCGACAAATGCGCGTTGAAACGCGTGGCTATGCGCATTCACAAGCGGTGCGATCGCTGCACCTTCGAGAATTTCCGCGCCGCGCGCTTGCGCGTCCGTGCGTGAGACGCCGTGTTCAATGTTTGACCAGCGGCCGGCGTCGTCAACCGTGAAGAGCACGTCGCTTTGCCATGCGCCATGCACGTTCGTTGGCAGCCATGCGTGCGGAGTCCAGAGTGTTTTCATTCGTGACTTTTTACGTGATTTCTCGGACGCAAATTACTTCCATTTTCACGCTCCCCTGTGGGAGCGAGCTTGCTCGCGAATATTGGCGCAAAAGTG
>JBOFBL010000222.1:0-18795 GCA_051645545.1 Casimicrobium sp. | reverse complement strand
TAAATCGAGCGATTCCGCAAGGCTATAATTGAACGTTTTGCGGATGTGGCGGAATTGGTAGACGCACTGGATTTAGGTTCCAGCGCCGTAAGGCGTGGGGGTTCGAGTCCCTTCATCCGCACCAATTTTGGCATGCCCTCGCGCGACGCTTGATTTCCAATTCCGTCGGCTGCGTGAAGGCATAAGCCAATTTCTTTTTCATCGAACACTTGAGCGTCGTGGTCTAGTCGACCCGATGCCTACGGAAATCAACGCTATGTCAACCGTTATTGAGCAAGTCAGCAATCTCGAACGTCGCTTCACCATGGCGATTCCCGTCGATCGCATCGACAGCGAAACCGAATCGCGTCTGAAGCGCCTGGCGCGCACTGTGAAGATGCAGGGCTTCCGTCCCGGCAAAGTGCCGATGAAGATGGTGGCTAATCAATATGGCCCACAAATTCGCAGCGAAGTGTTGGGTGACGAAATCAATAAATCGTTTGGCGAAGTGGTCGATGCCAACAATTTGCGCGTGGCCGGTACACCACGTGTCGAGCCGCTGCCGAATCCTGCCGATCAAACGAAATTCGAATTCGTTGCGACGTTCGAAGTGTTTCCGGAGATTTCTTTCGGCGATTTGAGCACGATGGCCGTTGAGCGCCCTGTCGTTGAAATCACCGATGCCGACATCGATCGTACGATCGAGACATTGCGCAAACAGCGTGTCACTTACGTTGCGAAAGACGGCGCGAGCGTTGATGGCGACCGCTTGATTGTCGACTTCAAAGGCGCCATCGATGGTGTTGAATTCCAGGGCGGATCTGCGAGCGATTTCACCATGGTGCTCGGCGAGCGTCGCATGCTGCCTGAGTTTGAAGCGGCCGCGCACGGGCTCAAAAAAGGCGAATCGAAATCGTTCGACCTTAAATTTCCCGACGACTATTTTGGTAAAGACGTCGCCGGCAAAACCGCGCAATTCACGTTGACCGCGAAAGACGTGGCCGCACCGAGTCTGCCGGAAGTAAATGCCGAATTCGTGAAAGCGTTTGGCGTGCCCTCGGGCGACGTGACAGAGCTTCGCGCGGAAGTGAAAAGCAATCTTGAACTCGAGCGCAAACGTCGCGTGTTCCAGGCGGTGCGCGAGCAAGTATTCAAATCGCTGCGCCAACAGGTGGTGGTCGACATTCCGAAATCGCTGATCGTTGCCGAAGCACAGCGCATGGCGCAGGCGGCGTCGCAAGAATTGCAGTCGCGCGGGAACAAGGGTGAGGCCGCTCAAGTGTCGCCATCGACCTTCGAACCTGCGGCGACCGAGCGCGTTGCGATGGGCTTGATCGTTGGCGAATTGGTGCGCACGAAGTCGTTGAACGCAACGCCGGATCAAGTGAAGGCATTGTTGACCGAACAAGCGCAGAGCTATGAAAAACCGGAACAAGTCGTTGCCTGGTATTACCAGGACGCGAAACGTTTGGGCGAATTCGAAGCGATCGCGCTCGAGCAAAACGTGGTCGATTACGTGATCAAAAACGCAAAGGTCACCGATAAACCGACGCCGTTCTCTGAGTTGATTGGTCAAGTTCAGCAGTAATTTCGGCAGCGCAGCGCATCGACTTGAATTTGGCGATAGCATCGCCAAGTCAGACTTATCGAATTTTGAGGCAACTGCAATGACCCATTGGATTCCACCGACCGCTGGCGGAAGCGATTTCTCCGTACCGCACACGCCCCAAGGCTTGGGTTTGGTGCCGATGGTCATCGAGCAAAGCGGTCGTGGCGAACGCGCGTTCGACATTTATTCGCGGCTGCTTAAAGAGCGCGTCATCTTCTTGGTCGGCCCGGTGACCGATGAGACTGCGAATTTGATCGTCGCGCAGCTCTTGTTTCTCGAATCAGAAAATCCCGATAAAGACATCAGCTTCTATATCAATTCGCCAGGTGGATCCGTGTCCGCCGGCATGGCGATTTTCGATACGATGCGTTTCATCAAGCCCGATGTGAGCACGCTGTGTACCGGCATGGCCGCCTCGATGGGGGCGTTCTTGTTGGCTTCCGGCACCAAGGGCAAACGTTTCGCGCTGCCGAATTCGACGGTGATGATTCATCAGCCGTCGGGTGGTTTCTCGGGGCAGGTATCCGACATTGAGCGTCACGCGAAATACATTGTCGATTTGAAGAAGCGCTACAACGAGCACATGTCGAGCTTTACTGGTCGCCCAGTCGAAGACATTGATCGCGCGTCTGATCGCGATAATTTCATGACTGCCGAAGAAGCGCTTGCTTTTGGCATGATCGATCGCGTGCTTCAAAACCGCGCCGATACGGCCTAATTCACTTGCGGCGTTGAATCCCCGCGTTGATCGTAGTGTTGGCGCATCGTATGCGTAGCTTTCCTACGCGCGTCGCGAGCTGGCGACAATCGTTTATTTAAACGGGTTTCTCGTGCAGAAAATGTGCGAGAGTTGTCGCGCATTTGCAAAATTCGCAAGGCGTCTTTCACTCGCGCAGCGGGTGTCAGGCACGTACGGCGTCAACGCGCTACACTGCAACGATACGAGGACGAGGAATGGCGTCCGAAGCCGCGCCGCATGAGGTGTCGGTGAAGTTTGGAAAGGTAACAACTGATGGCCGAAAAATCCGGTAACGACAAGCTGCTGTACTGCTCTTTTTGCGGTAAGAGCCAGCATGAAGTTCGCAAGCTGATTGCGGGTCCGTCGGTTTTCATTTGCGACGAGTGCATCGATCTTTGTAACGACATCATCAAAGAAGAGACGCAAACCGATCGCAATGGCAAAGGCCCGAACGGAAAAACGCTGCCAACGCCGCACGAGATTCGCGAACACCTCGACACTTATGTGATCGGCCAGGAAAAAGCGAAAAAAATTCTCTCGGTTGCGGTGTACAACCACTATCGCCGTATCGAATCGAATCAAGCCACAGGTAAGAGCGACGACGTCGAACTCGCGAAGAGCAATATCCTGCTAGTTGGCCCTACAGGCTCGGGCAAGACGTTACTCGCGCAAACGATGGCCAAGCTTCTTGACGTGCCATTCGTGATTGCGGATGCGACGACGCTTACCGAAGCGGGCTACGTTGGCGAAGATGTTGAAAACATCATTCAAAAGCTCTTGCAAACCTGCGATTACGACATTGAGCGCGCACAGCGTGGCATTGTCTACATTGACGAGATTGACAAAATCTCCCGCAAGGGTGAGAACCCGTCGATCACGCGCGACGTGTCGGGTGAAGGTGTACAGCAAGCACTGTTGAAATTGATTGAAGGTACGAATGCTTCGGTGCCGCCACAGGGCGGACGCAAGCACCCGAATCAGGAATTCGTAACGGTCAATACCGCGAATATTTTGTTCATCGTTGGTGGCGCATTCGAAGGCTTGGATCGCATCATTCGTCAGCGCTCGGTGAAAAGCGGTATCGGTTTCGGCGCACAAGTCGTCGCGCCCGACGATCGAGCGTCGATCAGCGCACTCATTCGCGAAACCGAACCCGACGATCTGATTCGTTTTGGTTTGATCCCGGAATTGGTCGGTCGCTTGCCGGTCGTTGCAACGCTTGATGAGCTCGACGAAGACGCTTTGATCGATATTTTGATTCGTCCGAAGAACGCACTCGTCAAGCAATATCAAAAAATGTTCCGCCTCGAAGGCGTTGATTTGGAAGTGCGCGAATCGGCGCTCAACGCGATTGCTAAACGCGCGCTGAAGCGACGTACCGGCGCACGCGGCCTGCGTTCGATCATGGAAGTCATGTTGCTCGATACGATGTACGACTTGCCATCGACGCCGAACCTTGAGCGCGTCGTCATCGACGAAAACATGGTCGAAAAAGAAGGCAAGCCGCTCTTGATATTCGCCGATCCGGCCAAAGTTGCATAAGGCAGTTTTCAATCCGTGAAACGGAGTGAACTTCACGGCGTTACGCCCAGTTTAATTGGGCGATTACGAAGTTTTTGTTCTTTTTCGAATAGTTTATTTTTTACGCGCTTCGCCCAAGATAATTGGGCGATTCAGCGTATGGTTAGGAAGTAGAGATGAGTAACGAATCGTTGTCCTACCCATTGCTGCCGCTACGCGATGTAGTGGTGTTTCCGCACATGGTGATCCCGCTGTTCGTGGGGCGGCCGAAGTCGATCAAGGCGCTCGAAGTGGCGATGGAATCGGGCAAACATATTTTGCTCGTGGCGCAGAAATCCGCGGCGAAGGACGATCCGGCGCCTGAGGATTTGCATGAGATCGGTTGCGTCGCGACCGTATTGCAAATGCTCAAACTTCCCGACGGCACTGTGAAGGTGCTCGTCGAGGGCTTGCATCGCGCACACGTGATTGAGCCTGTGAACACGGGTGAGTTTTATTCTGCGATGGCAGCATCGATTTCTCCCGAAGATGATCGTCCCGCAGAGGTCGAGGCGCTGCGTCGTGCCTTGCTCGCGAACTTCGATCAGTTCGTAAAACTCAACAAAAAAATCCCTGCTGAAATTTTGACGTCGATGAACGGCATTGATGACGGCGGTCGTCTGGCCGATTCGATCGCAGCGCATCTGCCGTTGAAACTCGAGCAAAAACAGGAAGTGCTTGAACTCTCCGCGGTATCGAAACGCATCGAACACCTGATGGGCTTGATCGAAGCGGAAATCGACATTCTTCAAGTCGAAAAACGTATTCGCGGTCGCGTGAAGCGCCAGATGGAGAAGAGCCAGCGCGAGTACTACTTGAACGAACAAGTCAAGGCGATTCAGAAAGAACTCGGCGAAGGCGAAGACCAGGCCGAGATCGAAGAGCTCTCGAAGAAAATCAAAGCGGCAGGCATGCCCAAAGAGGCGATGGAAAAAGCCACGTCGGAGCTCAAAAAACTCAAGATGATGTCGCCAATGTCGGCGGAAGCGACCGTCGTTCGCAACTATCTTGACGTGCTTACGGCGCTGCCGTGGAAGAAAAAGAGCAAAGTCTCCAAAGATTTAACTCGCGCGATTGAAGTGCTCGACGAAGATCACTACGGGCTTGAAAAAGTTAAAGAACGCATTACGGAATATCTCGCTGTTCAACAACGTGTTGACAAGGTGAAAGCGCCCATTCTGTGCCTCGTAGGCCCACCTGGTGTAGGTAAAACTTCGCTCGGTCAATCGATTGCGCGCGCAACCAATCGCAAGTTTGCGCGTATGTCCTTGGGTGGCGTGCGCGACGAATCCGAAATTCGCGGTCATCGCCGCACTTACATCGGCTCGCTGCCTGGCAAGGTGTTGCAAAACCTCTCGAAAGTTGGCGTGCGTAACCCACTCTTCTTGCTCGACGAGATCGACAAGATGGGGCAAGACTTCCGCGGCGATCCGGCGTCTGCGTTGCTTGAAGTGCTCGATCCTGAGCAGAATCACACGTTTGCCGATCACTACGTTGAGGTCGATTTCGATTTGTCGGATGTGATGTTCGTCGCGACGGCAAATAGCTACAACTTGCCCGCGCCACTCCTCGATCGCATGGAAATCATTCGTCTGTCGGGTTACACCGAGGATGAAAAAGTAAGCATCGCGCAGAAATATTTATTGCCGAAGCAGCAAAAAAACAATGGCGTGAAAGCGGGCGAACTCGAAGTCACCGAATCGGCCATTCGCGACATCGTGCGCTACTACACGCGTGAGGCGGGCGTGCGCTCGCTCGAACGCGAAATCTCGAAGCTCTGCCGCAAGACAATTAAACAAGCGTTGACTTCGAAAGAGAAAACAAAAACAGTCATCAGTGCAGAGAATCTTCACGATTATCTCGGCGTTCGCAAGTACACGTTTGGCCTCGCCGAAAAATCCAATCGCATTGGTCAAGTCAACGGCCTGGCGTGGACGGAAGTCGGCGGCGATTTGCTCACCGTCGAGGCTGTAGCGCTCGGTGGCAAGGGCAATGTGCGCCACACGGGTAAGCTCGGTGACGTGATGCAAGAATCGGTTGCGGCGGCGGTGTCGGTCGTGCGCGCGCGCGCGAAGCGCTTGGGCATTCGTCCGGACTTCTACGAAAAACATGACTTGCATTTGCACTTCCCCGAGGGTGCGGTGCCGAAAGATGGGCCGAGCGCGGGTATTGCGATCACCACAGCGATTGTCTCCGCGCTGACCGGTATTCCAGTGCGTGCCAATGTGGGCATGACGGGCGAGATTACGCTTCGCGGCGAAGTGCTCCCGATCGGTGGCCTCAAAGAAAAATTGCTTGCTGCGCATCGCGGCGGTTTGACCACGGTGCTGATACCTGATCAGAACGTGAAGGATCTCGCGGAAATTCCCGAAAATGTGAAGAACGTTATCGAGATCATTCCGGTCAAATGGATCGACGAGGTGCTTGTCAAAGCGCTCGAAAGAGAGCCGACACCACTGTCCGACGAAGAGGTCGTTGCTGCTGCGCCGGTTGCTGCCGACACTGCAAAATCGGGCGAAACCGTCGTTAAACATTAGTGCTCGCATCGCGCGCAAAGCCTTATGCGCGCGCGTGTGCGAGAGATTCGTAGTAGACTCGCGCCCTGAAGATTTTTGGCGAAGTTTTAGGCAAGCCGAGTCTACGTTTTTTTGTTCAAGTCAATGAATGGCGAAAGGGGACAGTAAGGATGAATAAAGCAGAACTTATCGAGAGCATCGCAAAAGCTTCCGATTGTTCAAAAGCGTCGGCGGGTCGCGCACTCGATGCGACACTGCGCGCGATCACTGCGGCTCTGAAAAAGGGCGATCCAGTTTCTATCGTTGGTTTCGGTAGTTTCTATGTTGGCAAACGCACGGCTCGTACGGGACGCAATCCACGTACCGGTCAGGCAATCAAGATCAAAGCCGCAAAGGTGCCGAAGTTCCGCGCTGGCAAAGGTCTGCGAGATGAGATAAACTAGCGGGCTTCGCTAAGTTTTCATGATGACAGATTAAGTTCTGTAAAATTCATGAAGAGTTAGCGAAAAGCTCCGCGAAAAAGGTTTTAAAGCCAATTTCGCATCGGGTGCTTAGCTCAGCTGGTAGAGCGTCGCCCTTACAAGGCGAATGTCGGGGGTTCGATCCCCTCAGCACCCACCACGATTGACGCGTCGAAAGCCGTGTTGGTCACAGCGGAGTGGTAGTTCAGTTGGTTAGAATACCGGCCTGTCACGCCGGGGGTCGCGGGTTCGAGCCCCGTCCACTCCGCCAACAAATTCACGAAACGAGGCGAACTTCGGTTCGCCTTTTTTCTATCCAGGATCGAATGTTCACCGCATTCACCGGTCAAAAAATCCAGCAAGTTTTCCTAGGTTGTCGCTATGTACGATTTTGTCCATAAGAACAAACGTTTTGTGCAAGTCCTTTTGGCGTTGATGGTGTTGCCGTTCGCGTTTGTGGGCGTCGATTCTTACGTGCGCGATATCGGCAAAGAATCCGACGTTGCAAGCGTTGGCGGAAAACCGGTCACGCCGGTTGATTTCGAAAACGCATTGCGCAGTCAGCAAGATCAGATGCGCAACATTCTCGGTCGAAATTTCGACCCTGCAATGTTCGACAACCCCGAAGTTCGCCAGCAAGTGCTCGACGGCGTGATTAATCAGCGCTTGCTCTCCGAGCGCGCGACGTCACTGTCGCTAACTGCGCCCGACGCGGAACTCAAGCGCGCCATTCTCGAAATCCCGCAGTTTCAGGACAACGGAAAATTCTCAGAAGAACGCTACAAAGAAGCGCTTAAAGGAATCGGTCAATCGCCGCTGATGTTTGAGCAGCGCATGCGCGCCGATCTCGCAATGCAACCGATGCAAGATGCGCTTTCCCGCTCAGCGTTTGTTGGCAATGCGCAAGCGGGTGCCTATCAACGCCTGACCGAAGAGGCGCGCGAGATTCAAGTGGCGACACTCGCGCCCGACGCTTATCTTTCGAAAGTTAAAGTCGAAGACGCGGACATCCGCGCCGAATACGACAAGAACCCGGACGCGTATCGCGCACCCGAGCAAATCAAAATCGAATATTTGCAGCTCAACCAAGCAGCGCTGTTGTCGCAAGTCGCGCTCACGCCGGACGAGATTAAAGCCGAATACGAGAAACGAATCAAAGAGTTCTCCGCCCCAGAAGAGCGGAAGGCGAGCCATATTCTGCTCAATGTCGAAAAAGATGAAAAAGGCAAGTTAAAGCCAGAATCTTTGTCGGCGATGAAGGCCAAAGCCGAAGCACTCATGAAACAGGTTGGCAACGATGCCAACAAGTTTGCAGAAGCAGCAAAAACGGAATCGAAAGACCCAGGCTCAGCCGCACAAGGCGGTGACCTCGGTTTCAACGGTCGTGGCGTGATGGTCAAACCCTTCGATGACGCGATGTTCTCGATGAAGGCTGGTGAAGTTCGCGGCCCGATCGAAACGGACTTCGGTGTACACATCATTCGTTTAACGGAAGTGAAGCCGGAGCGCACGCGCCCATTCGATGAGGTCAAGGCGCAAGTTGAAACCGAGCTCAAACAATCGCGCGCATCGAAACTCTTCGCCGAAAGCGCAGAGAAATTCCAGAACCGTGTCTACGAAGAGGGCGATAGCTTCGCGAAGCTTGCGGCTGACTTAAAACTCAACGCCGTTAAAACCGATTGGTTGTCGCGGGCGCAAGTGCAGGCAATTGCTGCTGGTAACCCGAAGTTTGCGCAAGCGGTGTTCTCTGCAGCGAACATTGCTTCGAAGCGAAACATGGAAGCGATCGATCTCGGCAATAACAGCATGATCTCGGCGCGAGTGTTGGAACACAAGCCTTCTGCAGTGCGCCCATTCGACGACGTGAAAGCGCAGATTGCGACACAACTTCAACGTCGCGCAGCAAGCGAGCTCGCTGCCAAAGAAGGTGCGGAAAAAACCAAAGCAATCGCTAATGGTGCGAAGGACGTGGGCGTAAATTTCGCTGCCGTGACCAAGCTGACGCGTCAGGGCGGTGCGCCTGGTGTGAACGCGAATCTCGCGAAGCAAATCTTCGCTGCCGATGTGAGCAAAGGCCCCGCCTTCGTGGGCGCAGCTTCGGACGCAGGCGGCTACAGCATCGTTCGCGTTGTGAAAGCGATCGACGCCGAAGCCGCGAACGCGGAAAAACTCAAAGGCATCGCGCAACGCTTGGTCGGCCAAAGCGGCGCTGACATTTCGAACGCTTATCTCACCGCGCTTAAGGACTCGATCAAAGTCGAAATCAAAAAAGGCGCCTTGGCACCCGCCGCTAAACCTGACGACGCAGGTGCGCCGGCGACGCCACCCAAGTCGTAGATCGCGCGGTTTAAACCTCGACAGGGTCGGTGCGTATAATGCTTTTTTTGTGAGGATCAAAAAATGCGTTTGCGCGCCAAAGCACTCACCTTTGACGACGTACTGCTCGTACCCGGTCAATCCAGCGTTCTCCCCCGTGATGTCAATCTTGATGCCCCGCTAACGCGCGGCATTCGACTCAACTTGCCGCTCGTTTCTGCGGCAATGGACACGGTCACCGAATCTCGTCTCGCCATTGCGATGGCGCAAGCGGGCGGCGTGGGCGTTATTCATAAAAATTTCACGGCTAAACAACAAGCGCTTGAAGTTTCGCGTGTGAAACGTCACGAATCTGGCGTGCTGAAGGATCCGATCACTGTGCGTCCGGATGTGTCGGTGCGCGACGTGCTCTCGCTCACGCGCGAACATCGCATCTCGGGCTTCCCGGTGCTCGAAGGCAAGAAATTGGTGGGAATCGTCACCAATCGCGATTTGCGTTTCGAAACTAATCTCGATCAACCGGTATCGGCGATCATGACGCCCGCGCCGAAGCTTGTCACGGTCAAAGAAGGCGAGAGCATCGAGACCGCGAAAACGCTCATGCACAAACATCGCCTGGAGCGGGTGATCGTTGTCAACGATGCGTTCGAGCTTCGCGGCTTGATTACGGTTAAAGATATTCTCAAAACCACCGAGCACCCCAAGGCCTGTAAAGACGAATTGGGACGTTTGCGCGTTGGTGCGGCCGTTGGCGTGGCTGAAGGCACGGAAGAGCGTGTAGAGCTTCTTATGGCCGCTGGCGTCGATTTTTTGGTGGTTGATACTGCGCACGGTCATTCCAAAGGCGTGGTCGATCGCGTAAAGTGGGTCAAACAACACTACCCTGGCGCGCAGGTGATCGCTGGAAACATTGCAACAAGTGAAGCCGCAAAAGCGCTCGCCGAAGCAGGCGCAGACGCCGTGAAAGTGGGCATCGGCCCCGGTTCGATTTGCACGACGCGCATCGTCACGGGGGTTGGCGTACCGCAAATTACTGCGATTTCCGATGTCGCAAAAGGCTTGCAAGGCACGGGCATTCCGCTGATCGCTGACGGCGGCATTCGCTTCTCTGGCGACATCGCCAAAGCAATCGCTGCCGGTGCGCATAGCGTGATGCTCGGCAGCATGTTCGCAGGCACCGAAGAGGCGCCCGGCGAAATTGTTCTCTACCAGGGTCGCAGCTACAAGAGCTATCGCGGCATGGGGAGCCTGGGTGCCATGCAGCAAGGCAGCGCCGACCGTTACTTCCAAGATAGCGCACCGAACAATCCCAACACTGCAAAGCTTGTTCCCGAAGGAATTGAGGGGCAGGTGCCATTTAAGGGCAGTGTCAGTAATATCATTTTTCAAATGGAAGGCGGTATTCGTGCGTCGATGCATTACTGTGGCTGCCGTACGTTAGACGAGATGCGCGAACGCGCCGAATTCACCGAAATCACCTCCGCTGGCATTCGCGAGTCGCACGTTCACGACGTAACGATCACCAAAGAAGCGCCGAACTATCACGTTGAATAGTGGCTCCAACAGCTATTCAATTTATTCAGGGAAATTAATGAAAATTCAAACCATCCTTCTCGCGTCGCTCTTCGCGTCGTTGTCTTCAAGCGTTGCACTTGCGCAAGGTACCTCTGCCGCACCTGCTGCGTCCTCCGCAGGTGAGCTCAGTGCTGCAAAGCGGGCCGAAATCAAAACCTTGCTCGACATCACGGGCGTTCGCGCAATACCCGATCAGATTGCAACGAATACGATCCAGAGCATGGTGGGTGGCGTGCGTCAGCTCGATCCGAAGTTTCCCGACAAAGGCTTTGTTGCGATGCGCGACGCAATGAAGGCAACGCTCGACGCAAAGGTTGACGTGCCCGGCGGCCTGATCGAACAGGTCACGCTCGTGTATCACAACGCGTTCTCCGCGAGCGAAATCTCCGAGCTCGTAAAGTTTTATCAAGGCGCAGTGGGAAAAAAGATGTTGAGCTTGCAAGGCAAGGTCAATGCTGAAACTTTCCAAACCGCAATGCGCTGGGCGGATTCGCTCGCTGCTGAGGCCGATCAAAAAATGGAAGCAGCGCTCAAGAAAGAAAATCTGAAATTGCCGGAGCCACCGAAGAATGGCGCGGCACCGAAAGCCCCCACAAAATCTGCTGCACCCGCCGCCCCGGCGAAACCTGCTGAGGCGCCCAAAAAGTAAACCACGTTGAAGGGCCCTCGCGGGCCCTTCTTACTTCTCCCCGTCAACTCATCCTACGCCAATCCATGTCCCGCGGCATCCTCATCCTCGATTTCGGTTCACAGGTTACTCAGCTCATTGCACGACGCGTCCGCGAAATGGGCGTGTATTGCGAATTGCATCCGAACGACGTCAGCGACGAATTCATTCGCGAGTACAACCCCGAAGGCATCATCCTTTCGGGCTCGCACGCAAGCACGTACGAAGCACACGATCTGCGCGCGCCTGCGAGTGTGTTCACGCAAGGCGTGCCCGTGCTCGGCATTTGCTACGGCATGTTCACCATGACCGTGCAATTGGGTGGCAGTGTGGATGCAAGCGATCATCGCGAGTTCGGTCATGCGGAAGTGCGCGCGCATGGGCACACGAAGCTGCTCGAAGGTTTGGAAGACGTAAAGAGTGCTGATGACCACGGCCTTTTGCATGTGTGGATGAGCCACGGCGACAAAGTCACCGAACTACCGCCCGGGTTCAAGTTGATGGCGTCCACCGCAAATTGTCCAATCGCGGCGATGGCCGACGAAGCGCGCGGTTTTTACGCATTGCAATGGCATCCCGAAGTCACGCATACGAAGCAGGGCACCGCAATGTTGCGTCGCTTCGTGCTCGATGTTTGCGCCGCGAAGCCAACATGGACGATGCCTAATTACATCGACACCGCGATCGCAAAAATTCGCGAACAAGTCGGCACTGAAGAAGTGATTCTCGGCCTGTCCGGCGGCGTAGATTCAAGCGTCGCGGCTGCGCTCATTCATCGGGCGATCGGCAAACAGCTCACTTGCGTATTCGTCGATCATGGTCTGCTTCGCTTGAACGAAGGCGATATGGTCATGAAGATGTTCGCCGAGAACTTAGGCGTAAAAGTGATTCGTGTCGATGCGAGCGATCAATTCATGAGCCATCTCAAAGGCGTCACCGATCCTGAACAGAAGCGCAAAATCATCGGTCGCGAGTTCGTCGAAGTGTTCCAAGCCGAAGCCAAAAAATTGCCGCAAGCCAAATGGCTCGCGCAAGGCACGATCTACCCCGACGTGATCGAAAGTGCGGGCGCGAAAACGAAAAAAGCGCACACCATTAAAAGCCATCATAACGTTGGCGGGTTGCCAGAAACGCTCAACCTGAAATTATTGGAGCCACTGCGCGAGCTCTTCAAAGACGAAGTCCGCGAACTCGGCGTCGCGCTCGGGTTACCACGCGAAATGGTTTATCGTCATCCGTTCCCCGGCCCCGGTCTAGGTGTGCGCATCCTGGGTGAAGTAACGAAACAAGCTGCGGATTTACTGCGTCGCGCCGACGCGATCTTCATCGAAGAATTGCGTAACACGCCCGTCGTCTCTTCGCCTTTAGTGGGAGAGGGTGCCCGAAGGGCGGGAGAGGCGGCTGATGGCAAGCCGCCCACTTGGTACGACGCCACCGCCCAAGCCTTCGCCGTGTACCTTCCGGTGAAAAGCGTCGGCGTTATGGGCGACGGTCGCACCTACGAAAACGTGGTCGCGTTGCGCGCTGTGCAAACCACCGACTTCATGACCGCGCACTGGGCCGAGCTCCCACATTCGCTTCTTGCGAAAGTTTCCAACCGCATCATCAACGAAGTGCGAGGCTTCAACCGCGTTGTGTATGACATTAGCGGTAAACCGCCTGCGACGATTGAGTGGGAGTAATTCGTCGCGAATTGGCTGAGTGCTTCTTGAAGTGATCTCTCATCTCGACCACCTAGTCCTCACCACCGCGAACGAAGCTGCGTGCATCGATTTCTATACGCGCGTGCTTGGAATGCAGTTGGAGACGTTCATCGGCGGAATGCCGCCTGTGTCGCGTCGTGCATTCAAATTCGGCAATCAGAAAATCAATCTGCATGTGAAGGGCGCGGAGTTCGAACCGAAGGCGCATTTGCCGGTGCCGGGTGCGCTTGATCTTTGTTTCATTGCATCGGTGCCGCTCGATGAAGTGATCGCCAATCTCGCGCGTGCGTCATGGCCGATTGTCGAGGGACCGGTCGCGCGTACGGGTGCGACTGGAAAAATCAAATCGGTGTACGTGCGCGATCCCGATTTGAATTTGATTGAGATTTCCGAATTGATGTGATTGCGCGCCGGCACGCGGATACGCGCGACGAAGGGATCAGCGAGCAAAGGCGCGAAGCATCGCTTAGCGACCCGGGCGAGCAGATCGATGTGGCAGCTTCGTTTTTAGGAAAGAGCGTGTGGGCGGTGCAAGCTCATTGGCAATCAACGACCTTGCGAAAATAGGCCGGATCGGAAATATCGGCGCGCTGCAAGTGACCTTCTTTGTTTTGAAGGAGCTGCACTTTCTCGTTCGCGGTTCTCCCGCGCCTTCGCTTGGGAGTGAACGCGTCGCTCATTACTCACTTTCGTTCGTGGTGAGAAAGTTCACCCTGAGCTTGACGAAGGGAACCATGAACTAGCTCTACACCGACAGTAAAACGAAAAACAACAACCAAGTCGGCGTGCAGGTCTTCGTCGGCCCCGTTTTGCTGCAATGCGCAAAACGTAGGTCGTGAGAGAGTCTATGCCAATCCGCTTTCGCGAGGGAAGGGGATTGCGATGCGATCAATGCTTGTTGGCAGTTTGTGTAACGATTATGCTAGCTAGCGCGTCACTTGGGGCTGCTTATCGCGTGTCATCGCCCAATAGATACTTGGCGTGCACGAACCGATTGTGCGCCATACTTTTAGCAATCCGGAAAATGGCTTACCAATATCAAGTCAAAGTGCATTCAACCACTCGCGACCGTTAACGCATCTAGTTTCAGTGATGCGGTGATGGTTAGGGGCGTAATAACACGATAGCATCAGGAAATGCGCAATCTCATTCGAGTCGTAGTCGTTTTCGTTTCTTTAATCGTTCAGCATGTCTCAGCTGAGACCGTGCGTCTTACCATCTACGACGACGGGTTGTCATGTCCGGCCAAGTGCGACGCGCACGTAGTTTTTCACGGCACGCTTAACGGAACAGAGTTTGCTCACGATCCATTGACGCAAAAGCAGCCCTATTCAAAGTGCAAGTCAGGATCAACATGTCGCGTTTGCTTTGAGTCTGGCGGAAAACAGTGCCTCGAAGTTATGTACAGAGGGGGCGGCCCTTCTCCAATGACATTCGATTTCACGCCCGCGTTCTACTCGAAGGCATGTGATGGCAATCCGACCCAAAAGATTCTTGACATCAAATGTGCGGAACTTAAGAAAGCCGCTCAACGCCTTGTGGGAAGAACGAACTGCATCGCGACCCCTGATCTGACGGTCTGCAGGCCGTTAATTTCGGCCGCCCAAAGTACGCAAAGAGAGGATCGCGTGAAATACGAAATGTGTCTCAAGCAAGGAGAATCGAAATTCAACGCGTCGCAGCCGGATAGTGAGCAGAGAACCCACCGATGCGCCTATGAGTTAAATGGAACCGGTGGACCAAACTCAAAAGGTACAACTTGGAAGCGACTATTGCCAGGCGCTTGCAGAGAGGGCACCTTTGTTGGTAGAGACGGGCTGGACTGCTGCAGCGGTAACACACTGGCAGATGGCCCACTTGGCAGAGAATGCAGTAACTTTTACCCCCAAAACCCCACCAACTGACGTCTAACATCGCGCTTGAGCGTTCGCCAGGATGGAAACGTTACACCTCAAAGCATAAGTTGCTAGACGAACAAGTTCGGCGAGCAATCATCGATCGCAGCGGGGGAGAGCGACGAAAAAAGCTGGGATTGCGTCCCCATTTTTTCTAGTCTTGTAATTGCGACATCGTGGCGTTAAGAGTTACTGTTACTCGCTTTTTTCAACAATACGCTAGCCGCAGGTCATCGGCGATTGCCATGGATCATCCTTATAGATTTCTCGATGAAAAGAATGCGCTCGCCATTCTCCCGATTCCCGAGTCGTGTCTTCAAGAAATAGAGGGGATGCTTGAGGCTATAGATCGTGGAGAGCGTGGAGGAAGTGAAGGCTGCATTGCCCGGCTAATCCAAATCAACAAAAGAAGTAGGTTCTCCACGAAGTCGTGGGGGCGGCTTGCAGGAAGTAAAAAAGTTGATCTCGGCATTACGTTCAGGTTCATCAACTTCGACGAGCAAGATGATTACAGCAAGTACTTTCACTCCTACGATGCGTGGGCGCATGGAACGCCACAAGCGCCGATGCTTATGCTGAGTTTTGAACGAAACTCTGGCTCACCGCCCGTTGGAACGCTCGAAAATGCCCCAGGCACGTACGTCATTTCGCGAAGAGTTGTTTCTGTCCCGCTACAGTGCGTTTTGAAACACTGGGGAAACGTAGAGTCTGGATACATGATCTACGAACACAACCTTTCTGCCATGGATCATGCTGTTCCACAATTTGATTCGATCAGTTATGTTGGTCTTACATCGAGAAATTGGCAAACGCGATACAAAGAGCATCAGCGAGATGCGCTTACAGGAAGCGAATTGCTATTCCACACATCGTTGGCTGCAGTGATCAATAAGGATGGCATCAGTCAAATTGGGATGGGTCCGTTTGAAATCGTACGACGTGGCGCTTGCTTAGTTTCGGAGCTTCAATATGTCAACCTCACCTACGAAGAAGCCATGCGGATAGAAGAGCGCATGGTTGAAAGCACTTTACACCCCCTTGGTTTGAATATGATTCCGGGCGGTTTCGCAGGCATGAGGTTTCTCCACAAACTAGGGTATTTGCCTCGCGAGCGAGCAACGGTCGATGATCGAGATTTCGCAGCAGCGAGATATTTGTTGACGGGTACCGGAGGCGCAAAGATTGCTCCGTGGGTTTCAGAAAACTGGTCAAAGGACGAGTTCTATGAGCAAGTGATCTTCAAACGAAGCAACACTCTCAATCGAGAGCAGGTGCTTTCGATACGCAAGTATGGCAACGATTGGGGTTTGGCGCTGAATTGATCGCAAACTTGGTTGGAGCGAACATTAGGCAAGTGCGAGACGTTCTAAGCGGCAAGTACTACGCACGTGTCAAATGAATTCGTGAAAAATGACGCTAGCGCGTGAGAGCAGTGCCGTAGCATGGGTGAACGACGATAAAAGCTGGGATTACATCCCAGCCTACGTGACCAGAATGCGATGACGGATCGATCCGCGTAGCAACTAAAACGCCAACTCCCCCGGCAAATACTTAGCAAGCAAATCCTCGTAGTACGGTTTTACGTCTTCGAGCTTCGGTCGCGTTGCGCTCTTCGAATACAAATCGTACGGGTTGAAGCGCTGCACCCAGGGTTTCATCGCGTCGTCTTGCGCGTTGCAGAGGTGTTGATATTCGCCTTCGCGATGCCATGCGTAGAAGCTGTGAAAGCGAATCATGTAGAGCGCTTCAATCGGCAGATACGGCCGCATCATGTGATAGAGATATTCATCGTGCCCCCAGCTCATGTGCACGTTCTCTAAGCCGCAGTTCGGTGAATACACGCCGTACTGCGTTTGCAATTCGGCGCGCGCGCTATCGGGATTGAGCGCGAAGAATTCGCTGTAGACATTCTTCGACGAATACGCGCAGCCGGTCGGGAAGGTGTCGCCGACGACCGCCCATTGCGGCTCGCCGAAGAGGCAGAGCACTTTGCCCAAATCGTGAATGAAGCCGGTGAGCACCATCCATTCCGGCTCGCCGTTCGCGCGCATCGCTTCCGCCGTTTGCACGAGATGATCGATTTGCGGGAGCGCGATGTCGGGGTCGCTATCGTCGACGAGCGTGTTCAAGTAATCAAGCGCCGCCCACGGCGTCATCTTCATGCGATTGAAGCCGAGGAATTCTTTTTTCTTTGCGAGCACGAAGTCGTAGGTTTGCTTCGCGTGGTTTTCGCGGTAGAACTCGCGGACGGTGTCGACCGCTTCTTCGCGCTGCGGCTTTGCGTAGTCGCGGAAGGCTTGTTGGGTTTCTTCTTTTGCGAGGTGGGTTGTTAAGTCCATTGTTTCCATTTCGTATCTCCGTGTTACGCCTCATGTGGGAGCGCGCTTGCACGCGAAGCGGCGTATCGTTACGTCAATGCATGTTTAGGGCTATTCGCGCGCGAGCGCGCTCCCACAAGCCGAATCAACTCTCCGCGAGTTTCTTCAAATTCGCGAGCCCCGCTTCAAAATCTGGCCCGACCAATTTATCCATGAAGTAGCCAAACCAACGCGCCATTGGATTCATTCCGGCGTCGCCTGCCATTGTCCACGTCACCTTGGTTCCGTTACCTGCCGGCGCGAGGATCACATCACCGGTGGACGGATTCATGCCTTCCATCGTGAGTTTGTAGCCCAAGCGTTTGTTCGCCTCAGCGGAAGTGAATTCCATGCCGCCGTTGCCTTCGCTTTTGCTCTTCCACGCCCACTTTGCGCCGACGCCAGACTCGGGGCCCGCGTAAAAGACCTCCATATTCGGATCGCGCTGATTCCACACGGTCCAACGCTTCCATTCTTTCGTGGTCGCGACCAAGGGATACACTTTTTCTGCAGGCGCATTGATCGTCACGCTGCGTTCCGCTTTGAATGCGCTTGGGAGCAGAAAGCCAGCGAGCAAGAGCACGACGATGAGCGCGATCAAATACATGATTGCTTTAAGTGCAATTCGCATGATGTCCTCCCGAGACATGTAGATGAGTGTGTCCGTAATTGTGCGCCGAATCGAGCAAATACGCTACATTGCCGCCTCGCTCTCGTGTGAGCGTCAACCCGCACGTCGCATACACGTTACAAGCGCGCCCGATGTCGGGGACTCTAACCTTTGTGTCTAATTATGAAAACGAAATCGTTCCTCCTCGCGACCTACGCAACTGCGCTGTCAGTCGCGGTTGCAGTTCCCTCTTTCGCGCAATCGACGATCAAGATCGGCGAAATCAATAGCTACAAAGCGCAGCCAGCATTCTTAGAGCCGTACAAAAAGGGCTGGGAGCTCGCGCAAGAAGAAATCAACGCTGCTGGTGGCATCAACGGCAAGAAGTTAGAGACGATTTTCCGCGACGATAACGCGACGCCGGGCGACGCCGTGCGCGTGGCGGAAGAACTTGTTTCGCGCGAGAAAGTGGCCTTGCTTTCGGGCACGTTCCTTTCGAACGTCGGTCTCGCGGTCGGTGATTTCGCGAAGCAACGTAAAGTGCTCTTCATCGCGAGCGAACCACTCACCGACAAACTCACCTGGGCGAACGGCAACGATTACACGTTCCGCTTGCGCGCGAACACGGCGATGCAAACCGCCATGCTCGTGCCCGAGGCCGCGAAGCTCGGCAAGCGTCGCTGGGGCATCGTGTATCCGAACTACGAATATGGTCAATCCGCTGCGAACTGGTTCAAGAAATATTTGACAGCTCAGTCACCGACGGGCGTTGAGTTTGTCGAGCAAGCAGCACCGCTTGGCAAGATCG
>JBOFBL010000221.1:0-4162 GCA_051645545.1 Casimicrobium sp. | reverse complement strand
TGACCACGCGCGTGTTGATCGTGCTGTCAGCGATTACGGCAGTGTTCGTTGCCTTTACCTTGCTTACTTCAAATCCGTTCGAGCGCATCGTGCCTGCACCGGACGAAGGCCGCGATTTGAATCCGCTATTGCAAGACCCTGGGATGATTTTTCATCCGCCGCTGTTGTACATGGGTTATGTGGGCTTCGCGGTCGCGTTCGCGTTTGCGATTGCTGCGCTCTGGGGCGGACGGCTCGATTCGACGTGGGCACGCTGGTCGCGCCCCTGGACGATTGCCGCGTGGATTTTCTTGACTTGCGGTATCGCGCTCGGCAGTTTCTGGGCGTATTACGAATTGGGCTGGGGCGGCTGGTGGTTCTGGGATCCAGTAGAGAACGCGTCGTTTATGCCGTGGCTCGTGGGCACGGCGCTCATTCATTCGCTCGCAGTCACAGAGAAGCGCGCGGCATTTAAAGCGTGGACGGTGCTCCTCGCGATCACTGCGTTTTCGCTTTCATTGCTCGGCACCTTCCTCGTGCGCTCGGGCGTACTCACCAGCGTGCATGCATTCGCGACCGATCCGAAACGTGGCGTCTTCATCCTTGCGTTTTTAGTGGTCATCATCGGCGGCTCGCTCACGCTCTACGCGTTTCGCGCACCGAGGGTCAACGATGGCGGTCGTTTCGGTTTGCTCTCGCGCGAATCGTTTTTGCTGGGCAACAACGTGCTTTTGATTGTG
This sequence comes from Casimicrobium sp., assembly GCA_051645545.1. GTDB lineage: Bacteria > Pseudomonadota > Gammaproteobacteria > Burkholderiales > Casimicrobiaceae > Casimicrobium. Next base: position 3,443 of record JBOFBL010000221.1, on the reverse strand, counting down.
GCCTGCGGCGCGGTGTTGCTGGGTACGCTCTATCCGCTCTTTGCCGATGCGTTTGGTTTGGGCAAAGTGAGCGTCGGTGCGCCGTATTTCGAAATTGTCTTCGTGCCACTCATGTTGCCGCTGATCGTGTTGATGGGCATTGGTCCGCTGGCGCGCTGGAAAGATGAGAGCGCGAGCGATGTGAAAAAACGTATGTTGCTCCCGGCGATTGCTGCGCTCATCGCCTTCGTACTTTGCGCAACGCTTACGCCACGTTTTTCGATACTCGCCTGCATCGGTTTTGCGTTTGCAGCGTGGCTTGCCGCAGGAATCGTTGAGGGCTATCGTGATCGATTGCGTCACGCATCCGGGCTTGCGAGCACCGCCACCAAATGGCGGCAAATTCCGATTGCGTATCACGGGATGCAGTTCGCGCACTTAGGCGTTGCTGCGTTTATCGTGGGCGTCACCGCTGTGAAAGCGTTTGAGCGCGAGCATGATGTTGCAATGCAGCCGGGGCAAGTTAAACCAATCGCGGGTTATGAAGTTAAGTTCGTGAGCGTCACTGACATCGTCGGGCCGAACTACAACGCGAAACAAGGCCGCTTTGAGCTTACGAAGAACGGCAAGCTCGACAAAGTGCTAAAGCCCGAGCGACGTTTGTATGCCTCGCAACGTTCGATGCCGATGACCGAAGCAGCGATTGATCGCGAATTCGATCGCGATCTCTACGTTTCACTTGGCGAAGAGATTGCCGCGAAAGATGGCGGTGGCTGGATCGTGCGCGTGCACTACAAACCGTTTGTGAACTGGATCTGGATTGGTTGTCTCATCATGGCCTTTGGCGGGCTGCTGGGGGCGCTTGATCCGAGGTATCGTCGTGCGAAGCGGGCGGTGAGCGTGGCGAGCGACGCGAAGGTGTCCACGTGAGTGCCGCATGTGGGAGCGCGCTTGCGCGTGAAAAGCACGGTTTGTCTGCACACAAACGATTCGCGCGCAAGCGCGCTCCCACATTCGGGCTGCTGCTAGCCGCGAATTTCGCGTTCGCACAAATCGCCACTCCGACCACACCAATCAACGACCCCGCACTCGAAGCACGCGTCAAAGCGCTCTCCTCTGAACTGCGCTGTCTCGTATGCCAAAACCAGACCGTGGCCGACAGCGACGCGCCAGTCGCACGCGACATGCGCGAGCAAGTGCGCGCGCAGCTTGTCTCGGGTAAATCGGAAGACGAAGTGAAGCGCTACATGACCGAGCGCTTTGGCGATTTCGTGCTCTACAAACCGCCGATGAAAGCAAGCACCGCAGTGCTCTGGATTGCGCCGTTTGCCGCGTTACTGCTTGGTGTGTTTTTGTTGACGCGTCGTCTACGTCGCGCGCAGACGAATGCACCAACATCCGTCGCACTTACGGACGCTGAGCGAGCGCGCGCGAAGGCGCTCCTAGAAGACGATAAAAACAGCGCTTAGAATATGAATGAGCTTTTTAAATAACTAACCTATTTAACTGGGCCGTAATTTAATTATTATTCATTTTCGAAAAGTAAATAAAAGCGGATGACGACCCAATTAAATTTGGCGGAAGACGATTGAGCTATATAACAATTTTGCGAATTGTTTTGCGTCTTCTCAGCCGCGCCGCTTCGTCGCTGCCCCTCGCGACGCGCGCTTCACCGTCTTTCGCATCGCCTCTGCGCTCTCAGTCGCGGTTTTATTCATCTTTGCAAACGACGCATATGCGTCGCGCTGCATCTCCATCGTCTTGATCGACATTTCGAGCGTCGACAGCGATAACTTAAGCCACGACTCGACCGCTCGCATGTCGTTGATACGACGATCGATTTCGGCGGGATCGATCGCCTTCATCATTGCCTGCGGATCGAAGGCGTTCGCACCCGCACCACTCGTCGCAAACGGATTGGCAAAACCGGGCATCGCCGCGCCCGGCATTGAAAACGGCGTAGCGAACGGATTGATCCCGGCGGGATTACCCATCCACTTCTGTACTTGCTCCGCCCACGCGGCCCACGGTTCATCGGGTTTCTTGGTCATTGCGGCGCTCCGAGCGCATGAGTAAGCTAGACTCAAAAGTTATCACTTAATTCGTTTGTTTGCTTTGGGTAAAGTCATCTTTTGGATCGTTGTTTTTTTCTTGGTGCTGCTCGCGCTGCGCATGATTTCCGTGCACAAATCGCGACGCGAAGCTCGCGAGGAACGCGAAGAAAATGCAGAGCGTGAAGCGCGTCGTCACGGCGGTGCGCCGCGCGACACCACGCCCGCCAACGATGCAATGGTTCGTTGCGCCAATTGCAATGTCTACATTCCAAAGGCAAACGCAGTGATGAGCAAAAGCGGCATGACCTGCGGTAACGCCAATTGCGAACAACTCACGAAGAAATAACGTGGCACTGACCGGAAATCAAATTCGATCGGCATCGAAAGCAGCGGCGAAAAACGCGCGCAACAATACGAACACTGCGTCGCGCAGTTCGCGAACCGACGAACTCGATCCGACCGGATTGCGTCTGCTTCGGTTGCTTGCGTTGTACCGCTGCGTAGTCGGCGTCGCGCTCGCAGTGGTTGCCTCCGGTGCCGATGCAACCATCGAAACGTATGCTGCAGCGTTCGCCTATGCGACGTGGGCGATCACGAGCTTGTTCACCTTCCGCCGGTTTCAGGGCAACGTCAATTCGATGCTACTGGTGCAGCTCTGCATCGATCTGGCGTTTATCGCCTTCGTGCTCGTCTCCACACAATCGCGCATCACGGCCTACGCGGCCTACCTCTTCCCGATTGCTGCTGCGCACGGTTGGTTCTTTCGAAGTCGCACCGCATTTGCTCACGCCGCACTTGCAACCATTGTGTTGATCGGTGCCGAATGGTTCGTGCGCAATGTGTCGGCGTCGAGCATCACGCAAGCGGCGATCGTTGGCGCAGGTTATTTTTTGCTGACCGCAATCGGCATGCTCTTAGGCGGCAGCGCGGCCGATTCCGAACAACTTGCCATTTCGCGCAGCGAAGACATTCGCCGGTTCGCGCAGGTCAATCAAATGGTGATTAGCGAGCTCTCAGACGGCGTGCTCGCGATTAACACCGATGGCATGGTCATCATGTCGAATCCTCGTGCGCGGCGCTGGCTCACGGGCGACGAAGCGGCGATGCAGGCACAGCAAAGCATCGACGATCTCTCGCCATCGCTTGCCGACCGCTGGCGCGGCTTCGTTCGCCACGGCAGCACGATCGACGGATCGCCGATTACGGTAAACATCGGGCCGCGCGGCGAAGGCGAAACTGGCGTTGCGAAATCGAAAGTGCTGGCGCCGAGATTCATGCCGATCGATGTGCAAAAAGACGAAGGCACCATCATCTTTTTGGAAGATCTCGATCAAGCGCAATCCGAAGCCCAGCAAATCAAACTCGCGGCACTCGGCCGACTCTCGGCGAGCATTGCGCACGAAATTCGTA
>JBOFBL010000220.1:0-1847 GCA_051645545.1 Casimicrobium sp. | reverse complement strand
ACGCTTCGGCTGCTGGTCCACTGGTTTGAGTATTCAACTGCGCTTGCAGTTCAACGTACTTCTTGCGCAATCCTTCAAGTGTCGTCAGTAACGCCGCCGCTTGTGTGCGTTCCGCTGATGTGAACTCAATTTTACGCGTACGCTCAAACTCCGCAACAGCCTTAGCTGCGCGTGACGCGGGATCAATGAATTCCTCGAACGCGTTAGCGTAATTCGTGAGGTTACGCGCCGCGTTTGCTAACGCCGGAGAGAACACCCGCGTTAAAGCTTCCGACAGGTCACGCGTTGCCACATCAAGCGCTTTCGTTGCGGGTGCGCTGCCCTTCGTCATTTGATCGGCGTACTCTTTAAGTTTTCCACTCGAGTTCTGAATGGCTCGAGTGTATTCATCTGTGCTGTCATCCAGCGCTAGTAACGCGGTTAACGCCGATGTATCCGCAATTCTCGAGAATTCACTAAGATCTTCGCCGCTGCCTGAGATTGCATCCCGAAGAATCGTTAAGCGCTCAGATACAGGTGCGTTCAAAAACTTCTCGAGGTTAATACCGAGTTCCGCAATTTGAACCTTTGCTTCTGCTGACGGCTTGGCTAACTGCGCCAGGATCGACCGTAAGCCCGTAGCGCCTTCCTCGGCTGCTTGCAACCCCTTGTTATCCAGGTTCACCAGCAACCCCAGGGTTTCCTCAAGCGTTAACCCCGCTGCTTTTGCAACAGGTCCAACAGTTGCTAAACCCTCGCTTAAATCCGAGACTGACCCCGCCGCTAAGTTACCCGCAGCGGCTAGCGCGTCACCAGCTCGCGCCGCTTGGGAGGAATCAAGATCAAACTGCCTTAAATTCTTCAACAAAGACGCGCTCGAGGTTGTTAAATTCTCGTTTTCAGCAGCAGCTAACTGCGTGCTAGTCCCCAAGAGCGTAATAGCCTCGGACGCGCTCGAGCCTGCTTTAACGATGTCTGCTAATGCCGTACCAATTTCAGATTCGGTTAGCAACGCACCCGCATCCCCAGACGCTTCTTGGATATCCTCAATAGCTCCCGTGATTTTCACGAGGTCGCGCTCACCGTTGGCAGCAAGTACGTTGAATGCACGTTCAAGCGCTTGCACCTCTGGTAAGCCACGCTGCCCGATTGCGAAAGCTGCTGCTCCTACCGCAGCAATTCCCACCGCTGCTGCTGTCGCTATGGGAACAATGGATTGCAGTTGACCAGCGGAATCTTGAGTCTGACCCGCTAAATCACCAAGTGCGGTGCTTGTCTCCTCCGCCCCGCCCGCCGCGTCTGATATTGCCGCGATGAAGTCAACCACAATGCTTGTATCAAAATTCAAGCCCGTTAACCGCTCAAACACGTTCAGAATCGCGCCGCTTTGCCCCGCCGCTACTTGCGAAGCAAGCCCAAGCCTCGAGATTCCACCCTCGGCACCAGTGGCGCTACGTTCAGCTTGTGCGGCTGCGATCGCTAACCGCCGCGCATTGTCACTGGTGACTTCTAAGCCTTGGCTTAATTCAATTGCACGGTCACGCAAAGCTCTTTGCTGCGCCGCGAACGCATCGACTGCGCCGCCCGTAGCTTGATAAATAGCGCGCTGCGTGTTGATCTCGTTCGATAACGCCTTGATCTTCTCGCGCAGCTCATCGACGGGCTTACCCGCACCTGGGGCGACGGGGTTAGTGATTTGCTGCGGAATCGAAGCGGGTGCAATCTTCGGCGCGTTTTTAGGCACGTCATAAAACACTTCGACTTTAAGCCGTAATGATTTCTCAACAGCCTCGAGCTGCTTTTTTAACGCCTGCACCGCACCTGGGGCTAAGCCCAATTCATACAGCAAATCACCTATTGTCATGGTC
>JBOFBL010000219.1:0-2078 GCA_051645545.1 Casimicrobium sp. | reverse complement strand
GCTCTCTATCCTGTCCATCCAGTTCTTCCTTTCATGTGCTTGGCGGCTCACGATTGAAAGTCTCTGCGATGGACACCCCCGTATACGTCAAACTCCTACTGCCTCCCCGGCAAAGCCGGGGGATCTCCTAGCGAATTAGAAAAAAATGTTTGAAGCCCAATTTCGTAGCAGCGATAAGCAAATTACTTGATTGATAGGCACTTGTGTTCATCACAAGCGCAATGCGCGCAAAGTTTTGCGTGACCCGATAAGCGTCAGCGTTTAACCGCTGATGAGCAGGGCTTTCGCCCGTTTGAAAGAGATTTGGAAGAGTTTTGTAAGAGCGTGTCCGTACATTTCGACATGTCGTTGACATATTCGAAACCGCATGAATCGCCTCTTCAATCTCGTTGTACTTGTCGTGACGTCGGTTTTCGTCGCATCGCAAATTTCAGCCAATTCGCTGCGATCGATCGATAACCCGGCCAATCAATACGAACGAGGGATACTGACAAATTTCCCGACAGGCTTCGGCAACGGCGAATTCACGTTTGAAATCTGGGTGAAGCTCGACAATCGCGCTCAGTATCCCGTTGGTGCTTGCGCAGCGGGCGGCAACACGCAGCTCAACTGGTGCAGCGAAAACAATGCGCGCTATAGCTTTAACTGCTGGTGGTGCAATGGTAATTTTCTGCTTGATGGTGTGAACTTTGACGGTGTCGGAAACGGCACGTTTGCGCTGCAGTTCTACGATGGCGGTCGCCTGCGCTGGCTGTTTGCCGACAAAGGGGCGATGCCCGCACTCGATGGTTTTTGGTCGATCGGCAATGCACCGAACGCCAACAACCCGAGTTTGCTTGACGGCCAGTGGCATTCGATTGCGGTGGTTCGTCGCTTCGTCGCAACGAGCGCATCCGATCTCGAACTCTGGATCGATGGCGTGTTGATCGATACCGTGCGCTCGAATGTGCGCACCAACGTAGGCACTTATTACGCCGGATACGAAGACGGTTATCAGCAAGGTAACCGCTACTCCGGTTGGTTTTTCATGGCGGAAAAGCAAGCGGTAAACATCGCGGACTTCTTGCTCGAAGACTACAAAGGTTTACTCGACGAAGTGCGGTTCTGGAATCGCGCGAAAACAACGGCCGAGCTCTCGACGCAGTGGCGCGACGCGGTGTCGGTCGGCGCGAACGGGCTCTCCGGGTACTACGATTTCTCGGACGCAACGGCCACACAAACCTGCGATCGCGTAACGCCAAGTAAATGCATGCGACTCGCGAATCCGAATACATCGAATACGAGTTTTGTGGCGAGCGAGAGCGCGCCGATTGGCGTGACCGTTGCTCCAGGGCCTCTCGATATCGACGGCAGCGGCAACGCGACGCGCTACGACGCCGCAACCGATGGTGTTCTTTTGTTGCGTTACCTGCTCGGTTTCCGAGGCCCTGCGTTGATAGCTAACGCACGCAGCGCGACCGCAACGCGCGACGCTGCGCAAATCGAATCGCATATCGCGTCGCTCGGTGCATTAATCGATGTCGATGCAATCGGTGGCGTCACGGCATACAACGACGGCGTACTGATCCTGCATTACTTGCGCGGACTTCGTGGTGGCGCGATGGTCGCTGGGACCTCGTCGAACGCGGCCGCAGCCACTGCAATCGAAAACCGGATTCGCGCGCTGATGCCGTAGTGAACACGGCCTTGTACAGACGATCAACGATTTAACGCAATCGATAGGTTATGAAAAAGTCTTTCATACAGTTCAAGATTTGTAGCGCGAGCGCTGTCCGTAGCACGTGGTTGTCTGCCTTCGCGTTGCTCGCAATGAATAATCTCGTCGCGCAAACGTTGCCCGCGAATCTCGCAGCGCCACCGGGCATTCGCCCAATGCCTGGCGTCACGCTGCCGCCAGTAGGCGCGCCCGTGAGCCGCGCGTACACGATCGTGATGGATCGCCACTACAGCACCAATCCGCCGCAACCGGGCGAATGCAGCCGCGAGATTCACGCTCGCTATTGGACGTACGGCCCAGACGGTAAGGTGTATCCCGCGTGGCACCCGCCGGTCGATCCGGTCACCGGTTGCTCGTTCGG
>JBOFBL010000218.1:0-4930 GCA_051645545.1 Casimicrobium sp. | reverse complement strand
GCGAGACCCTGGAGCTCTATCAATCCTATGCGGTGTCGATCCGTTTCGACTGGCGCGCCGAGAACGGCATCGTGCGCGGTGAGGGCACGCGGCTTCGGCAAGTCATTCACAACTTGCTACAAAACGCAGTCGATGCCTGCGCCGAGAAGACCGATGCGCGGGTGCGCATCGAGGCGATCAATAAAACCGCGGCCGACGGCACCGGCGAGCTCGTGCTTCGATTCTGCGACAATGGCAATGGGTTTGAGGAATCGGTTCGTACCCGCGCGTTCGAGCCGTATGTGACCACCAAACCCAAAGGGACGGGCCTCGGCCTGGCAATCGTTAAAAAAATCATCGATGAGCACAAAGGACGAATTTCGTTAGAGAATTCGCCCGATGGCGGTGCGGTGGTAAGTGTGGTGTTGCCCCTCGCGCCGAGCGTTGCACCGAGTGAAGAAAAGGGTAGTAGTTGATTACGCCAACAGAGATTCTGGTCGTCGACGATGAAGTCGGCATTCGCGAATTGCTCAGCGAGATCCTCGAAGACGAGGGTTTTGTCGTGCGCCTTGCGGAGAACGCCGCCACTGCGCGCGAGTTACGCGCAAAACACAATCCGTCGCTTGTGTTGCTCGATATCTGGATGCCCGATTCCGACGGTGTGACTTTGCTCAAAGAGTGGAAACTCGCTGGGCAACTCACGATGCCGGTGGTCATGCTCTCGGGACATGCCACGATCGAAACCGCCGTAGAGGCCACGCGCATCGGCGCGTTCGATTTCCTTGAAAAGCCGATCGGTTTGCAAAAACTTCTCGCGACCGTACAGCGCGCGTTGAAGAATGTGCGTGCGAAGCCAAAGGCGATGATCGATTTGTCAGAGCTCGGTGCGAGCGGACCGATCAACGAACTTAAATCGCGACTCGAAACCTTGATGGGCGATTTGCGACCGATCCTGCTCACCGGCGAAGTCGGCGTCGGATTCACCGAGTGCGCACGTGCGCTGCACGAAGCGAACACACCTTGGATTTCGTTAGAGAGCGGACAACGCCTCATCAACAATCCGCTCGAAATTTTGGAGAGCGCGCGTGGCGGCACGCTTTTCTGCGCGGAGGTCGCGCATCTGTCGCGCAGCGAACAGCGTTCGCTCTCGTTCATGCTCGGCAAGATGACGAACTACGGCGTTCGTATCGTGTGCGCGAGCTCTGAGCCCTTGGGTCAACTCTCAGGCGAGGGCCGTTTCGATCCGAGTTTGTATTCCGCGCTATCGGCGGCAACGGTCGTAGTACCGCCACTGCGTTCGCGGCGCGCCGATTTACCAGGACTCATCGAGCGGTGTGCGCTCGCCTTTGCGAGCGACGCGCCGTCGCGTTTACCCGTCGAAGTTCGTGCGCTGCTCGAAGCCGCACCGTGGCCTGGCAATTTGATTCAACTGCAAAGTGTGTTGTCGAGCCTCCTGCTGTCGAACAACGACACCATCACCGCCGATCATTTGCAAGCCATCCTGGGTGATTTGCAAGAGCCTGCGGTGCCACAGCAGCCGCAGTTGCCGCCGGAATTCTTTGAGCTCCCGCTGCGCGAAGCGCGTGAAGCGTTTGAGCGCGTGTATTTCGAAAATCTGCTTGGGCGCGAATCAAGCAATATGAGTCGCGTGGCTGACAAAGCAGGGCTCGAGCGCACGCATTTGTATCGAAAACTCAAACAGCTCTCGATTCGCTTTCCGCGTCGCGCCAGCGCCGAATAGTTTCGGACAGGCCCCTTAGTCACAACGCAGAGCTTCGGCTCTGCGTTTTCTTTTTCACCCATAGGATTGTCGTGCGTCGTTCGAGCTGGATTTTGTTTTTGGTGCCGGTGGTGATTTGGTCGACCACGTTTTATGCGATCACCTTCCAGCTAAATAGCCCAACGCCCGAAGTATTTTCGGTGGGATTTCGTTTTTTATTTGCATCAATTATCATATTTATTTACCTATTCGCCCAATCTAATAGGGCGAGTATGAATAGTGTTGATCACTGGCTCGCGCTAATCTCTGGTGTGTTTTCGTACGGTGTGAGCTATGTGCTGACCTATGTTTCGGAGCGCGTCATTCCGTCCGGATTGGTCGCCATTGCGTTTACTTTGATGGTGTTTTTGACGCCGCTGTTCGCGCGCTTAGCGTACCGACAAGCGATTACGCGCGCGACATGGATCGGCGGCAGCTTGGGGGTTCTCGGTGTGGCGCTATGTTTCCTGCCGGGCGTATTTAAGGAAGGCACCGAAAAACTCGCGCTCTGGGCGGTGATCGCGATGGTGGTTGCAGCGATCGTCTCGTCGATTGCGGCGGTGGTGTCGATGCGTCTCAATCAGCGCAAAGTACCGGTGACCACGTACACAGCGTGGGCGATGCTCTATGGCGCGCTCGCCACATTTACATACGCCTTCGCGAGCGGCGAGACACTCGCGTTCGATAGCCGCGCGTCGTTCTGGATTGCCTTTGTGTACTTATCGATTCTGGGCACGGTCGTGACCTTTCTCTGCTATCTCGAGCTCTTACGCCGCGAAGGCTCGGCGCGCACGATGTACATCAGCGTGCTCTCACCGATCGGTGCGCTGCTCGTTTCACTGGTGTTCGAAGGGCTTCGGCTCGATGCGCTAGCGTGGATGGGGATTGCGTGCGCGCTGATTGGCGCTTGGTATACCTTGCGCGGCAAGTCGGCGTAAGGGCTTTTTCCGCTGCTAAATCGATACGATGTTTGCCCCTTCACAGCGCGAAAAATACCTGTGGATAAGTCCACCGTCGTCCGTCGTAAACGAGTAAAATCACTGATTGGATTCCGGGGGTTCGATGCTCGTTTTCGTTGCTGTGGGATTTGCGAAACATTAATCGTTTATGTCGAGTTTTTGGTCCCACTGCCTAGCCCATTTTGAGCGTGAATTGTCTGCCCAGCAATTCACGACGTGGCTTCGCCCGCTCTCTGCCATCGAAAACGAATCGCAAGTGATCGTGTTGGCCCCTAATTCGTTTGTTGGTAAGTGGGTGCGTGATCGGTTCTTAACCGGTATCGAAGCACAGGCCGCAAGTTTTTTCGATAAGCCAGTCAGCGTCGAAGTGCGCGTCGACAGCGCAATGTCGAATACAAGCTCATCGCCACCGATGGCAAGCAACGGCTCCGATGCAATCGCCGCTGCGCGCGTGTCGCCAGCACTGATGGTACCGGTGCATCACGCGCGGGAACCGCGTGGATTTAACGTCGTGGCAGAGCGTGCAGGTATTTATCATCCCGCCCCCACGTCGCTAGCAACGATCCAGCCCGAGCTTGGTTCGTCCTACGCAAACGCACTCAATAGCTCGCTTGCCTCAAGCGATTCGATTCAAAAAGAATCGGCATTGAACACGAGCTTTACTTTCGATTCCTTCGTCACCGGCAAAGCCAATCAGCTTGCCCGTGCTGCCGCGCAGAAAGTGGCGAGCGATCCGGGCGATGCGTACAACCCGCTCTTTATCTACGGTGGCGTGGGTTTGGGTAAAACGCATTTGCTGCAAGCCATCGGCAACGAGCTCTTGCAACATCACCCCCGCGCGCGCGTTCGCTACATCCACGCTGAGCGCTATGTGTCGGACGTGGTGAAGGCCTATCAACACAAGGCCTGGGACGCCTTCAAAGCCAGTTACAACTCGCTCGATTTACTGCTCATCGACGACATTCAGTTCTTCAATAACAAGGGCTCGACGCAGGAGCAGTTTTTCTATCTGTTCAACACGCTGATCGAAGCGAAGAAACAAGTCATCATCACCTGCGATACGTATCCGAAGGAAATCGAGGGGATTGAGGATCGTTTGAAGAGCCGCTTCAGTTGGGGGCTTACGGTGCAGGTCGAACCGCCGGAGACCGAGATGCGCGTCGCGATTCTACTGGCGAAAGCAAAGCAAACCGGTGCGGCACTTGACGAGAACACGGCGTTTTTCATCGCCAAACACATTCGCTCGAACGTACGCGAGCTTGAAGGCGGGTTGAAGCGCGTGATTGCGTATGCCGGTTTTCACAATGTCGAGATCAATCCGCAAATCGCGAAAGAGGCCCTGCGCGATTTGCTCGCGGTGCAATCGCGGCAGATTTCGGTGGAAAACATTCAAAAGGTGGTCGCCGACTATTACAAAGTGAAAGTCAGCGATATGCATTCGAAGAACCGCTCACGCATCGTCGCCCGCCCGCGGCAAATGGCGATGGCGCTTGCGAAAGAGCTCACGTCCTTGTCTCTACCTGAGATTGGCCAGAACTTTGGGGGCCGTGACCATACTACGGTGCTTCACGCGTGTCGACAAATTGCCTCGCTACGCGAGAGTGCGCCGCAGATTCAGCATGATTACTCGTTTTTGTTGCAGTTGTTGCGGAGCTAAGGGAGGAATTTTTTGACGCAGATTTCGCAGATTACAAATGTCGATTTACGCAGTTTTTTTTACGTGTTTTTGACGGTGTCTACAGCAAAAAATAATCTGCGTGAATCTGCGGTAAATCAGCGAAATCTGCGTCAAAAAAGTGTAAGCGGTCACCAACCAATCATCTTGTATAGCTCATTACCGTTTGTGGATAACTCACTCGTTTCTCACGTCGTGGATTTCCATCCACACTCACCCACATTCATCCAACGCACATAAACAGCCGATTTTTTCGAACTAAACCATTGATTCCCATAGTTTATTTCGACTTACCCACAAAAATCATCACCATTAGATATTAGGGTTAGGGATATATATGCAATTAAAGTCAATCTCTCGTGACCTCGTGTTGAAACCGCTGCAGGCGGTCTCTGGCATTGTTGAGCGGCGGCAGACCCTGCCGATCCTCGCCAACGTGTTGCTCGAACACAAAGGCAACAAACTCACGACGGTTGCGACAGATCTTGAGTTGCAGATTTCCGCGTCCGTCGACGTTGAGCAATCTGGCGATCAATCAATCACGGTCGCCGCGCGCAA
>JBOFBL010000217.1:0-7251 GCA_051645545.1 Casimicrobium sp. | reverse complement strand
CACATCGCCCGTCGCACCGATCACCATATCGACACGACCGTCAGCGAGGGCGTCCCACGATCCTGCGAGCGTTTCTTCCGAAATGCGCAGCTTCGCGGGACAACCTTCTTTGAAATACGCTTCGAGATGCGGCGTGAGCCACGACCAGGGCAAGATCGCATCGAGTGCCACGCGAAGCTCGGTTTCCCACCCCTTCGCTGTTTGTGCGATTTCCGATTGCAAACGTGACGCGTGTTGCAGAAGCTCGCGCCCTTCGTCGAGCAACAACTTCCCGGCAGGCGTGAGCGCAGCGCGATAGCCGCGACGGTCGAAGATCAGCGTATCTAAATCTTCTTCCAGTTTTCTGACTGAATAAGTGAGCGCAGAGGGAACCTTTCCGAGTGCGCTTGCGGCACGCCCGAAGCTGCCTAAACGATCAATCGCATCCAGCATTTCAAGCGCTTCAAAGGTGAGTTTCAACATAGTCAAAAATTTTGAATAAGTACGTCAATTCTGCCGTCTTTTCGATGGATCGGATAGCCTCCAAAATTCGTCTCATTGAAAGGAGACGAATATGCTCACAGTACGTAAATCAGACGAACGCGGCTACGCCAATCATGGTTGGCTGGAGAGCCGTTTCAGTTTCTCGTTTGCTGAATATCAAGATCCGAATCATGTTCACTTCGGGCCGCTGCGCGTCATCAACGACGATTACATCGAAGCAGGAAAAGGTTTCGGTACGCACGGCCATCGCGATATGGAAATCGTGACCTATGTGCTCGAAGGTGCGATCGCGCACAAAGATTCGATCGGCAACGGCGAGACGATTCGCCCCGGCGAAGTGCAACGCATGAGCGCGGGTCGCGGCATCATGCACAGCGAATTCAATCCGTCGAATACGGAGCGCACGCATCTCTTGCAAATCTGGATCATGCCGGATCGCACGGGCGGATCGGCGTCTTACGAGCAGAAGTTCTACGCCGAGGAAGAGAAGCGCGGCAAGCTGAGACAGGTGGCGTCGCCCGACGGCGCGCAGGGCTCGGTAACGATTCAGCAAGACGCGCGGATGTATGCGGGTTTGTTCGATGGCGATGAGTCGGCAACGCACGCGCTCGGGAGCGGACGCCTTGCCTATGTGCACGTCGCGCGCGGCAGCGTGCGCGTGAACGGCGTTGAGCTCAACGCTGGCGACGCAGCAAAGATCGAGAGCGAGACGAGTGTTCGCATTGATGGCGGCGATAACGCGGAAGTGTTGTTGTTCGATTTGCCACCGCTTCAGTAACACGTGAGTAGCAAGTCACTCACGCTACCAATGAATCTATGAAATTTCATCCGAAATACACACCTTACCTCATGGCATTTTTCATCTCGTTCTTCATGAGCGTTTTGATGTCGGGTGTCGTTACGGCGATCAACCTCGGGTTGAACGACTTCGTCGCGCATTGGTTTCACGCCTGGATTCGAGTGTGGCCGATTGCGTTTTTCGCAGCGTTAATCGCTGCGCCGCTCGCGCGCACGATCGTGTCGCGCATTGTTGCAAAGCCGACGCTTGCGACATAACCTTTACCGCAACGCGTGGGCACGGGGTGCCCACCCTACAATTTTTGTACGTCCGTTCTTTTTAAAAAAGGAAACATCATGGCAGTTGTATCAATCGTTTATCACTCGGGCTACGGCCACACCAAAGCCATCGCAGAGGCCGTTCAAAAAGGTGCGGCAGGTGTTGCGGGCGCGACGGTGAATCTCATGGCGGTTGACGCTGTGAATTGGGACACACTCGCCGCGTCAGACGCCATCATCTTCGGTGCGCCGACGTATATGGGCGGCCCGTCGGGTCAATTCAAAATGTTTGCGGACGCGACAAGCAAGGTGTGGTTTACCTACGGCTGGAAAGACAAAATCGCAGCAGGCTTTACCGTGTCCTCATCGCGCAATGGCGACAAGGCTTCAACGCTCGCGTACTTCCAAACGCTCGCGATGCAGCATCACATGCTCTGGATTGGCAATGCGGTGCCACCAGGCAATAAGGACAGCAAAGGTTCCGAGGCCGACATGAATCGCCTCGGTGCAGCTGCCGGACTGATGGCGCAAGGCAACGCCGATCAGGGCGTCGAAGGTATTCACGAGAGCGATTTCCGCACAGCGGAGGCGTTTGGTAAGCGCGTTGCGGAAGCGACAAAACGCTGGAATAAATAGTAAATAGCTATACTGTAAAACGACGAATTTATTGGGGCTACAGATTGATTTTTGACATAAATCAATTTGTTAATTAATTTCAGCTTTGCTCCAACTATTTCGTCGTTTTTGAAGAGTGGCTCATGTTGCTTCGCAACGGGTCACCACAGCCACGCCGCACCGCGCACGCCGCTTGAATCGCCATGTACATTTTTGAGAACCTTCGTTTCGACGAATTCGCTGAACACGTACTTCGTCAATAGCGGTGGCACATTCGCGTAGATGCGATCGGTGTTCGACACGCCGCCGCCGAGTACGATCACCTCGGGGTCGAGTATGTTGATGATGGTCGCGAGCGCGCGCGCCATGCGATCTTCAACGCGCTGCAAGTAATCCTCTGCAACTGTATCGCCACTTGCCGCGCGCGCCACGATGTCTTTGGTCGCAACGTTCCCGTCGAGAAAGTGTTTCGCGATGCCAGTGCCCGAAAGCCAGGTTTCGATGCAACCCCATTGGCCGCAATAGCAGCGATGTGCGCCGCGCGCTTGAAGCTCATCGTCCATTGGCCATGGCAACGGGTTATGCCCCCATTCGCCCGCAATCGCGTGCAAACCATTTTGAATCTTGCCGTCAATCACGACACCGCCGCCGCAACCCGTGCCGAAGATCACCCCGAACACGCTTTGTGCGCCTTTGCCCGCACCATCGACCGCTTCTGAGAGCGCGAAACAGTTTGCATCGTTGGCGATGCGAATCTCGCGCGCGAGTCGCGATTCGATCTCTTGTTTCACCGGTTGACCGTTCAATACGACTGTATTTGAGCCGCGCATCAATCCGGTTTTAGGTGAGAGCGAGCCGGGTGTGCCGATGCCGACGGAGCAACGCTCGCCGACCGCCGCTTCGCCACGCAACACGAGCGATGCGATCGCGTCGTAGATCGCTGCC
Organism: Casimicrobium sp.; assembly: GCA_051645545.1. Classification (GTDB taxonomy): domain Bacteria; phylum Pseudomonadota; class Gammaproteobacteria; order Burkholderiales; family Casimicrobiaceae; genus Casimicrobium. The sequence continues at coordinate 4,152 of JBOFBL010000217.1, read as the reverse complement.
GCTGATTGTTTAGGCGTTGCGACGCGTTCGCGCCACTCGATGTTGCCTTGGTCGTTGAGTACTACCGCTTCAATCTTTGTGCCGCCGAGATCGACACCTATTCGATGATTCATTAGCTTCGTTTCGTTTTCGTTTTTTGTGTTGTCGTACGCGCCGCACTCTGTCGCAATGTCGATTCGCGCTCGATGAGTGTGGTTTCCAGGATAACGGTTGCAGGCGGTTTGCCTTCACGCGCATGTAGTACGCCATCGAGCAGCGCTTGCGCTGCGCCTGGTAGCGGCTGCCTTACGCTGGTGAGCGTTGGGTGCACCTGACTCGCAAGCGCGAGATCGTCATAGCCCACAACGCACACATCCTTTGGCACATGCATGCCACGCGCGCTCAATAGCGCATTCGCCGTCATCGCCATGAGATCGGAGCAGGCGAAGAGCGCATCGAAATCCGCGGTATGCGAAAAAAGATCGTCGAGTGCGCGCCGACCGGCGCTCGCTTCAAACGGAATCGCAGCGGTGAGTCCGGGATTGACCATGTAGCCCGCTTCAATCAGCGCATCGCGATAACCTTCGAAGCGAAGTGCGACTTCCGGCAATCGTGTGTCGCCGAGAAACATGATTTTGCGGCGACCGCATTCGATGAGATGGCGCGTCGCAAGCTTGCCTCCGAGCCGATTATCGCCACCGACCGTGAAATAGTTGGAACCGGGCAGTGCCGCACCCCACACTGCAATCGGCACGCCGCGCGACGCGAGGCCTGTCAGTGCGTAGTGATGTAACCATTGTCCGATCACGACGATACCAAGTGCGCGACCGGATACGACCAGACCCTCGACGTCATCGATGCGCTCTTCGTTCACGCGCGTGAGCAACATGTCGAAGCCACGCGAGGTGAGTGCATCGGCGAGTTCGCCCAGTAGCGAAATGAAGAACGGATCGGAGACCGGTTGTTGGTCGGCGGTTGATTTCGGTAGCACCACTGCAATCGTTTGCGACTGGCCGCGCCGTAGATTCTGTGCGCCGACATTGGCGCTAAAACGCAACGATCGCGCGAGCTCCACAATTTTTTTACGTGTCGCATCGTTAACAAGATCGCTACCTGCAAGCGCTCGCGATACGGTTGATACCGACACCCCCGCCATTCTCGCGATATCGGTCATTTGCATTCGACTGGCGGGCTTGTTTTTCATAGTGCGCTATCTTGCTTTAGTGGTTCGTCATGGTGCGTCCGGTGATGCAAGCGTAGCGCACGTCATGAAATGTTTCCACCGAAGTGCTGTCGCGCTGGTGCAACAGTGTCACTTTATTGTGCGATGCACAACAAAAGTTCGCTAAGCCCATGTTTTTTCTGGAGAAGTTTGCCAGGTCGTTGCCGTGACAATTTGCGCACGCACTATTTTCTTTGCAAACGTTTGCAAGGCGATACAAAATGGCGCTAGACTTCGCATCAAAGCGGTGCTTTGTTTGCTCATCGCTCACTAATACCCGCCATCTCAGACATCGATCACTAAGGAGAAGACCTCATGTTGTCCCCAACCCACGTTCGCAGCGCACTGGCTTTGTCGGTCGCGCTGGCGATTGCGCAAATGGCTCACGCGCAGCAGACTCAGCCGCCAGCTGCACCAGCGGGTGCCCAAGCCGCAACCGACGCAGCGAAAGAAGATAAAAAAGCACTTGATCTTGAGCGCGTCGTGGTCACCGCGACTGCAACCCAAGGCTCGAAGATGAAGCAAAGCTTGTCGGTATCGACCTTAGACATCGAGCAGATTCAGGCGACGCAAGCAACGAGTGCTGCCGAAGTGCTGCGCTCGATTCCAGGCATTCGTTCCGAATCCTCCGGTGGTGAAGGCAATACCAATATCACCGTGCGCGGCGCGCCGATTTCCGCAGGCGGTTCGCGCTACGTTCAGTTGCAAGAAAACGGTTTGCCAGTGATGCTCTTCGGCGACGTCGCATTTGCGACCTCCGATATGTTTATCCGCATCGACAATAGCCTCGATCAACTGCAAGTTGTTCGCGGCGGATCGGCCTCTACGCTCGCGACCAATTCGCCGGGCGGTGTGATCAACTTCATCACCAAAACAGGCGCGGATAAAGGCGGCAGCGTCGGCCTCGGTTTCGGTCTCGATTTCAATCAACAGCGTGTCGATTTCGACTACGGTTCCGGTTTGAGTCAGGCCGGTTCTAGCTGGCACGTCGGCGGTCATGTACGCACCGGCGAGGGCTCGCACCCCTCGGGCGTGCGTCAGGAAAAAGGCGGGCAACTGCAAGCGAGCTTTTCGCAGAATTTAGGCGGCGGTGGCTCGTTCCGTGTTTACGGAAAGTTTCTCGACGACAAAACGCCGACATTCCTGCCAGTGCCGGTGCGCACGATCAACGGTCGCATCACCGAAGTGCCCGGTGTCGATCCACGCACCTACACACCTTACGGTTCGAACTGGGGCCCAGATTCGGTGCTCAATAAAGACAATTCGCGCAGCAACATTAATGTGAACGACGGTTTGCGCGTGCGCAATGTGGCGGTGGGCGGCGAGCTCATGTTGAATCTGGGCAATGGCTTTAAGCTTGAAAACCGGATGCGCGTTTCTGATATGAAAGGTCGCTTCACTGGCGTGTTCCCGTGGGGCGATCTGGTGCAAGGCACCTATGTCATTCAGTCGGGTCCGGACAAAGGTAAATCGTGGACGGGGCTTGCGACGAATTCGACGATCTTCAATACGTCGATCGACGACATGGGCAGCTTCAGTAACGATCTGAAATTGAGCAAATCCGTTGAGCTCGCCGACAAGGCACGTCTCGACTTCACCGGCGGTTTGTTCTATAACCAGCAAAAAGTCGAACTCACCTGGAACTTCAACCAGTACGTGATTCAGGTCGTCAATGAAAACCCGGCGCTACTCGGAACCACGAAGTTCCCAACGGGTGTGATCGGTCTCGGCGCGCCAGAGTGGGGTTTCTGCTGCCAGCGCGCGATCGACGCGAAATACACGACGGTGTCTCCCTACGCGGCGGTTGCCTATGAAGCGGGTCCGCTTAATTTGGATGCCAGCGTACGTTTCGATCGTCAGAGCGCAAGCGGTTCGCGCAATCGTGCAGTCAACAACGGAACGAGCTATTTGCCCGCGAATGCAGCGGCGATCGACTACGACAAGAATCACACGTCGTTTTCGCTCGGCGCCAACTTCCGCATGAATCGCGATCTCGCAGTGTTCGGTCGCTACAGCGATGGCGTCGCGTTCAAAGCCGATCGCCTCTGGGGTGACGATTACACCTCGCGCATCAGCGGCGATGTTGCGATCGATCGCTTGAAGCAAGCCGAGATCGGTTTGAAAGCGCGTAGCGGAAACTTCAGTGGTTTCTTCACGCTCTTTAATGCGCGCACTAACGAATCGAACTACGAGGCGACCACACAGGTGAGCACCACGCGCAGCTATCGCGCCAATGGTCTCGAAGTCGAGACGGTGTATCTGATGGGTGACTTCCGCCTCGCGGGCGGTCTCACCATCACCGATTCGAAAATCACCGCAGCGAACGATGCGTCGGTGGTTGGCAAGACGCCGCGTCGTCAAGCGAAGCTCGTGTATCAGTTGACGCCGAGCTATTCCTTCGGCAAGTTAAACGTGGGCGCGTCCTTGATCGGCACTGGAAAATCTTTTGGCGACGATGGCAACACGATCACGCAAAAGGGTTACATGGTGATCAACGCGTTTGCGAACTACGAAGTGTTCAAGAACTTCACACTCGGTCTTGGTGTGAACAATCTTGCGAACAAAATCGGTTACACCGAAGTGGAAGGCGATGGCCACGCAGCGCGTTCGATCAATGGTCGCACTGTGAAGGCGACGCTTAAGTACACGTTCTAAGCGAACCGTTGATTAAGTGGCTACGAGGGCGCATTGCTTTGTTGTCGTTGGGCTCGTGTACAAAAGTACACGTCGCACAACGACGCCTCGCACTGCATCCCTCTCGCCGACTTAATCAGCGCCTCGCTACGCACTAGAAGAAGAGGGTGAGGTTCGATTAAGTCCTCCACGGGTCGAACTCTCCCCCGGACATGTCTCTCCACAGTTCAATGGCGCTAGCTCTTCGAGCTAAGCGCCATTTTTTATGGGCAATAGATTTGTTTTATATGTTTATCGAAATTAACAATAAATAACGC
>JBOFBL010000216.1:0-3389 GCA_051645545.1 Casimicrobium sp. | reverse complement strand
TGCTTGCGGGTTGCGCGACGCTGTCAACACCGCTAGTCGAACCCGCGCGCGCGCCCGCAACATTGACAACGTCAGAGCCCATTGCCGCATTGCTCGCCAGTGATGTTGTGGCGGCTGACGTAGTGATACCGGCGCCAGTGTTCGATTCGGAGTCGTCGACGAAGTCGGTGTGCGCGAAACGATTGAGGCCCGTGGAGTTAGTTCGTTACCGAAATGACCGCTATGAGGTTCGCCTACCCGAAGGTTCGCATTGTGACAATGTAGGCGTGCGAACCGGCTGGATCGAAAAGAAATTCATCGGCATATCTGACAAAGCCTACGAGCCGCTGCTCACGCGCGTTGTCGACGGTGCAGGCCTGAAAATCGATATGGCCTACGCGGGTCAGCGCATATTTTGCGAAGGCGATAAATGCCTCATTAACCAATCGTTGTATGGACAGCCGCGTTGTTATCTGAATCCGCAAGCGGCTGAAAAACTAAAACTCGCAGCGCTTGCGATTCAAGCGCGTGATTCGTCGCTCAAACTTCGTGTGCTTGATTGTTATCGACCGGTCGATGTGCAAATCGAAATGTTCAAACGTGTTTCGAACCCCGAATGGGTCGCGCAACCGAAACCGCCCCGTTATGGTGGACACAATCGCGGCGTTGCAATTGACGTGACCATTGAGCGTGACGGCAGACCGCTCGACATGGGCTCCGCGTTCGATTCGTTTAACGAAATCAGCAACTACGACGCAAAAAACATCTCCGATGTCGCGAAAGCCAATCGCAAATTGCTTCGCGAAACGATGATCGGCGTGGGCTTGCGTCCGTACGATGGCGAATGGTGGCATTTTTCGTTGCCGATTGAAACGCGTGCAATGAATTTTCCGCTCTAGGTTTGCAGCCAAACGCTATCGCATCGGATTCAATCGTCGACTTTCCCACGTAGCGCTTTCACCTGCCCGCGAATCGACTTGCCTTCAAGTCGCCGCTTCTTCGACGCAAGCGTCGGTCGCGTCGCGTAACGTGTTCGCGGCGGCACCGCAACGCTTTGTACAAGTTCATGCAAACGCTCAATCGCTTCGCGCTTGTTAGCCTCCTGCGTGCGCTGCGTTTGCGCTTTGATCACGATCACGCCATCGTCCGTGATGCGCGAATCGGCAAGTGCGAGCACTCGAGCTTTTACTGCCTCCGACAAGCTCGACGCACGAACATCGAAGCGCAACTGAATCGCCGAGGAAACCTTGTTTACGTTCTGCCCACCCGCGCCTTGCGCGCGGATGGCAGTTAGTTCGTACTCGGTAGGTGGGATTTCGATGCGGGGCATGAGCGAATGCTAAGTGAACACGACGCGCCAAGCGCGGATCAATGGAGCGCATTCTCCATCCTGTCATTCCCGCGAAGGCGGGAACCCAGACCCGGAGTATTAGCAAGAAAATCAACGTTTAGCGAATGCAAACTGCTCGGTCTGGGTCCCCGCCTTCGCGGGGACGACAGAGTTGGCTTGTTTGCACGAGCGAAAAACCGTCGAACCACGTGAGGTCACAACCATAGTCATAATTCTGTTATGCAAAAGCATCCGTTATTCGACTTCGAACTCTTTCATCCCTCAGAAATTCATCCATGGATGGGTTACGACGGGAATGATCCACAACTATCTTACGACCACTTGAGTCAGGGCTACGTCTGCTTTAACGCGGGCGATGCGAAGTTGTTCGAGTATTCGAGCGAAATAGTTACTCATTGGGAAAAGCTCGCTGCGCTCGAAGGTCAAGTAGCACAGAGGATCCCTGTGCTAGCGGATCAGCACATTTGGCGTGTTCATCTGGATCTGACCGATGGATTGAATCGATTTCTTGAACCAATTCCAGAAGATTTGAAGTGGTGGATGATGCCGCAGCGTGATGCTCCTGGCAGTCGATGGCTTGCGCTATGCATTTATGCGTGGAACGATGAAAGTGCGGTCAATTGCTCTTTACTTGCTGATCGTGTGCGCGATGGATTCTGTGGACGTTTGCTTCAGTGGGATCGCCTGATTCAGGAGCCGCAAATTAGCATTTGGTCGGACGGGTTCGACGTTTTCGTGAGTTGGGACAACCGTGACCGACTCGTCGAAGGAATTCCCGTTTGGACCGCCAAAGTTGGTTTGCAGACCTACACACGCGACGATTTTCTTCGCGAAATGGAAGATTTTCGAGTGCGGTACTTTGAAGCGATGTTCAGGCAGTTTTCGCTCGTTCGAACGGGAGCGCTACAGCCAAACATCCGCACCGACGTCGACTACTGCGAAAAGTGTTTGCGCGAAGATCAAGCAGAAACGCTCGAGCACTACATAAACACACCGCAACCCGAATTTGGTGTGACCGATTGGGATGCGGTTCGGCTTGCGCTATCGCAGACGCTTGAATTGACGGGGCTGAAGTTGACGTGACGCAATACGTGCGCGTTTCTACTTAACTTGCGCTACACCCCAATCAATGCGTGCAAGCGCTCATGCTGGGCTTCGAGTTCTTTCGACGTTCCGGTGATTGCGACGCGTCCTTTTTCGAGCCCGGCGTGATGATCGGCAAGCGGTAATAGCGCTTTCAAGTCTTTATCGATCACGAGCATTGCCAGTTTTTCTTTTTTGAGTTCGCCGAGCGCGCGCCAGATGTCGGCGCGGATGAGCGGGGCGAGACCTTCGGTCGCTTCATCGAGAACGAGCAAACGCGGATTGGTCATGAGTGCGCGACCGATTGCGAGCATTTGCTGTTCACCGCCCGAGAGCGTGCCGCCCATTTGATTGATACGTTCACCGAGGCGCGGAAAAAAACTCACAATGCGATCAACGTTCCACGACTTCCCATTGGAGTTCGACGCCGTCGCGAGCAGGTTTTCGCGCACAGTGAGTGTTGGGAAAATTTGGCGACCCTCGGGGACAAGGCCGAGACCGAGTTTGCCGATCTTGTGTGAGGGCGCGTTCGTTACATCCTCGCCTGCAAATGAAATCGAACCGCTCGTGGGTTTGACCCAACCGGTCAAACATTTCACGAGCGTGCTCTTGCCCATGCCGTTGCGACCAAGCAATGTTGCAACTTCGCCTTCGCGAATGTTCAAATTCACGTCGAAGAGGACGCTGCTTGCACCGTAGCCGGCGTTGAGGTTTTTGACTTGCAGGAGGGGGGTCATGCCCGCACCTGTGGGAGCGCGCTTGCGCGCGAAACGATGTTGCACTTGCGGACAAAGATTCGCGCGCGAGCGCGCTCCCACAGTCCGCTGTTCATGCGTTTGTCTCCTCACCGAGATAAGCTGCACGTACCTCCGAGTTCCTACGAATCTACTCGGGCGTTCCGCTCGCGATGATTCGACCGTACACCAGCACACTGATGCGATCGGCAAGCGAGAAAACGGCATCCATATCGTGCTCG
>JBOFBL010000215.1:0-3226 GCA_051645545.1 Casimicrobium sp. | reverse complement strand
GAGTGTTTTGCCTTTGCGATATGCACAACGTCTTGCTCGCCTATGTAGAGCCAGTACACGGGAAAGCCGAATTCCGGGTGGTCGCCATTGCGAAAACCAAGGTTATCCACAAACCAATCGCGCGTGGCGTCGGGATCGTGGGTCGTAATGAGGATGTGTTCGAGAAAACGAAGTCCCATGGCAATGGCTCCTGTTGCTATTCGTTTGGAGAATCAAGTCAGCTGATCGATACCCAAGCTGTCCGCCAGGGCGTCAAGCGTTGCGCGTAACTCCGCAGAGATCGGCACACCCGATCGACAGCGTTCTTCGTAAGTCGTATTCGATTGCTCGCCGGGCAATCGAATGGCGTCGACCCCGGGCAATCGCTCGGAACTGCGCATCTGCGCCCATATTTCGTCGACCGCTTCGGTAAACTGAGCGATCGGCATAAAAGCTTCAACATCAATTGCGGCGATCAAGTGTCCGGTGTTTGTGGTGCTTTTAAAGTCCGCATTGAAGTCGATCACATCGCGACCAAATGCCGCGCCGTTTAACGTACCCGCGAGCAGTCCGAACATAAGCGCCAGACCGTAGCCTTTGGGACCGCCGATCGGCAGAAGAAAGCCTTCGCTGGCTCGCTTGGGGTCCAGCAGCGATTTACCGTCGCGCCCTACCATCCAGCCCTCGGGCATCATTTCACCCTTCAGCGCTTTGGCCTTCACTTTGCCGTACGCGGCATTCGTCGTCGCCATGTCCAACACAATCGGCGGTTGCTCGCCGCCGGGCACCGCAATAGCAATTGGGTTGGTTGAAAGCAAGAGATCGGTGCCGCCCCATGGCGGCAAATGATTAGCGCTTCCAACGGCCATGTACACCCCCACCATGCCGTGCGACAACGGCATACGTGCGTAGAGCCCTGCCGGGCCGGCGTGATTGCTCATTCGCGCGCCAACCCAAGCGATTCCGGTACGCCTCGCCTTGTCAACAGCGATTTCGGAAGCATGCTTCATCACCAAGTGTCCGATCGCGTTATCGCCATCGATTAGCGCCGTGCTCGCGCGCTCGGCGACAACCCTTATGCGTGGATTGAGGTTCATGCCCCCGGCGCGAATGCGTTTCACATACGAAGGCAAGCGAAACACGCCGTGAGTGTCGGCACCTCTTGCATCCGCTTCAGACATGAGCGCAGCCACCGTGTCGGCGTGCTCCACGCCCATGCCCACGGCTCGCAGCGTCAGCGCAATAAAACGCCTTAAGGTATCGACGTCCACATTGCCTTGAAGCGCTTTTTCGATAACGATGTCGTTCATCGTCGATCTCAATTGACTTTGTCGCGCGAACCGAGATGCTCGACCGTTTCGCCGGTTGCGGTGAATGTTCGAGTGACATGATCGCTCGCATAAATCCAGAGGATTACAAGACGACCGTCGCCGACATTGTTGAAGCAATGCGAGTGATTGGCTGGGATATAGGTCGTGTCCATTGGTCCAAGCACCATGCGTTTGGATTCGATCACGACCTCAGCTTGGCCCTCGAGAATCGTGACTTGTTCATCGCAATTGTGGCTGTGCATGGGTGCCGCGCGCCCGCGTGGAAACGATGTCAATCCGGTCGTGAATGCCGCGCCCTTCCGCGATTCCGGCGTAATCAAAGGCGTTGTAATCACGCCATCGCCGCGTTGGAAGGCAGGCACTTCTTTAATTTGTATGACGGTTGGCTCGTTCATTGTTTACTTCGTCGATGTTTTCGGCAGATCACTGAAATACTGCGGATACTTCTGTTCGACCTTTGCGATGGCATCGCGGTAGAGCAATGCGGTTACGGGCAGCGCCTGTTTCCCTTTCATCGAACCCTGCGAAAGCACATCCAATTGCGCGGCTTCAAACGCCTTATCTGTGGCACTGGACATGCGCGGGTCGTAGGAGATGTGGCGAATGCCATTGGTGAGCGCATCGACATTCTGATTCGGTACCCGTTTCGCAAAAATCTGCACCGCCTCCGCTCGATTCTGTCGGGTGTATTGCGTCGCCTCCGCAAGGCCGGCGTTGAAACGTTCGATCAAAACCGGCTGCTTTTGAATAGTCGGCATGCGCGCGGTGGTAATCATCAAGTACGACAGATAGCCGCCGCCACGCTGTACTTCGTACGCATCGGGTACGTTCTTAAGCACCACCGAGTTGAGAGGTTCGAGCGACGCTACCGCATCGACTTTACCGTCACGCAGCAAATCGACCAACACCGGCGATTGCGGTGTATTGACTATCTCGATATCGGTTTCGGAAAGCCCCGCTCGTTTCGCAGCGATTTTTAAGTATTCGTGCGGTGTTTGCCCAAGCTGCACGGCAACTTTCTTACCCTTCAGATCTTCGATCTTTCCCGGGCGAATACCGCTCCCTTTTTTGCTGACAATGGCGAGCGCTTCGTCGGCATTGCTACGGGTCGCGTCGTTCATAATGAGGCCAACCACCTGCCACGGGTCGCCATCGTGACGCGCTTTGATGAATGTGGTGACACTCATGTTGCCGACGTCGACTTCATTCCCGCGCATGGCTGAGACCATCTGGTCGCCGCTATTTACGATCTTTAGATTGAGATCGATTCCGTGCTTCTGAAAGATACCTTTCTCGGCACCGACGATGATCGGTAAATGCCCCAGGTTTGCCCCAAGGACAATACTGACTGGCACAGGTTTGGCAGGCTCCAAAGAAGCACATGCACCAAACAGCGTAACCATCGCGCATAACGCGAGCGTTGCGCGCCGTGGTCCTAGATTTCGCATAACTATCTCCCTGATGAATGTGGTTTCTGTTTAGCGATCGGCACGCGCAGCAACGATCAGCGCGAGCAATGCCCACATTACGGAGTATTCGATGCCTTTTAAGTGCCAAAACCAACCGTTACCGCCGTTTGCAACGAATACGGTGGCGAGCATGAAAACTACGACGGCTAACGCTGCAAAACGCGTGAAGCGGTTAAGCACGATGAGCGCGCCGGCAACAATCTGAAATACTGCGATCGCGACGACCCACACATCGGGCGGCGTTAGCTTGAACACATTACCGAACACTTCGATTTCTTTCGGCATGTTGAGAAACTTCCCAATGCCGTGCGGAATCAGCATCCCGCCGACAATCAGTCGTAGCAAGAGATCGCTACGAGTACCGATCGCATCGTGTAGCCAGCGAGCGAGTCCCGACCCGCTATTCGAATAGGTTGTGCTTGTCATGTGTACTCTCCTTAATGAGGT
>JBOFBL010000214.1:0-7722 GCA_051645545.1 Casimicrobium sp. | reverse complement strand
TCCGGTTTCGGTCATGTCGAATGGGATGCCGTCGAATTGCCGAGCCAGTTCATGGAAAACTATTGCTGGGAATGGGACGTTCTGTCGCACATGACGCAACACGTTGAAACGGGTGCATCGCTTCCCCGGGCGCTCTTCGACAAGATGATTGCCGCTAAGAACTTTCAAGCTGGTATGGCCACCGTCCGTCAGATGGAATTCGCCTTGCTTGACATGCGTCTGCACACCGAGAAGATCACGGTCAACCGTAGCGAATTACTGCGCGTTTTGAACGAAGTTCGAAGCGAAGTTGCTGTGCTTCAGCCGCCGGAATGGAACCGTATGCCGTGGACGTTCGCGCATATCTTCGCAGGCGGCTACGCAGCCGGGTACTACAGCTACAAGTGGGCCGAAGTATTGTCGGCAGACGCGTTCAGCCGGTTCGAGGAAGAGGGCGTGCTCTCGCCGAAAGCCGGCGCTGCGTTTCGCAAAGAAGTGCTCGGGCGTGGCGGAAGTCGCGACGCAATGGCGAATTTTGTGGCGTTTCGCGGGCGTCCGCCGTCGGTGGACGCGCTTTTGCGGCACAATGGTATGGTTTCAGGTTCTGATAACGGCGCGTAACATTTGAAAACGCGCCAAAAGGATAGGAAGGAAATCGCGATGATGTTGAAACAAATCGGTGTTGGTCTTCTGCTCGCCACGGTTGCAACCGTCGCGACGGCGCAAACGGTTTATCGCTGGACGGATGCGAACGGTCGCGTTCAATACTCGGATCAGCCGCCGCCTCCTGGCGTGAAGGCAGAAGAGCGCAATGTAAAAGGCAGCTCTATCCAAAACAATGAAGCCTCGCTGCAGTCGGACGATGCGCAAAAGAAATCGCCCGTCACGCTCTACACCAGCGAATGCGGTGACAGCTGCGATCAGGCCAAGGGCTACCTCAATCGTCGCGGCATTCCGCATACGATTGTGGATCCGACACGCAGCGCTGAGCTGAACAAAAGGTTTAAAGATGACACCGGCGGCAGCGTCGTGCCTGTGCTCAAAATTGGCGAGCGCAAACTTTCTGGTTGGAGCGAATCGAACTGGGCCTCGGCACTCGACGGCGCGGGTTACCCAAAGACACCGCCGTTCTCGAAACCGAAGCCGGTAGAAGACCTGCGTGGTGTTGAGTCGGCAAAGAAAGAAAAAGAAGCACCCAAAGCTGCGCCGAAAGCCAATTCCTGATTTCGCCATAGTGCGTTAGCGTAAGAAACGCGAGCCCCGGCTCGCGTTTTTGTTTTCTCTTCGGGGCTTATTGCTTATGAAATCGAGATAATCACGCCACGATGAAGATCACCACTTGGAACGTTAACTCCCTCACCGCGCGAATGCAGCGCGCCGAAAACTGGTTGCGCGCAAACGCGGTCGATGTGCTTTGTCTGCAAGAGCTCAAAATGGAAACGGAGAAGTTTCCACATGAGATGTTCGCGGCACTCGGCTACCGCGCTGAGGCCTTCGGCCAAAAAACGTATAACGGCGTTGCAATCATCGTCAAAAACGATTTGCCCGAACCGCGTGATGTACAACGCGGTGTGCCCGGTTTCGAAGACGAACAAAGCCGCGCGATTGCGGCGACGATCGGTGACACACGTGTGATTTGTCTCTACGTCGTCAATGGTCAAGAAGTCGGTTCAGAAAAATTTCAATACAAATTGCGCTGGCTCGAAGCGACGAGTGCATGGATCGAAGCGGAGCGCGTGGCGCACGAAAAGCTAGTCGTCGTCGGCGATTTCAATATCGCCCCGACTGACGCCGATGTGCACGATCCAAAAGCCTGGGAAGGGCAAGTGCTCTGCACCGACGAAGAGCGCGCATATTTCAACCGCTGGCTCGACGCCGGTCTTGTCGACACGTTCAGAAAATTCGACCACCCACCAAAAACCTTTACCTGGTGGGACTACCGTATGCTCGGTTTCCAGAAGAACAACGGCCTGCGCATCGATCACATCCTCGCTTCGCCTGCGATGGCAGATGCATGTACGGAATGCGTCGTCGATCGCAACGAACGCAAAGGCGAAAAGCCCAGCGATCATGCGCCCGTAACAGCGACGTTCGTGTAGGCGCAATACACGCCCATACACGTTTTCTGACACACGCTCCACCTATGCAGTTTGAAGGGTTGATCAATATTTCTTTAAATATATAATGAATGAATATTCATTCACTCGTTGATCAGAGCATCACCAAACTGATGAAAGCGAAAGCAGAGCCCCAGCCGTTGACCAAAAAGCCTCGCGTGCGCGCCAGCGCCAAGCCATTGTTTGATCCTGAGCGGAGAGTGAGCATCTTGCAGGCCGCCCTGCGAGTGTTTGTAAAAAAGGGCTTTCAGCGCAGCACGATTCGGGACATAGCTCGCGCTGCCGATTTGGCGGAAGGTACGATCTACAACCACTTTGATAACAAAGCCGCGCTGTTGATTGGTCTAATAGAACAACTACAAAGCCAAAGGCGGGAAGCGGCGCATCTTGACCAAATAGCCGCGCCTGAAATGCCAACAAACTTAGAGCAATTTCTGCCAGGGCATTTAGCGCTGATGTTGGGCGAGCGCGATGGGGTGGAGACGAGCGTGATGGGCGTACTGCTCGCCGAAATGCTCGCGGATGAGCCCATGCGCGAGACGTATGCCAAGCCCTTGTTTGAGCCCGTGTTTGCAGCAGGCACAGCCGCTATCGGTCAATGGACGCAGCAAAAGCTGTTGCGTAAAACGCGACCTGAGCTTACTAGTCGCTTGGTCGGTGCTTTGCTGCTTGGTTTGAAAATTCAAAACCTGCTGGGCGACAAAGTGACTCACAAATATTGGCACGAGCTGCCAGATGCGGCGGCACAACTCGTGTTACGCGGCATCAAGAAAAGCTAACGCAGGGAGAAAAAAAGCGATGAACGATTTGATGGCGCTTGCCGAACAGCTGCCTGTTGGTTTTATGCAGGGCCTCCTCGTGAATGGAGGCATGATGACCCTAGCGTATTTGATTGTGTGGAAGGTCTTCAAGCGCCGCTTTGCTTTGCATCGAATTCAGAAAACCTCACGCGTCGATGCCGCGCAACTGAAATTTGAGCTGAAAAACGCGCTTATTGTGCTTACTGCTAGCTCAATTTTCGCCGCGGTGCTGATGTTTCTCACGCTCAAGGGCCATACGCAAATTTATACTGCGCCAAAAGAGAATCAGTGGCTTCTTAGCATTGCGACCGTACTGTGCTTATGGTTCGTGGATGATTTCTGGTTTTATATGGTGCACCGCCTCTTGCATCACCCAAAGCTCTTCAAATCAGTGCATTTGGTGCATCACAAGAGCATTGACGTGAATCCATTTACCTCGCTGTCTTTCCATTGGCTGGAGCCGTTGCTGCTCACTGCGTGGATCATTCCTGTGGCGTTTGTTTTTCCGATTTATGCGCCTGCTTTGGGTGTACTCCAGTTGCTCGGATTACTAGAGAACCTGAAATCACACCTCGGCTATGAGTTTTATCCGAAGTGGTGGAACAAAAGCCCGTTGCGCTGGATGACAGCGAGTACCTTTCATAACCTGCATCACACCAACTCTGGCGGTAACTACGGCTTGCACACCCGCATTTGGGATAAGCTGTTTGACACCGAGCATTCGCATTACGTTGCGACCTACGACGAAGTGAAAGCACGTAGTGCCGCTTCGTAGTCTATGTCTTCGCGCTTTGCGCGCTTACGATCTCATGCGACCGCTGCAGCCTTGCAAAAATGTCGCTGGCGGCAATCCCTGCAACGACTCTCAAGATTGAAATGTGAGGGTACATCGCGGATCGATTGTAGTGATCGATTCGGTGACATAGTTTGCGTTGATTAACCGGGTAGACGATATGCTTCATTCATGAAAGTGATTGTTCTCGGCGCGGGACTGATTGGCGTCGCCACCGCGTACTACCTTTGGCGCGATGGGCATGAGGTTGAGGTGCTTGATCGTGCGGATGTGCCGGCGAGCGAGACGAGCTATGCCAATGCCTGTTTGATTTCGTCGTCGCGCGCGTTGCCGTGGCCGACGCCTTCTGCGCATCGCACAATTTGGCGTGCGCTGGTCGAGAGCGATGCGCCGATGAATATTGTGAAGCCGCTTGATCCACGGCTCTGGAAATGGGGCGGCGAATTTCTCTCGTACGCCAATGAAAATGAATACGCGCGATTGACAAAAGCGAAGGTCACATTCGCGAAGTTTTGTCAGGATGAATTGCAGGCGATGCTCGCCGAGACGGGCATCGATTGCGGTTACTCGCAGCGTGGTTTGCTCTATGTGTGTCGAAGCGAGACAACGTTGTCGGCGGCGATGGCGCGCGCGGAACTTGTTGCTAAACACGGTTGCGAGGTTCGTATTGTCAATCGCGATGAAGCGATTGCCCTGGAGCCGTCGCTTGCGAATGCGCAGTTCGTTGGTGCGAGTTATGCGGTGTCCGATGCACAGGGTGACTCGCGTGTGTTCACGCGCGAGCTTGCGAAGTTCCTTGCGGCGCGCGGCGTGAAGTTTCGCTTCGGAGTCGAGGTGAGTGCGGCCTTGTCGGTGATCGATCGCGGCTATGGGATTTATGCGAATCGCGAACCTGTGGAGGCAGACAAATTTGTCGTCGCGCTCGGTCCGCGCAGCTTTCATTTCGCGAAGCAATTGAGTTTGAAGTTGCCGATTTATCCCGTGAAAGGTTTTTCGCTCACGGTGCCAATCAAGGATCGCGCGCGTGCGCCAACGCGCGGCGGCATTTGCGACGACACGCTCGTTGCGTATTGTCCGCTCGGCGACACGATGCGGCTCACAACCGGCGCGCATTTCGCGGGCGACGACACCACGTTTACTGATCGTGATTTTGTTCGCCACCGCGGCGCTTTCGAATCGCTCTTTCCCAGCGCGCTCGACTGGAGCGACGAATCGAAGATCGAGCGCTGGACGTGCTTACGACCAATGACGCCCTCGTCGATGCCGATTCTCACAACGACCGTCGACAAATTCGGCGATGGCTCGCTCGTGTGGAATTGCGGACAGGGTCACATCGGGTGGACGATGAGTTGCGGCTCAGGGAAGATTGCTGCGGATTTGGTTGCAGAACGGCATCCTTCGTTCGCGCTAAATCACATGCAAAAAGCGTAGGAATCGTAAAGACTCAAATGCTTCACCGACTCACAACGTGAACGAAAATCGATCAATAAAGCAGTTTCTAACTTTAGCAGATAAATGACGCTTTTATTAGGGCGCGATCGCTAAAAACTAATTAACTGAGAAATACATAAAACAATATCACGCCCCAATTAAATCTGGCTTATAACGTAGAGTTATGAGTTACTTCTCAATCACTTCAAACGCTAAAAACTGATTGATTTGATTGCGATTGAAGTTGTCATCGCTTGCAACAATCAAGGTGCGATTGCCGTTCGCGAGTCGCGGGCCAAAGCTCATCGCTTCGCTGTTGTCGAGTCTGCGCAGATTCAAAGAATCGAAATTGATCACTAGCATTTTTTTCACAACGTTGTGATTACCGAGATTGAGCGCAGCGACGTCTTTGGTGTCGCTGCCGTCGCGCGTATCGATCAAATAAATGCGAAGCGAATTGCCGATACCGCGCGAGAAGCTGCGTTCGAGCACGAGCATGCGATGCGCGTCGAGCATCAACACTTCAGGCACGCCGTTATCCGCCGCGCCGTTCGGCGGCATCGGGCGATGCGGAATCGCATCGGGTTGATACGCGATTTGTCGCAGCGCATTGCCGCTCGCGACATCGTATTGCGTGAAGCGTAGCGGCGCACCGCCACTCTCAACGGTGGGCGTTGCGCCGTCTTCATAGATCGGACCTTCCATCGCGACCCATACAGTTTTGCCGTCGCGCGCGAGCGTCATGCCCTCAAACGTTGAGTTGTCGCGCGAACCGGTGTCTCCGTCTTTCATCGCCAACATCGCGAGTGTTGGCAGCTCGCGCAGATGCGTGCCATCAATTTTCATTTCGCGCACGAATGGTGAGAGGTTCAGTCGTTTGTCGCCTTCGCTCGTCCACAACAGCGTGTCGGCGTCTGCGCGATAGCGGATCGCTTCCGGATCGGGCACGTGCTTCGGATCGTCCGTCTTATTGCCGAAATTCGTACCATCGGGTTTCTTCAAAAACGTAACTGCCGTGAATTCTGGTTTCGCAAAATCGCTCTCAGTGATTTTGAATTTCGCCGTGTAGAAACGCGCCGGATCGTTGTCGGAACGATCATCCGAAAGCAGATAGAACACATCGCGCTTTTCGTCGTAATCGATGCCTGAAATGCCGCCGAACATAGTCTTGCCAACTTGCGCGCGATGCTCGATGGTTTGCTCGCCGATGAAGCGCAGCGAGATCGTGGTCGTTGGCGATGTCGGCGGTGCGTAAGTCGCGCACGATGCAATGAATGCAACGAAAATCGTCGCGAAAAGGATATTCAGATAGCGAATGTTGTGCATAGCGATTCCAGTTGTGGGAGCGCGCTTGCGCGCGAATGCTCACATTAGAAGCAAAGTTGGCGAATAACACGAGAGGTTACGTAAACATTGATTCGCGCGCAAGCGCGCTCACTGAACGTGCAATTCAGGAAATATTCAACTTCATAGTGCGATCCCCAACTTCGTCATTCCCGCGAAGGCGGGAATCCATCGTTAACGAAAAATAGTTCCCCTTTGGTTGATCGTCTGTGCGCCGCGATAGATTCCCGCCTTCGCGGGAATGACGGAATATGAGGGGATGATTTTGATCGCTCTTCGAATAGAACATGAGTCACCTCGGAGGCCTCGCGTCTCGCAAGCGCTCACGCCACCACGCGAGCGCGCGCCCGCGCGTGTTCGCCCGCCACGCGAGCACGAGCGAAGCTTCCGGTTTCACAGTGTCCACGCGTTTCTCAACGAGTTGAGCGCTCTTGAGATAAGGCTTCGCAAACCACGACGCAAGATAACCGCCGCCGAGCCCTGCAATCTGCGCATCGATTTTCGCTTGCATGTTCGGCACGACGAGGCGATCTTGCCCCGATAGCAGCCCCGTCGTGCGCAGCGGCAACTTGCGCGAGGTATCGGCAATCGCAATCGCGCGAAATTGACTTACGTCCGCTGTGGCAATCGGTTCGCTTGCGCGTGCGAGCGGATGTTTCGGTGAAACGCAGTAAACGAATTTCACATCGAACAAAGGCTGCGACGAGAAGAGTGCGCTATTGGGCACATCGCCCGTCGCACCGATCACCATATCGACGCGACCGTCAGCGAGCGCGTCCCACGATCCTGCAAGCGTTTCCTCCGAAATGCGCAGCTTCGCGGGACAGCCCTCTTTGAAATACGCATCGAGATGCGGCGTCAACCACGACCACGGTAGGATGGCATCGAGCGCCACGCGCAGCTCCGTTTCCCAGCCCTTCGCCGTTTGCGCAATTTCCGATTGCAACCGCGACGCGTGTTGCAAAAGCTCGCGCCCTTCGTCGAGCAAGAGCTTGCCCGCAGGCGTGAGCGCCGCACGATAGCCGCGACGGTCGAAGATGAGCGTGTCCAAATCTTCTTCCAGTTTTCTGACTGAATAGGTGAGCGCCGAAGGCACCTTTCCGAGCGCGCTTGCGGCACGCCCGAAGCTGCCTAAACGATCAATCGCATCCAGCATTTCAAGCGCTTCAAAGGTAAGTTTCAATATAGTCAAAAATTTTGAATAAGTACGTCAATTCTGCCGTCTTTTCGATGGATCGGATAGCCTCCAAAATTCGTC
>JBOFBL010000213.1:0-1841 GCA_051645545.1 Casimicrobium sp. | reverse complement strand
TTGCGCGCGAAATACGCTGCTAAATTTCTTCACTAGTTTCTGTGGGACTCACTACGGCAGACAATTCGCGCGCGAGCGCGCTCCCACGAAGTTGCTATTTTGTCTCGAACAGCGCTTTCCAGCCGGCGTGACCGAGTTTTCGTAGTGTGACGATATTGTTTTCTGCGATTTCTAGCTCGTCAGGGAAAGCCTCGACGGCGCGCGTGACGCTATCTTCGCGCAGCAAATGCAAAATCGGAAACGGCGAACGATTGGTGTAGTTCGTAATGTCGTCCGTTTCGGTATCTTCGAATTGAAACTGCGGGTGAAACGGCGCAACTTGCAGGATGCCGTCTAGTTCGAGCTCTTCGACGATCTCGTCGGCAACATCCAAGAAGTCGTTGAAATCGAGAAAATCTTGCAATACGTTCGGCAGGATCAGCAGCGTCGTGTCGATTTTTTCTGGGCTCGCTTCGGCGAGTATTTCAAGTTCGCGCGCGAGATCGTCAGCGAGCGCGTCGATGGTGGTTGCGTCGCTCACGACGTAGCGAATTTGATCTTTCACATGCACCGCCTTTGCAAACGGGCAAAGATTCAAACCGATGACGGCGGTTTCTAGCCAGCGCTTCACGGAAGCAATCAATTCGTTATGCGAAACGTTCGCGGTCATGGAGGAGTTAGCGCGCAAATACAATCAAGCTATGAAGCCTACCACCGATCTTTGCGACGCTCATGAAGACAAACTCGCGAGCGGCGCGCTACGCGTACTTGCGCCGATCTTCCAGCCTTTCGGCAAACGAACGATGTTTTCAGGACGCGTGCGAACGCTCAAAACCTTCGAAGACAACTCGCTCGTGAAACAAGCGGTTGAGTCCCCCGGTGAAGGTCGAGTGCTTGTGGTCGATGGTGGCGGTTCGCTTCGTTGTGCCTTGCTTGGCGGCAATCTTGCGAAAGCGGCGGCGCAGAACGGGTGGGCAGGTGTCGTGCTCAACGCGCCGGTGCGCGATGCTGATGAGATAGATAGCTTTGAGATCGGCGTTCGCGCGCTCGCGACCGTGCCAGTGCGTTCGCAAAAGCGCGGGCTTGGCGAATTCGATGTGGTCGTGAACTTCGCAGGCGCGACGATCAAAAGCGGCGATTGGTGTTACGTCGATCGCGACGGGATTTTGATTTGCGACGTGGAGCTTGCATGATCCCAAAGCCGCCGCGCAAACTACACGTCGATGTGCCCACGGCTGGCGGTGAGGCGCGTCGCATGGCCGTTCACGATTGGGGCGAGATCACGAACCCGCGCGTGCTCGTGTGCGTGCACGGGCTTTCGCGCAATGGGCGCGATTTCGATGTGATTGCCGATGCGCTCTCGGACCATTACCGCGTGCTCTGCCCCGATGTGATCGGTCGCGGCGAGAGCGATTGGTATGCGACGGCGGCGGAGTATGCGATTCCGAATTACGTGGCAGCGATGCAGGCGATGTTTGCGGCGCTCGCGATTCGCGAATACGATTGGATTGGGACATCAATGGGCGGCTTGATCGGCATGATGCTCGCTGCCTCGCCAGGCTTGGCGACGACGTCATCTGCAAATTCAGGTATGAGACGCTTCGTGATCAACGATGTAGGCCCAGAGATCGAACGCGCGGCGCTGGAGCGCATCGCCGTTTACACGGATGCGCGGTCACCCATGTTTCCCGACTACATGGCGCTTTTCAACGCAGCGCAGCCCGCGATCGCGCCGTTCGGGCCGCTCACCGAGGAACAGAAGCACCACATCATCTCGACGTCTTGCAGAAAGCGTGAGGATGGTTTGTGGGAATTCAAAGCTGATCCGAAGATTGGCGAGGCTTTCGTTGCTGGATTGAAAG
>JBOFBL010000212.1:0-3944 GCA_051645545.1 Casimicrobium sp. | reverse complement strand
TTCCTTGACATTACGTGCGATTTTTTGTTCTACGCCGCAATACCGCTCGCGTTTGCATTCGCAAATCCTGCGCAGAACGCACTCGCCGCAGCGACATTGCTCGCGAGTTTTATCGGCACCGGCGCCACGTTTCTCGCCTTCGCCGCAGTGAGCGCGAAACGCGGCAGCGAAGTGAATCCGCGTTATCCAAACAAAGCGATTTACTACTTGGACGGCCTCACTGAAGGCACCGAGACCATCATCGTGTTTTGCGCGATGTGTTTGTGGCCGCACTATTTCGCGACCATTGCCTACGTGTTCGCGGTCATGTGCGTTTTGACGATTGCGACTAGGCTCTGCGTGGGTTATCGTAGTTTGTGATTCCAGCTATTTGTCAAATAGACTAATTTAATTGGGCAAAAATCTGGATAATTGTTGTTTTCGAAAATCAATAAAAATAACTGTACGACCCAATAAAATTGAGCGAATAAGCTAGTTGTCAATAATACGTTTGGAGTCCGACTGTGCTCTGCTTTACGTGCTCGTACGTCAGAGCTCGTGATTGTTTTTGTACAGGTAACCCACCTGAGCGGTGCACGCGTACGAAAGCATCGCTCGCGCCTTCGCGCTCACGATCTCAAGTGATCGCTTCGCTCGCGGATTGCTGGTTGCAATGAACTTGGTTGAGTTGAACGCCACTCGCGCGTTCATCACGCGTATGAGGTTGCCACTGCGCTGTTCGCGACCTCATAACCTTGGTTTCGTTAAACTGAGTTTGGTGCATCGGTCGCAGCTGCGTCGTCTCGCTGCTCCCGCCTTCGGCGTCGCTGGGTTGCGTTGCAACCCGACCGCTCGCTCCTTGTTACGAGATTCTTGGAAAGTTTTTCTGCGCTACTTCGAGAATCGTGTTGCGCAACCAGCGCTGTGACGATAGCGTCTGCGTTCGCCGATGCCAGACCATGTCGACGTGAACGGGCGGTACGTCGAATGGCAAATCGATCGCGGCGAATTCGTCGCTAATGCCGGTCGCTGCGAGGAAGTGTCGTGGCAGGACGGTTAGCAAATCCGAATTCGCGACGACGCGTCCGGCAGTGAAAAACTGATTGACCGTGAGCACGATGCGTCGCGTTCGATTGTGGCCTGCGAGCGCTTCATCGATAAAGCCGAACGGTCGTCCCGAAAAGCTCACCAGCAAATGCTTCGCAGCGCAGTATTCGTCGATTGTCATCGGCGTTTTTTTCAAGCGTTTCGCCATAGGATGACCGCGCCGCATCACACACACATATTCGCCGCGATAGAGCTGCGCGTGTGAGTATTGATCCGGGCTGCCGCTTTGCATGGCCGACAAACCGATCGCTGCGACGGTGGCTGGAAAATAGCCTAACGCGACATCGATCGTCCCCGCTTCGAGCAGCGCGCGCGGATCGCGCGTGGTGAGCGGCACCGTGCGCAGATTGACATGCGGTGCGTCGCGCTCTAGCGCTTCGATGAGGGTGGGCAGCAGCATCGCGGCGGTGGCGTCTGCCATTGCGAGCACGAAGTTGTGCGCCGTGTGTTGCGGATCGAATGAGCTCGGTGCAATCTCTTCCTGCAGATGCGCTAGTGCACTGCGCACGACGGGCCACAGCGCCAAGGCGCGCGGCGTTGGCGCAATGCCGTAACCCGATCGCTGCACGAGTTCGTCGCCGAGCGCATCGCGCAAGCGCTTGAGCGCATTGCTCACGGCGGGCTGCGTCATGTTGAGCGTCTCCGCTGCGCGGGTGATGTTTTTGGTCGACATGATCTCGTCGAACACACGCAGCAGATTCAGATCAAGCGTCGCGAAATTGGTTTTCATCGGAACGATGACCTCAAAGTATCACAATTGTGAATGGAATAGATTATAAAAATAAATTGGAAAAATGTATCGACGAAGCCTATAGTCGCACTTACCGAATACGGTACAGCTTGTTCAAAAGACAACGCGCAAAGGAAAAAACAATGGCTACCTCCTCCTCCCCCACGACACACTTCCCCGATCATCATGATGGTCTTGAGCGCTTAATCGATCGCGCTGACATCGTTAAAGACCTGGTCGACGACGCAAGTCACGGCAAGCGCGCGCCGTCGCTTGCAGTTGGGCTCACGATCATGGCGCTGGTCACGCTCACTGCGCGTGCGCTCGACCAGGCGCAAGTGAGTTTCGTTACAGAACTGATTGCGCTGTCTGCCGTCGCATTGTTCGCGTTTGTTTTTCTATC
Source organism: Casimicrobium sp. (assembly GCA_051645545.1). Classification (GTDB taxonomy): domain Bacteria; phylum Pseudomonadota; class Gammaproteobacteria; order Burkholderiales; family Casimicrobiaceae; genus Casimicrobium. The sequence goes on along the minus strand of JBOFBL010000212.1, from coordinate 1,725 downwards.
CCGCACTATCCGCACCGTTGCGCGAACGCTTCAGCGCCTGGTGGCAGACACGGCGGCGAATTTTCGTCGTGCGCGAGCCGATGAACGCATGTGGGCTTACGCTGCACAAGACCGTCGCGTGATGAATGAAATTTTGTGGGCGAAGAATCGCGACGAATCAACGCTTGTTTCCGAATCTCGCGTTACCGCGCATCCTTCGCAAAAACAGATGCTTGGCCAGCGACGTATTCCTTCGCCGATTTTTACGAAGTATTACTAAGCCCACGGATTGACAGGCTGTGCTGCGTGCGTTTGCGCGAGCGCAGCTTGCGCACCTGTCGCCTTCGCTGTAATTCTTTTGTCGCCGCTTAATTAAGCGGCGAATCGGCGGACGCCTAAAACTTCACCTGCGCACCCAACTCCAGCACGCGGTTCGAAGGGATCTGAAAGTAAGCGGTGGCCGATTGCGCGTTTCGCGACATGAGGCTGAAGAGCCGCTGTCGCCATACCGACAGGCGTTTGCAGCGACCGGGGATGAGTACTTCGCGCGAGACGAAGAATGAGGTGTCCATCATGTCGAAATCGATGCCGTGATCTTTCGTCGCGACCGCGAGCGCTTTCGGAATGTCGGGCGTGTTCATGAAACCGTAGCGCACGATCATGGAATAAAAGCCGTTGCCCAAATCGGTCAGCTCGATACGCCCGCTGCGCGGCACGAGCGGTACGTCTTCGAATTTCACATGGAGCACGACATTGCGATCGTGCAGAATTTTGTTGTGCTTCAAGTTATGCAGCATTGCCGCCGGCATGTCCTCAGGCGTCGACGTCATGAACACGGCAACGCCTTGAACGCGCGCAGCATCGCGGGTGAGCGACTCGATCATCGGCGCGAGCGGCAAGGCGACCGCTTTGCGCTGTTCGTTCATCAGCTTGCGACCGCGCTTCCAGGTCGTCATCAATACGAGCACGACCGATGCTACGAGCAATGGGAACCAGCCGCCGTCGGGAATCTTGATCGCGGTCGCTGCGAGTAGGGCAATATCGACGATCGCGAATAGCGCGATCAACACGGTCGCGAACACGCGATTCCATTTCCACAAACCGAAGATGACGATTGCAAACAAAATCGTATCGACGAACATCGCACCGGTCACCGCGAGACCGTAAGCGGCGGCGAGATTGCTCGTTGATCGGAACGAGATCACGACGATAAACACGAGCACGAAGAGCGTCCAGTTGATCGCCGGGACATAAATCTGCCCTTCGCTCTTGTGCGAGGTGTGCACGATTTGCATGCGTGGAACGAATCCGAGTTGAACGGCTTGCCGCGCAATCGAGAATGCGCCGGAGATCACGGCCTGCGAGGCAACGACGGTGGCGATCGCCGTGAGAATCACCAGCGGAATCAACAAGAAATGCGGCACCTGGTCGTAAAACGGATGCAGCTTGCAGGCGGTGCCTGCCGCGCTGTTCGCGGCGCAGGTTTTGAGAATCAGCGCACCTTGACCGAAGTAATTCAACACGAGCGCGGGCATCACCCAACTGAACCACGCGACGCGAATCGGGCGTCGACCGAAATGCCCCATGTCTGCGTAAACCGCTTCGGCGCCGGTCACCGCGAGACCGTAAGCGGCGGCGAGATTGCTCGTTGATCGGAACGAGATCACGACGATAAACACGAGCACGAAGAGCGTCCAGTTGATCGCCGGGACATAAATCTGCCCTTCGCTCTTGTGCGAGGTGTGC
>JBOFBL010000211.1:0-1195 GCA_051645545.1 Casimicrobium sp. | reverse complement strand
TGAACCGGTGCTAGTTGTTGCGCAGGCGGCGAGTGCGAGCGTGACGGCGGCTGAGGCGAGCAGGCTGCGGCGGGTGAAATTAAGCGACTTCATACGGTGAACTCCTTTGGTTTATCCAAACGCCAGCTTGATCGGCGTTTTCTTTGGTGCTCACTAAACACTGTGCCCATTCGCTTTATTCCAATGTTTCTGAAAAATTTCAAAAAAGATGTGCTGCGCCGCGGTAGGCGCAAAATGCGTGAATAAAGTACGAATCGATGGAATAAACCAACCGCGATGACTGTTTAGATCGATATGGACGACGAATTCACTCGCGAATTACCGCGCGTGTTGCCGCGGCTGTGGCGCTTCGCGCTCAGGCTCACGCGGCACACCGAAGATGCACAGGATCTCGTGCAGCGCTGTTACGTGCGCGCGCTTGAGCGGCGGCATCAATGGCAAAGCGGCAGCTCGCTCGTGAGTTGGCTGTTCGCGATCATGCATTCGATTTGGATCAACGAGCTTCGCTCGGCGCAGCGTCGTCGTGAAGGCAATCTCGCAGGCGAGGACGATTTCGAACAAGTGGCGGACACGAGCGCGAATGCGAATCCGGAGTATCAGCTCATGTACAAGCAAGTTGTCGCTGCCGTGCAAGCGCTGCCCGAAGCGCAGCGCGTGGTGATGATGCTGGTCGCGGTGGAAGGGCTGAGTTATCGCGAAGCGGCAGATGTGCTCGATGTGCCGATCGGCACCGTGATGAGTCGACTCGCGCGCGCGCGGCTCACAGTCGGTGAACAATTTTTACAAGGCGAGGTCTCAATGCCATCGCCCTATATTCAGGTAGGATCGCAATCATGAACATCGATGAAACCACGCTGCGCGCGTATGTCGATGGCGAGTTAAGCCCCGCCGAGCGTGAACGCATTGCGGCTGCCATTGCCAATAGCGTGGCGCTTGAAGGGCAGGTTGCGGCGATGCGCGCGAGCGTGTTGCCGTATCAAGCGGCCTTCGATGCGCAACCGATGCCCGCGATGCCGGAGGCGTTGCAGCGACAGCTTGCGAGCTTGAGCGCGGTGGCGGCGACATCTTCTATTGCAAATTCGCAGAACGCAACAACCAAGCTCGAAACGAACGACAACATCGTTCCAATGCCCGCGCGTCGTCGCTGGCTCGGCACTGGGCTCGCGTTTGGCACCGGTATCGCTGCAGCGTTTGC
>JBOFBL010000210.1:0-23568 GCA_051645545.1 Casimicrobium sp. | reverse complement strand
GTGCGTCGCTCTCGGTTGCCGCGTACGCGCAATCGGCGTTTCCCAATAAGCCTGTGAAAATCATCGTGCCGAGTGCGCCGGGCGATGGTTCCGACATCATGGCGCGATTGATCGCGCAGAAATTGCAAGAGCGTTGGGGGCAGCCGGTGACGGTTGAGAATCGTCCCGGCGCGGGCGGCGTCGTAGGCACCGAGGCTGCGGCGAAATCGGCGGCGGATGGTTATACGGTGATCGTTGGTAACGCCGGCTCGCACGCAATCAATCAGGCGCTGTATCCGAAATTGCCTTACGATGTGACGCGCGATTTTGCTGCTGTGACGATGCTTGTTTCAGCACCGAACGCATTCGTCGTGAATCCAAATGTGCCTGCGAAAACAGTCGCCGAATTCATCGCATTGGCGAAGAAAGAGCCGAACAAGTTTTCGTTTGCTTCGGGTGGCAATGGGTCTTCTGCGCACCTAAATGGCGAAATGCTCAAGATGATGGCGGGCATCGATATGCAACACATTCCGTACAAGGGCGCGAGCCCGGCAATCACCGATGTGATGGGTGGGCAAGCGCAATTGATGATTGGCAATTTGCCGCCGATGTTGCCGCACATCAAGTCGGGCAAGTTACGTTTGCTCGCAGTGACGACACCGAAGAAATTTGCTGCGGTACCCGACGCACCGCCGATGGCGGAAACAGTCGCGGGCTTCGAATCGCTCGCCTGGTTTGGTGTGTTCGCACCGAGTGCGACGCCGAAAGACATCATTGCCAAATGGCATACCGACACCGTTGCAGTGCTCGCGATGCCGGACGTCAAAGAAAAGATCGTGCAGCTCGGTTTCGACGTTGTTGGCAACACGCCGGATCAGTACGCAACGATCGTGAAGAGCGATATTGCGAAGTGGACGAAGGTCGTGAAGGCGTCGGGCGCGAAACCGGATTGATCGCTGCCAGTTTCTAGATTGGGTAGCGTGTTTCGCCGTGGATTCGCGCGGTTCGCGCTGTCGCAATGGGTTTTGTAGTGATTAAGAACAGAGCGAGTCACTAGGAAGTGTCAATTTTTCCTGTAATCCAATAATCAGCGCTACGAGTCGTCGCCCAATTGATATGGGCGATGAATAGAATTTTAGCTATTCTTGAAAAGAGACATAAACAGTCTCACGCCCCAATTAAATGGGGAGTAACGAGATAAAGCTAAGGCTGATCCGGATCGCTAAACTGTGGGTTCGTCGGGTCTTGCTCGCTTCCGGGAACGCGATATTCCTCATTGGCCCAAGCGCCAAGATCCATCAATTTGCAGCGCTCGGAACAAAACGGTCGGAATTTGTTTTCCGGTTTCCATTCGACATCGATTTCGCAGCGCGGACAACGAACCACCGTCATAGCGAACACAGACCCAATCGAAACGGCACGTCGCGCATTGTAGGCATTGCGCGAGTAGCGCGCATGAATTGCCCGCCGTGATCGAGAAAACGCACATTCACGGTGTATTTATTGGCGCTTACTTCTGAGACGACACACTGATCGGTCTCGACCTCGATCATCGCGAGCATCGGCGGGCGCTGGTTCATGAGCGCGCGATGGAAGTTGCCATGACGCGCGACCTCGGTCGTCGTCTGAATCGATTCGCGCAGCAGTCGCAATACGAGCAGCACCGCTTCTTCGAGTGGAACCACAGGCGCGAGCCACGACTTCAACATTTCTTTGCGATCATGTTCCGGGCGCTGCAGCCAGCTCATAAGCATCGGCAATTCGAAAATGCATGCGCCGCCAGGCGTGGCTGCACGCTGACGCATGGCTTGCAACCATTCGCTATCTTTGAGGTGATGCCCAATTTTTCCGAGTTGCGAATGCAGATCGTGAATGACGGCGTCGGTATCGGCGAGAAACTCTTCTAGCGCTTCGCGTGCAATATCGGGATTGTCGAGCTGCGCGCTCCAAATGGAGCGCTGTCGATCAAGCTCGGCAAGCAAATCGGTTTTCAGATCGCTGCGCGTGGCGGTGTCGACGATTTCAAAGAGCCCGAGCAACGCGGCCCGATGATCCATCGCGTCGCGGCGCGCGGCATGCGTGTGCGTGCGCGAAAAAAGCTCTTCCAGGCGCAGCCATGTGCGCACGCGCTCCGAGAGCGGGTGTTCGAAAATGAGGCTGTCGTCGAATGCGGGCGACAGCACGGGCGGCGATTCAAGCGTTTCCACGTTCATCAGACTGGGTTCGCTAACAATTCGTTCGCGTGAGCATAGCGCTTCGCGCGCGCATTGGCCGAAAGAACCGCATGCAGCTGATCCATTTGCCTTTGTAGTGTCGTCTTGTCGCCTTCGTTGTTGAGAACGAATTGCGCGCGCGAGAGGCGTGCTTCACGCGTCATCTGCGCCGCGACAATGTTTCGCGCAACCGCAGGATCGACGCCGCGCGTAGTGACGACACGATGCACTTGTGTTTCCACTGACACATCGACGACCACCGCGCATTCGATGAGCGATGCGTAGGCATTCGATTCGAACAACAGTGGCACGACAAGCAGAGAGTATGGCGCGTCAATGGCAGCGTTCGATGCGAGTTCAAGCGCGGTTTGCTCGCGAATCATTGGATGCAAAATCGATTCGAGCAGTTTGCGGTCGGCAAGGTTTGCAAAGACGCGTTCGCGCAACTTCGTGCGATCGATCTCACCGTTATGCATGACGTCGGGAAATGCATCCGCGATTTTCGATACCGCAGCGCCGCCTTTCGATGACAGCGCCCGAGAAATGTCATCGACATCAATTACAAAAACGCCTTTGGCCAACAACATCGCAGCCGCCGTTGACTTGCCGGAGCCGACACCGCCGGTGAGCCCCACCACGTAGCTGCGGGTGTCGCGCGCGCTCATAAGCGCATGAGCGATCCCGCAAATAATGCTGCGAGTCCAGCGATCGCGAGATAGGGACCAAAGGCAATCGCGGTGCGCCGATCTTTGCCTTGAAAAATCATCAGCGAAATACCAATGACTGCGCCGACAAGCGAAGAGACGAGCAGGATCATTGGCAGCGCCTGCCATCCGAACCAAGCGCCGAGTGCGGCAAGGAGTTTGAAGTCGCCATAGCCCATGCCCTCGCGCCCCGTGAGCAGTTTGAACAGCCAATAGATGGACCACAATACCAAGTAGCCTGCGGCCGCGCCAATGACAGCATCGGGCAAGCGCGCGAACATGCCGCCAATGTTGACGAGTAAACCGATCCACATGAGTGGTAGTGTCATTTGATCGGGCAACAACTGCGTATCGAGATCGATGCCAGTGAGCGCGACAAGTATGGCGCACATGAGCATTGCAAAGACTGCGGTATAGGTCGCACCGAACGTCCACGCACATGCCGCAAAGAGCAAGCCCGTAACAAGCTCCACTATCGGATAGCGTGCACTGATGCGGGTCTTGCAAGCAGAACACTTTCCACCGAGCACCAACCAGCTCACGATCGGAATGTTTTCCAACGCGGTGATTACGTGCCCGCACTGACCGCAGCGCGAGCGCGGAACGATCAAGTTGAATCGTTCGCGTTTCGGCAGTTCGTAGTCCGGATTGTCGGCGTTCTGATGCAGCAATACCTCATCGTCCCAGCCACGTTGCATCATCACAGGCAAGCGATAGATGACGACGTTTAGAAAACTGCCGATGAGTGCGCCGAATACGAAGGCGCACGTGATCCAGAGCCAGGTGTCGAGTGACGCGAAGAAACTCACTGGGGAGGGCGTTAGTTAAACCACTGAGCCCAACTTGAAGATCGGGAGGTACATCGCAACAACAATAGTACCGATTACAAGACCGAGAAATACGATCATGATCGGCTCAATGAGAGACGAGAGAGCTTCGACGGCATCATCAACCTCGCGTTCGTAGAAATCAGCAACTTTTGACAACATAGAGTCCAAAGCACCTGTCTCTTCACCAATCCGTGTCATTTGCATCGCCATATTAGGAAATACCCCAGTATCTTCCATGGCGACAGTCAATGCCGTTCCTGTTGAAACATTTGTTTGAATTTTCTTCGTGGCGTCGGCGAAAACTTGATTGCCAGCGGCGCCGCCCACAGCAGTAAGCGAATCGACTAAAGGCACGCCCGCCGCGAACATAGTCGATAGTGTGCGCGTCCAACGTGCCACAGCAGCTTTCTCAAGAACTTCACCCAACACAGGCAGTTTCAGAGAGAGCTTGTCAACCAAATGCTTAAAGCGTGGTACTCGTTTCCAAAGGTACCAAATAATTGAAAACACGATTAAAGGAACGAATCCGACAATAAACCAATATTTAACAAACCAATCGGACATCGCAACAACAACGCCCGTGAGCCACGGCAAGTCGGCACCAAAACTCGTGAATACCTGTTTAAACGAAGGGATCACGAACCACATGATGATCGCGACCACAACAATGGCTATAACGATCACGGTGCTCGGGTAAAACAAAGCAGCTTTGATTTTGCCTTTTAGCGCAAGTATTTTTTCTTTGTAAATTGCTAACCGATCCAAAATCGCGTCGAGAATACCCGCTTGCTCTCCTGCGGCAACAAGATTGCAATAAAGTTCGTCGAACTGCATCGGATGACGCTTGAACGATACGGCGAGGCTGTTACCAGATTCGATGTCACCTTTGATTTCGAGGAGCAGTCGCGAAAATCGGTTGTTACCAGTGCTGCGAGCAGCGATATCGAACGCTTGAAGAAGCGGAACGCCCGCGCGAGTCATCGTCGCAAGCTGGCGAGTAAAAAGAGCGATCTCTTTATCTTTAATCGTGCCGCCACCGCGAAAAGTTTGCTTCTTGATCCTGTCGACCTTGATACCCTGACGACGCAACGCGTTGCTCACCACCGCTTCGGTGGCTGCGCGCATTTCGCCACGTACTTTCTTTCCTGCGCGATCAACGCCCTCCCACACCCACATATTGGCTTTCGCCGCTTGGGGGCCCGGACGAACAGTGGAGGCTCGTGCTGCAGTGGTTGCCATAGTTTTCTCTACCTTTTTTGCTTTACTTCGACTTAACGCATGAATGACTAAGCGTTGGTCGTGGCTTCGACTTCTTCCAGTGATGTCATGCCCTGTTTGACTTTCCACAAACCGGACTGACGCAGGTTACGTACGCCTTCGCGTTGCGCTTGCGCGGCGATCTCAATCGAATTGCCGTTACTCATAATGATCTTTTGAATCTCTTCGGTGACAGGCATCACCTCGTAGATACCGACGCGTCCTTTGTAGCCCGTGCCTTTACATGCATCGCAGCCAACAGGTTTATAGGGGACCCAACTGCCATCAAGCTCGTCTTCCTTGAAGCCCGCCTGGAGCAATGTCTCAGTCGGCAAATCGAACGGTGCCTTGCACTGAGAGCAAAGACGCCGCGCGAGGCGCTGCGCAGTGATTAAAAGCACGCTGGATGCAACGTTAAACGGCGCAACCCCCATGTTGAGTAGTCGCGTGAGTGTGGTCGGTGCGTCGTTTGTGTGCAACGTCGATAGCACCAAGTGACCGGTTTGCGCCGCTTTAATCGAAATATCAGCCGTTTCCAGATCTCGAATCTCACCGACCATAATGATGTCGGGATCTTGTCGCAGGAAAGATTTCAGCGCTGCCGCGAAGGTGAGTCCCGCCTTATCGTTCACGTTAACCTGGTTCACACCCGGCATATTGATCTCTGCGGGATCTTCCGCAGTCGAGATATTGATACCCGGTTTGTTCAAAATGCCTAAACACGTATAGAGCGAGATCGTTTTTCCCGAGCCTGTCGGTCCAGTGACCAGCACCATGCCGTAGGGCCGCTGGATCGCGTCAAGCAGGATCTTCTTTTGATCTGGTTCGTAGCCAAGCGCGTCAATACCGATCATCGCATTGGACGAATCGAGAATACGCATCACGATCTTTTCGCCGTACAGCGTCGGCAAGGTGCTCACACGAAAATCAATCGAGCGATTTTTCGTGAGCTGCAGCTTCATGCGACCGTCTTGCGGGACTCGTTTCTCAGAAATATCGAGCTTCGAAATTACCTTAATGCGCGAAGCCACTTTGTCTTTGATGACGATTGGCGGTTGCGCCACTTCAACAAGTACGCCATCCAATCGATAGCGAATACGGAAAAATTTTTCGTAAGGCTCAAAGTGAATGTCGGATACCGATGCATTGATTGCATCAAGCAGAATTTTCTGGATGTACTTTACGACCGGGGCGTCGTCCACGTCGCCCGTATCGTCATCAACCGGTACAACTTCACCCGAACTTAAATCGAGATCCATCTCGTCGCCGCCGACGAGTTTCGAGAGGGTCCGATCGTTTCGATCGGCGACGACCATGATCGCTTTTGCAAGCTTATCGTCTTCGACGATCACGGGCTCCGCGATCAAATTCGTTTTGAAGCGAAACTCTTCGAGTGCCTGCAGATTGGTCGGATCGGACACTGCAACGTAGAGACGATTGCCGCGTTTGTGTAGCGGTAGCGCGCGCCTTGCTGTGATGATCTTGACGTCAATCCATTCCGGATTGATGGTCGTGGTGTCGAACGCGTTTAAGTCGAACAGCGGCACACCGAAGGTGTTTGACGCGAATACGGCGAGATTGGCGGCAGTGACTTTTTTCGAAGCGACCAATTGCTCGACGAAGGTCATCGACGCGTTATTGGCCGCCGTTTGCGTTTGTTCGGCATCTTGTTGACGCAACACATCCTGCTGAACCAAGGCTCGGCCCAACCCGGAAAGTAATACGGATGCGGTGGAAGTCGCCAAAACGCGCGCGCTTTCTATAGAAAATTAGAGTAATTTCGACAATATGCCGCGTAAACCTCTGATTGTAAAGACGTTACGCTGACATTCACCGGTGGAATGCTCTGGTTGTGGCTCGATTCGTCACAGGCTCGTCGAAGCCTAAAATCAAGCGCTTCGGGCGCAATTTGCGCGAATCAGCAAAGCTTCATGGCCAACCAACTCACCGACCGCCTTGCGCGGCTAGTCAAAACGATCAAGGGCGAAGCGCGCTTCACCGAGGCGAACACAGCCGACGTGCTGCGGGAAATCCGTTTGGCGCTGATCGAGGCCGACGTCGCGTTGCCGGTAGTCAAAGCCTTTGTCGAGCGCGTGAAGACCGCTGCGCTGGGGCAAGAGGTCTCGACCTCGCTGACGCCGGGACAGGCGTTTGTCTCGATCGTGCACCGCGAGATGACACAATTGATGGCGAACGCACCGGGGCAGTCGAAGGGGCTCAATCTCGCCGTTGCGCCGCCTGCGGTCATCATGCTTGCGGGGTTGCAGGGCTCGGGTAAGACGACGACCGCCGGTAAGCTCGCGAAAAAACTTAAAACCGAGCAAAAAAAGAAAGTGTTGCTCGTGCCTTGCGATGTGTATCGTCCTGCGGCGACCGAGCAATTGCGCACGCTATCAACCCAAGTCGAAGTCGATTTCTATTCGCCCGAAGCCGTCGACGCGACCAGTCCGATTGCTATTGCGCAACACGCCGTCGAATGGGCAAAACCGCGTTATTACGACGTGGTGATCGTTGATACGGCGGGTCGTCTCGCGATCGATGAGGCGATGATGCAGGAAGCGGCCTCAATCAGCGCCGCGATCAAGCCCGCAGAGACGCTCTTCGTGGTTGACGCGATGCTCGGCCAAGACGCGGTGAACACGGCGCGCGCGTTCAACGAACGCCTCACGCTGACCGGCATCGTGCTCACCAAGCTCGACGGCGATTCGCGCGGTGGCGCGGCGCTTTCGGTGCGTGAAGTGACGGGTCTGCCGATCAAGTTCGCAGGCGTTTCGGAAAAACTCGACGGCTTGGAGGCGTTCGACGCGGAGCGCATGGCCTCGCGCATTCTGGGCATGGGTGACGTGCTCGCGCTGGTGGAAGCGACGCAAAAAGCGGTCGACGTCGAGGCTGCACAGAAGCTCGCCGCGAAGGTAAAAAGCGGCAAAGGGTTCGACCTCGAAGACTTCAAACAGCAAATCGGACAGATGAAAAAGATGGGCGGCATGCAGGGCTTGCTCGACAAATTGCCGCATGAAATTCAGGCCGCGGCAGCGAAATCCGGCGGCGTTGACGAAAAACAAGTCGCGCGCATGGAAGGCATCATCAATTCGATGACGCCGCAAGAGCGACGCAAACCCGAACTCATCAAAGCCAATCGCAAGCGCCGCATCGCGACCGGCGCGGGCGTGCAAGTGCAGGAGGTCAATCGCCTGCTCAATCAGTTCGAGCAAACGCAGACGATGATGAAGAAGTTCTCGCAGGGCGGGCTTGGCAAACTCATGCGCGGTTTGGGCGGCATGCCCGGTATGAAGGGCAAGTTTCCGGGGATGCGTTAGCTCATTTCAAGCTTTAGCGCTACATGCCCAATTAATTCTGGCGAAAATAGCCTTTCGAACCAAATTCGAAAAAATATAGAAATTGCTAAAACGCGAGAAATAGTAGGGCGACTCGCTATTTTCCTGCAACTTTGTGGATTCGTCGCGTTCTGACGCAGAACTCTACCGCTCGTGCGTTCATTTCGCATGCTTCGGCTTATAATTGAAGGCTTTCCCGAATTTTTTAAACAGAGATTTCCATGGTTGTCATTCGACTCTCCCGCGGCGGCGCAAAGAACGCCCCGTTCTACAACATCGTTGTGGCCGACTCGCGCAATCGCCGCGATGGTCGCTACATCGAGCGCCTTGGCTTCTACAACCCGGTCGGCAAAGAAGGCGGCGAAAACGTCCGCATCGCGACCGAGCGTTTGAATCACTGGGTGAGCAAGGGCGCGCAAATGTCCGACACCGTTGCTCGCCTCGCGAAAAAACAGCCTGCTCCTGCAGCCGTCGCTGCTTAATTTTTAGGCGAAATCTCTGAGCGTGCGGCGAGCCGACATCGGATCGCCGCATTCGCACTGAGGAATTCGTTGAGCCTTTCTGGCCTGCTGCGTCTCTCGATGTAGCGCCCGCTCCGAATCGCCGTTCATCTGCACTATTGCCCGTGGCTCGCGCACCCAAAACCGATTCGCGCACCGCGAAGACCTCGCCAAATTCTGCGCTACAGAGTCCGAATCAACCTCAGGCATCTTCGCCCGACTTAATTGGGGCATCGCGCAAAAAAGAAAACAATTCGAAGAGCATCAAAAATGATCGCAAGCCCGAAGAAAATTGGGCGGTTGGCGATCAAGTTGCTCTGGCAAAAATCGGTCGTCCGTACGGACTTACGGGGGCGATGCATGTCTTCCCGTATTCTGCTGATGCTGCGACGTTGCGTCGCGCGAAAACGGTCACGATTCGTGGCAAAAGCTACGACGTAAAAAGCCTTCGCGTGCACGGCGACGCCTACGTGATGACGCTCGACAATATCGCTACGCCCGAGCTTGCACAAACGCTCACCAACGCCGAAATTTTCGTCGCGCGCGATGCCTTTCCGCCGCTGCCAAAGGGCGAGTTTTATTGGGTCGATTTGATCGGTCTCGATTGCACAAATGGCGAGCGCACGTTCGGCAAAATCATTGAAGTGTTTGAAGCGGGCGCGCATCCGATTTTGCGCGTTCGCGACGAGAAAAACGCCGAAAGCGCTACGCAAAAAGAAGACGAATTGATTCCGTTCGTCGATGCAATCATTCGCTCAGTTGATCTTGAGGCGAAGCGCGTCGATGTCGATTGGGAAGGGCTCGAATGAGTTCTTCCGAGCGCGACGTGCCGACGCGTTCGTCACCACTCTGCGTAAGCCTCATCGCGCTGTTCCCAGAAATCGTCGAAGCGAACGTCGCGGTCGGCATCACGGGCCGTGCGAAAGAGCGCGATCTGTGGCGTTATCGATCGTTTCAACTGCGCGACTACGCGTTCGACGCGCGAAAAACGGTCGACGGACGACCCGCTGGTGGCGGCTCGGGCATGGTGCTCATGCAGGAGCCGCTCACGCGCGCGACCGAGGCCGCGAAAGCGTGGCACACGGAACAGAACAATCTCTCATCGAAAGTGGTCTTGCTCGCGCCCGACGGCGAGCGCCTCGACCAAGCCCTCGCGCAGTCGCTCGCGCGCGAGCCGAATTTGATCTTCGTCGCCGGTCGCTACGAAGGCGTCGATCAACGCTACGTTGATCGGCACGTGACCATGACGCTCTCGATCGGCGACTACGTGATCTCCGGCGGCGAGCTCGCGGCGGCGGTCGCGATTGATGCGATGGTGCGACTTCTCCCCGGTGCGCTTGGTGACGCCGATTCGGCGATTACCGAATCGTTTTCAACGGGACTGCTCGATTGGCCGCAGTATGCGCTTACCAATGCGGCAGGAAACGCCGATATTCCAAGTGTTTTGCAAAATGGAAATCACGCACTAATCGACCGTTGGCGCAGGGATCGCGCATTAGAAAAAACTAAATTGAAGCGAATTGATTTGCTCCGCACGGCGCAAATAAATGGGGTATTAAGCAAAGAAGATGAAAAATTTCTGAAAACGCTAGAGCGTTGATTTAGAAGTTTTTCTTTGACGCAGATTTCGCTGATTAAACCCAGATTACCGCAGATTCTTATTTGTGCGACGCCAGAAAAATCTGCGTAATCTGCGCCAAAAAGACAACACTCGTCATACCGAGCGCCCTCTCTAAAGCAAGACAACGGCGGCGTTACGACGTCGCATCACGCGCTATAATCAAAGGCTTTTCCGAAAGTCTCGGAATGTCGACGTGCGCTAAGGCGATGACGTGTAAACCACGAATCCAGGCACCTCTCGAACCGCACAAGCGTTTTCTTAAACGCTCCAAACAAGAACACTGAAGGAATTCGTTAATGAACATCATCGAGCAACTCGAAAAAGAAGAGATCGCGCGTCTCGGCAAGAAAATCCCCGTTTTCGCCCCCGGCGATACCGTGATCGTGAATGTGAACGTTGTTGAAGGCGAGCGCAAACGCGTCCAGGCCTACGAAGGCGTCGTCATCGCCAAACGCAATCGCGGCTTGAACAGCTCGTTCATCGTGCGCAAAATTTCATCGGGCGAAGGCGTCGAACGTACGTTTCAAACTTATTCGCCGTTGATTGCATCGATCGACGTGAAGCGTAAAGGCGACGTGCGTCGCGCGAAGCTCTACTACCTCCGCGATCGTTCCGGCAAATCGGCGCGTATTCGCGAGAAGCTTACTGCGCGCAAAGACGAAGCGTAATCTGCAACAAGGATGCGCAATCCCAGAAAACGGCTCTTCGGAGCCGTTTTTTATTTGCTAGAGCGCCGTTTCATTCGTTAACATCGCACGACCATAGCTTTGTCGGCAATGCTGACTCCATTCGCGCATGCGCGCAACGTTTTACGAAGCACTCGAAGTCCCTTCTACCGCCGACTCGGCAACGATTCGAGCGGCGCTTCGCGCTATTCTTCGCCGGTTTTGGTCGGTACCACGCGATCCTTCAGGCGACACGGAAGAGGCCGTGCGCTTCGTTGCACTGGGCAGCGCAATCCTCACCGACGACACGCGACGCGAGGAATATGACGTCGCTGCGCGACGCGGCGCGAATACAAATCCATGGCGTGTCGGCGAGCATGGCTCAATCGGCGGTGAGCCGGCCGCAATGGGCGGCGACCTGCAAGTGGGCGAATCCGCACAACTCAGCGTTGTCAATACCGAGCCGAAGTTAATTGCCTCGGTCAACGCGCTCACCGAGCCCCTACCCGAACATACGCTGTGGTCGAGTGGCGTCGCCTATGCATTAGGTGGTGTTGCGTTGATTGTTGCTGCGTTGTTGGTGTTCTTCACCGCTGCACTTTGGATGAGCACCAATAACGCGATGCTCGTGATGTTGTTTGTGATTGTGCTCGCCATCGTGTGCGCAACACAGACCAAGATTTTTATGACTGAGTTGGCGGGCTTTACGCTTTCGCGGCTCGCAGTGACCAAATGGCGTCGCGAAAGCTCCGTGTTCGTTGGCAATCCGCCACCGCAGCAAGATACCGCATGGATTTTCCGTTTGCGCGTGATGGAGTTGACGCGTAGCACCTCGGGCTTTTCCAGTGCGCCGCATTTCGGACTTCGCGTGCTCGCGCGGCTCGCCGATTACGCCTTGCTTGCTGCGGTTTTGCTTCTGTTGATTTATGTGATCGGACGCTTGTTTCCGGAGCTCATTGGGCTTCTCGGTTTTCTTCGCTCACCGATCGTATTGCCTGCATTAGTGGTGTTGCTCGCGATTCCGCTTGAAATGTTCGCTGTCGCCAAATGGCGCACGACGCCAGGCAAGTTTTTGCTTGGCGTTGTCGTTGTGACTGGCACGACCCTGCCCGACGATCGTACGATGCCCGATCGCGCCGCGTTTGCTTCGATGCGCGCACTCGCGTTTGCAAAGGACGTCGCGCACTTCGGTTTGTGGCCAATCACTTTGTTGCGCTGGCGTTCGATCGCGCGCACGATGCGAAGCACGGAGGGATCCTGGGAGGCTGCGGGTGACAGCGTCACCCTCGTGCGTGCGGCACCGCTTTTCATGCGCGCAGGCGGAATCGCACTCGCGCTCGCGCTTGCATTGGGGCTCGCAGCGCTGTGGGCGCATGATCTAAAAGCAACGACACACTATGTGAAGACAACGTTCTTCTCGTCAAAAGAAAAACCGAACGAACCAAAATCGCCAGTCGTCGCCAATACTGCGAACCCGACAGAAACGACTCCATCCGCAGCGACGCAATCCGTGCCGGTAACGCCGCCCACAGCGCCGCCGGCGCCCGTTACGACTGCACCGACAAATCCATCCGGTGTGAACACGTCGCGCTCCGACATCGTGATCGTTCCGCCAAAGTCCAACGCAACGACCGCGCCGGAAAAACCGACGGTGACGGTCACGCCGCCACCGAAGGCGTCCACCGAAACGGCGCCGAAAACTGCCGCACCGAGTGGTAACGAATTTGAAAAACAATCTGCGCTTGCACAAGAGCGTCGCAACCGAATTGAGCGCGCCGAAAAGCGAGTGGCTGCTGCGCGTGAAAGTGGTAGCTACGCGGGCTTGCAAGGCCTGTGCGAGAAATGGACAGAGGATCAGCCCGCGAGTGCGGATGCGTGGCGCTGCTTAGGCCTCGCGCGGTTCCAGGCGGGTGCCGGACGCGATGCGCTACCCGCGTTGCGTCAGGCGCTCAAACTCGACCCAAACGACTCGCAGGTCGAAGCGGCGATATTTAAGATTTTGCGCCCCTAGCCCCAGTTAACTTGGGCGAGGCGCGAAAGAGCCGTAGTCGCTACTTGCGGCGAAGTAAATAAGTGTAGACGCCGTCTTTTTCAACCGACTCCACAAGCGCGTTTCCCGTCTGCTTGGTAAATGCCTGAAAGTCGCGCAGCGATGCCGGGTCAGTCGCGATGACGCGCAACACTTCGCCGCTCGCCATTTCGTTGAGTGCTTTTTTTGTACGAAGAATCGGCAATGGGCAATTGAGCCCGCGCGCGTCGACTTCTTTTGCAACTTCAACTGACATACTGCCCCGATCGATTCAAATGGTTTCTCGCAATTTTAGGCGAGCACCCGGTTCAGCGTGTGTTGCTGCACTCGCGCAGCGACACATCTGGCGCGACTGCTCAATCAATCGGTGTATTCGAAGAGACGAACCACACGTCGCACGCCGCTCGTCGTGCTCGCAAGTTGTGTTGCCGCATCGGCTTCAGCGCGTTTCACGACACCCATCAAAAACACCGTACCCGCCTCGGTGACGACTTTCACATGATTGGCCTGGAAACGACCAGCCTCCAGAAAACGAGTTTTCACGAGTCCGGTTAGGCGCGTATCGTTACTCACAGCGAGCACGCTTGCGTTCGAACCCACTACAAGCTCGTTGTAAATTTTTGCGATGTTGCCAGTGCCGCGTACTTCGTCTTCAACCGCCTGCTTGGTCGCCTCGTCGGGGACTTCGCCGCTGAGCAGCACGTGTCGGTTGTAGCTCGTGACATTTAAGTGAATCGCCGAGCCAAACCGCGTTTTCGCTTTGAGCGTTGCGCGATTTTCAATACCTTCGTCATCGACAAAAGCACCTGTCGAGCGGCGATCTTCTGCAAGCGCGACAGCGGTAACGGCGGCACCGCCAATAACAAGTGGTGCGCAGCCGGTATTGATGACCGAGGCGCCAATTGCCAGCGCAAGTGTCGTGAGCACGACAGCGGATCTGTTTTTCTGCATGAACTGTCTCCCTAAGGCAAAAAGAGAATACGTAAGCGGCGCAATTATGCGACCAACTCGATATTGACCGTCATCAGCGCAAAATGTTCTGAATCCAAGTTGGTTCGTCGTTTGCTTCGAAGGCGACGGCGTCGATGCGATAGTCGGGACGCATCGGCAACTTCGCAAGATACGTGGCCGCCGTTCGCTCAATGCGCGATGTTTTTCCGGCGTCGATGCTCTGTAGCGCGCCGCCGAACGCAGCGGACGATCGCTTGCGTACTTCAACGAATACGAGCGTTGTGCCGTCGCGCATCACCAAATCGATCTCGCCGCTGCGGCTTTGCCAGTTGCGTGTCACTAAGCTCAACCCCTGCGATTGCAGAAACGCCAATGCACGTGCTTCGTAGACGTCACCACGTGCACGCTTCTCAGAGGTTCGAGCGAAAAGCGTTCGCAACACGCTCAATAACCGATGAGGCTCGGCGCACGCCCACGAAATTCACCGATCGATGGCGTGCGGAAATACTGTTGATTTTGCAAACGAAGCTTGCCGATTGCGCCATTAAACGATTCGGGCGGCAGCAAGCGCACAGGTTCGCGCTGATCGGACGCTAACGCATTGCTTGCGTTGTCGATTTTGCTTGCCGTGAGTACGGTGTCGAACGCGATGCGTGCGGCATCGATGCCCAACGCGTAGAGGCGCGCAAGCGTCGGCGTCAGCGGCTCTAGCGGCGCAACCGAGGCGAATTCGCTGCGCAATGGATCGAGCACGAACGGCGAATCGGCGATACGAACGCCAGTCCAATCGACAATGCGATCAAGCTCAGTTTCATAGCTCGCGCTGGTTGCGTAAATCGTGATGTTGCGCAGAAACGGACGAAACTCCAACAGCTGCGAACCATTACCTGCGAAGAGTGCACAATCGACGCTGTCTTTGCGCCATGATTCGGTCAGTCGCTGCCACCGATCGCGCGAGCCGAGTTCATGTTGCGCAAGCGGCGTGCTCACACTACCGCTCTTGAAATACGCATTGACTGCAACGCCAATGCGTAGGGCCAGCGGGCCGCCCGCATCAATCAGAATCGGTCGTCGGCACGCGTCTTCAAGAGATTGCCGCGCAATCGCTTCAGCTTCGGATTCGAGGTCTGGTGCGAGTACAAAAAAATTGTCCGGTGGCGTCGCCCCCGAAGGCGAGAGCATGAAGGTTGGACGCACGAGCGGCAATTTCGCGGCAAGTAAGGTCGTCACCTCGTTGCGTCCCAAGGGACCGATGACCGCATCGATTTCTTCGGTGACGCAGCGTTGATAAGCGGCGGCGACCGCGTCGACGCCATAACCGCATTCGCGCAAATCGAGCTTCACGCCCGATCGTCCATGAACGGTACGTACCGCATCGCGCACCGTTTGCGCGGCGCGACGCAAGAGCGGCTGCTCGATGGGCAGTAGCAATACCACGCGTTTTATTTCGCCGCGCACGTCGCTCGCCGGTTCGCTGCGCACTGTGCTGCGCGCGGGCGGCGGCGAGAGCGGCTCAATGCGCAATTGCGCGCTCGCCACGCCTGCGTCGCATGCCAATACGCTTGCGATTGCGAGCAATGCGGCGCGCGAACAGACAATGACAGAAAATCGACGCATGGAATCGAACAACTTTCGTCCGGAGGAGCACAAACTCGATGCCGGATTGTATGTGCTGGCAACGCCGCTTGGGAACTTAGGTGACATCACCTTGCGCGCGCTCGATACGCTCAAGCGCGCGCATGCAATTGCCTGCGAGGACACACGCATGACACGCGAGTTACTGCGTCACCTCAACATCGACGCACCGACACTGTTTTCGGTGCGTGAGCACAACGAACGGGAACAAAGCGAACACGTCATCGCGCGCGTCGCCGCTGGCGAGGCCGTCGTATACGCAAGCGATGCGGGCACGCCTGCGGTGAGCGATCCTGGCGCGCGATTGGTGGCCGCCGTGCGCGAGGCCGGGCATCGCGTGATTCCGATTCCTGGGGTGTCGGCGGTGACAACTGCAATGTCAGTGTCGGGACTTGAGGCGACTGCCTTCACGTTCCTCGGTTTTGCGCCGACGACCGCGAGCGCGCTTGATGCGTTTATCGATGCGATGTCCGAGGGCATGGAAATCTCGGTGTTTTTCGAGTCGCCGCATCGCGCGGAGAAAACGCTTGTGCGATGCGGCGCGTTGTTACCCGCAGATCGTCGCGTCGTCATTGCTCGCGAGCTCACTAAAAAATTCGAAACGATCACTGCGATTGCAGCGGGCGACCTTGGCGAATGGCTTCGCAATAACGAGGCGCAAATGCGTGGTGAATTTGTGATTGTTGTCGATGCCAAAGCCACCAAATCCAATGCCACGCAAACGCTTTTCGACTCGAAAACACTCATGAAAGCGCTCCTCGAAGAACTTCCAGCGTCGAAAGCAGCCAAAGTGGCGTCAAAACTGACCGGCGAGCCGCGCTCGGTGCTCTTCGAGCTCGCTGAATCGCTGAAACGCGATTGAAATATCCGCGCTATTTTTGTTACAAATAAATTAACCATCGCCCGAATTAATTGGGCGATCAAGCATAAATATTACTAACTCAATACGTAATTTGCACGATTGCTCTGTCCAATAGTAGTGGGCGATCAAAAAGAAATCTGATAGCATCGTTTGTAAATCGACGCATCGCCGAGTTAAATCGACGGTACGCAAAAAACGACCGATAAAATCAGTTCAATGTCCTCTTCCTCCGCGCCGAATGGTGCCCCCGCTGCCGATAACGTTTCAGTTCCCATGATTGAACTGACTGACGTGAGCTTTGGCTACACCAAAGAGCGACAAATTCTCTCTGGCGTGACGCTCAAGGTCCCGAAAGGAAAACTCGTCGCAGTGATGGGCGGTTCCGGTTGCGGCAAGACAACCGTGCTGCGACTGATTTGCGGGCAACACAAAGCAAGCGCCGGGTCGGTCAACGTGTCCGGGCAATCGATTGCGAC
This sequence comes from Casimicrobium sp., assembly GCA_051645545.1. Classification (GTDB taxonomy): domain Bacteria; phylum Pseudomonadota; class Gammaproteobacteria; order Burkholderiales; family Casimicrobiaceae; genus Casimicrobium. Next base: position 6,511 of record JBOFBL010000210.1, on the reverse strand, counting down.
CATGACGCGCGATCAAATGTTTGCGCATCGCCGCCGTCTCGGTATGTTGTTTCAATTCGGCGCCTTGTTTACCGACATGACCGTGTTCGAAAACGTCGCGTTTCCGATTCGCGAGCACACCGATTTACCCGAGCCGGTGATTCGCGATTTGGTGCTCATGAAATTAAACGCGGTGGGCTTGCGCGGCACTGCGAATCTCAAACCGAGCGAGCTCTCCGGCGGCATGGCGCGCCGCGTCGCGCTCGCGCGCACGATCGCGCTCGACCCCGAATTGGTCCTCTATGACGAGCCGTTTGCCGGACTCGATCCGATCTCGCTGTCGGTGGTCGGCCAATTGATTCGCAAGTTGAATGATGCGTTGGGAATGACTTCGATTCTCGTGACGCACGATATCGCCGAATCACTCAAAATCGTCGACTACATTTATTTCATCGCCGAAGGCAAGGTCGTTGCGGAAGGCGATGTTGCCTCAATCAAGGCAAGTCACGATCCATTCGTGAAGCAATTCGTCAACGGCGAACCCGACGGTCCCGTGCGCTTTCACTATCCTGCAAAAACGCTCGTCGAGGAATTCGCATGAGTGGGCTTTTCGCGGGGCTTACCAATTGGCTCGTGGGTTTGGGCGAAAGCGTGCGCGACGGCGTCACGCGCTTGGGCTTTGCCACGCGGTTTTTGTTCGCGGTAGTGCGGGCAAGTGGCGCGACCTTTCTGCGTCCTCGCTTGTTGATTAACGAACTCTACCAAGCGGGCGTGCTCTCGCTCATCATCGTATTGATGAGCGGTCTTTTCATCGGCATGGTGCTCGCGCTTCAGGGCTACGAAACACTCGTGCGGTTTGGCGCGACCGAGGCAATGGGCGTGCTCGTTGCGCTCTCGCTCGTGCGCGAACTGGGGCCGGTCGTTGCGGGTCTACTTTTCGCGTCGCGCGCGGGCTCGGCGATCACCGCTGAAATCGGGTTGATGAAAACGACCGAGCAGCTTTCTGCAATGGAAGTGATGGCGGTCGATCCTGTCGCGCGCGTCGTCGCGCCACGCTTTTGGGCGGGCGTGATTTCATTGCCATTACTTGCAGCATTGTTCTCGATGCTCGGCATCTACGGCGGCTACCTCGTTGGTGTGAAATTGATTGGCATCGACAACGGCGCGTTTTGGGGACAAATGCAGGCGGCCGTCGATTGGCGCTACGATGTGATGAACGGCGTCATCAAAAGCATCGTGTTCGCATTCGCTGTGAGTTTGATTGCGGTGTTCGAAGGCTACGATGCCACGCCCACCGCTGAAGGCGTCTCCGCGGCGACCACGCGTACGGTGGTGACCTCTGCGCTAGTAATCCTCGCGCTCGATTTTGTGCTCACGGTCTTCATGTTCCGTGGCAGCGTATAGAAATACTCGACTATGAATAAACGAACCATCGATCTCTGGGTTGGCATCTTTGTCGCAATCGGCATGGGTGCGCTCTTTTTTCTCGCGTTGAAAGTGGGTAATTTGCTCAATTTCAAAGAGGAAAAAAACGGCTACGAAGTCATGGCGCGCTTCGACAACATTGGCAACCTAAAACCGCGTGCGCCTGTGAAAAGCGCAGGTGTCGTCGTCGGGCGTGTCGAAAAAATTCGTCTCGATCCGAAAACCTACGAGGCCGTTGTTCGCATTCACATCGATAATCAATTCAAATTCAGTCGCGACACGATTGCCGCAATCTTTACCAATGGCTTGCTCGGCGAACAATTCATCGGCCTTGAAGCGGGCGGCGATAGCGAAATTCTTAAAGACGAAGATGCGCTGAAGAAAACGCAATCGGCGATTCAGCTCGAAAAGCTGATTTCGCAATTTATGTTTAGTCAAGCCCAAAAACCGCCCGAGCAAAACGGCGGGAACACGGCACCCGCAGCAGGAGTCAAACCATGATGAAACATGTTTTTCTGGGCTTAACAGCGCTCGCAAGTTTGGCGCTCTCGGGCTGCGCATCGTTTAAAGCCGCGGCGCCTGGCGATCCGCTTGAGCCGATCAATCGCGGCATTTTTTCGTTTAATTCGACCTTCGATCATTACCTCTTCAAACCGATTGCCAAGGGCTACGACACGGTCACGCCCGCGCCGGTGAAGCGCGGCGTATCGAATGTGTTTCAAAACATGTCTGACGCGCAATCGATCGTTTCGGGCGCACTGCAACTCAAAGGTGCGAAGGTCGGCGACGATCTCGGTCGCGTGATTCTGAATTCGACGATCGGCCTCGGCGGCATTTTCGATCTCGCGACACCGATGGGTATCGAGCGTGGCGACGAAGATTTGGGTCAGGCTATTGGTTACTGGGGCATCGGCGCCGGCCCTTACCTCGTGTTGCCGTTTTTAGGCCCATCGTCGGTGCGCGACGGCATTGCGCGTATTGGCGAAGGCCAGTACGACCCGTTGTCGTTTGTGTCATCCGTTCCGGTGCGCAACTCGTTAACGGGCCTTCGTGTGGTGGATGCACGTGTGAGCTTGTTCCCAGTGGAAGCACTGGCCAATCAGGCGGCACTGGATCGCTACACGTTCACTCGCTCGGCGTACTTGCAGCGCCGCGAATCGCTGATTCGCGATGGCAAAGCGCCGAAAGAGTAATTTTTCTAGGAAGTTATTGAGATGTTTTCGATTCGTAAGTGGTGGATTCAATTCTCGGCGGTAATGGTTGCCAGTGCCGCGCTTGCCGTGGCTGCACAAGTTGCGCCCGACGCGCAGGTGAAAGCCGTTGCTACGGAGGTTACCGGTGTTTTGAAATCTGACCCCGGTATTTTGAACAACCAGGCGAAGCTTCGCGACCTGATTGAATCGAAGCTCGTGCCGAATTTCAATTTCATGCGCATGACGCAGCTGGCGATGGGCCGCAATTGGTCTAAAGCTTCGCCCGAGCAACAAGCCACGCTCGCGAAAGAATTCAGAACGCTGCTCGTGCGTACGTACTCGTCGTCCTTGTCTAACTTCAAGAACAACACGATCGATTACCGACCGCTTCGCATGCAACCGAGCGATTCGGATGTAACCGTGAAAACGGTGGTGCAACAAGCCAACGGTCAAGGCATTCCGATCGACTATTCGATGGAAAAAGCAGCGGACGGTTCATGGAAAGCCTACGACGTGGCTGTAGCCGGTGTGAGCTTGGTTACCAACTATCGCGACGAGTTCAATAGCGTGATCAGCAATCAAGGCGTCGACGCTTTGATCAAACAACTGCAAGCCAAAAACAAATAAAACGTAGGATGGGTGGAGCGAAGCGATACCCATCGTACGCAAAAACATGAAGATCGAAGGCGAACTCACCTACGCAAACGCGAATACGCGCTGGCAGGCGCTCGCGCGCGAAGCCGTGGGCGCTACCGAAATCGATTGTTCGGGCGTCACGCGTCTCGATTCGGCGGGGCTCGCCGTGCTCACCTCGCTACGTGGCAATCATCTCGATGAAGGGAATTCCGGCGGCAGCGTGCCCACGCGCCGCCTGATTCATCCAACGCCCGAAATTGCTCGCCTCGCGACCGCGTACGACGTGGCCGCACTCTTCGAATAGGGTTTTCGCCGCGCCCGTTAAAATCAAGGGTTCTAACGAGAGCCCATCTGTGAATCTAAGCGCCCGTGTGCCTGCCGTTGAAATCGCAGGCGTCAGCAAGTCATTTCCCAATGCGTCCGGTAACGTCCAGGCACTCAATGACGTGAATTTACGCATCGAGCAGGGCGAATTTTTCGCATTGCTGGGCCCGAACGGCGCAGGCAAAACGACGCTGATTTCCATTCTCGCTGGACTCACCAAAGCCGACAGCGGTGTCACACGCGTGATGGGTTTCGACACGGTCCGCGAGTATCGCGATGCACGAACGAATTTAGGCGTGGTGCCGCAAGAGCTCGTGTTCGATCCGTTTTTCACGGTGCGCGAAACACTTGAGTTGCAAGCGAAGTATTACGGCGTAAAAAACGCGGGCGCGTGGATCGACGAGATTCTTGAGAACCTTGATCTCACGAGCAAAAGCAAAGCGAACATGCGCGCACTCTCGGGTGGCATGAAGCGTCGCGTGTTGGTCGGGCAAGCGCTCGTGCACAAACCACCAGTCATCGTGCTTGATGAGCCGACGGCGGGCGTCGATGTCGAGTTGCGACAAAACTTGTGGAGCTTCATCAAGCGACTCAACGCCGAAGGCCACACGATTATTTTGACCACGCACTACCTCGAAGAAGCCGAAGCGCTCTGTCAACGTGTCGCGATGCTTAAAGAGGGCAAAGTGGTCGCGCTTGATACGACGGCGAATTTATTGCGCGGCATGTCGGGGATCACCGTGCAAATTTCCGCCGATGCCGTGCCGCCAACGTGGGCATCGCGCGGCGGCATTCAGGCGAGCGGCGCACAGGGCTACACGCTCTCGGGTTACGCAGAGCTTGAATCGTTATTGACCGCGTATCGCGAAGCGAACATCGCAGTGAAAGAGATGAAGCTCGGCGAAGCCGATCTCGAACAGGCCTTCCTAAAACTCACGTCCAAGGAGGCGGCGTAACGCCGAAGAATCTATGAGCGACGTGTTAAATCAACCACAGAATCCGGTGCCAACCACGGGCAGCAATGCCCAATTTAAAAGGGCATCGCAACCGATTTTAGGCCCAGGCTTTAAGGCGCTTTTTTACAAGGAATGCCTGAGATTTTGGAAGGTTGGTTTCCAAACCGTGGTTGCACCTGTTGTCACCACGCTGCTCTATCTTTTGATCTTCTCGCACGCGCTTTCGGAACACGTCAAAGTCTACGACGGCAAGATTTCGTACGTCGAGTTTTTGGTGCCCGGCCTCATCATGATGGCGGTGTTGCAAAACGCATTCGCGAATTCATCGTCGTCGATGATTCAATCAAAGATGATGCGCAACCTGATTTTCATTTTGTTGCCACCGATCACGTCGCTTGAAATTTTCTGCGCCTACGTGTTCGGTGCGATGGCGCGCGGGCTCACCGTGGGCTTCTTCATGTGGCTGCTAACGCTGCCGTTTGTGCCGTGGCATGCAATGGTGCCGAACAATCCGCTGTGGGTACTCGCATTTGCGTTCGGCGGCACCTGGATTCTCGGCACGCTCGGTTTGATCGCAGGCATCTGGTCTGAGAAATTCGATCACCTCGCTGTGTTTCAAAACTTCATCATCATGCCGCTTACGTTCCTCGCCGGTACGTTCTATTCGATCCAAACGCTGCCCGCGTTCTGGCAAAAAATCTCGCACGTCAATCCGTTTTTCTACATGATCGACGGCTTTCGCTATGGATTCTTCGGCGTCTCCGATGTGAGTCCATGGATCTCGCTCGCGGTCGTTGCATTCTTCATGACGCTGCTCACGATCGTCGCCATGCGAATGCTCGTGACGGGCTACAAATTGCGCCAATAAGAAAGAACACTATGGTCACTCCCGACATGGTCAAGAACTACATCACCGCTGGCCTGCAATGCGATCACATTGAGGTCGAGGGCGATGGTCAACATTTCTACGCAACCATTGTGAGCCCGGAGTTTCGTGGCTTGATGCTAGTGAAGCAACAGCAAAAGGTTTATGCCGTGCTGGGCGATCGCATGAAGGCAGAGATTCATGCTTTGTCGATGAAAACTTATACGCCTGAGCGGTGGGCGGAGATGCAGGGATGACGCTTTCGTTACCTTTTGCGCGATCGCGTTTGCATTGCTGTCATCCCCGCGTAGGCGGGGACCCAGTCCGAGAAAAGATCGCGTTAAGCCAAAACTCGGATAAGGTTGTGAACAGCCCGGTCTGGATCCCCGCCTTCGCGGGGATGACGGGTATTGAGATGCTTACCGAGAGCCGCCAATGATTACCTTCGCCCTCTCCAAAGGCCGCATCCTCGACGACACGCGACCGCTGTTGAAAGCAGCGGGTATGGACGTCACCGAAGATCCCGAATCCTCGCGCAAATTGATCCTCGCGACCGAGCGCGCCGACGTGCGCGTCGTGCTTGTGCGCGCGAGCGACGTGCCGACCTACGTGCAACACGGCGGCGCGGACATCGGCATCTCCGGCAAAGATACGCTGATGGAAACTGATACGACCGGTCTCTACGAACCGCTCGATCTGAAAATCGCGACCTGCCGTTTGATGGTGGCTGTGCCCGACAGCACCGATTACGAAGCGCTCGTGCAGCGTGGTCGTCGCTTGCGCGTTGCCACTAAATATATTGATACCGCACGTGCGCACTTCGCCAAGAAGGGCGTGCACGTCGATCTGATCAAACTCTACGGCTCAATGGAATTGGCGCCGCTCGTTGGAATGGCCGACGCGATTGTGGACGTGGTGAGCAGTGGCGCTACGCTTAAAGCGAACAATCTGCGTGCGGTTGAAAAAATTGCCGACATTTCCGCGCGGTTGATTGTGAATCAGGCGGCGTTGAAGACCAAGCGCGATCACCTCATGCCAATCATCGAGAGTTTCGCGAAGCACGTTAACGGTTGAACTGTAGGAGCGGCTTGCCGCGACCTGCATCGATACAACAGTCTCTAGATATTCCGAAC
>JBOFBL010000209.1:0-6271 GCA_051645545.1 Casimicrobium sp. | reverse complement strand
ACAGAGCTCCTTGATGGCTAAACCCGCATCGGCCTCGCGCAGAAAACCAATGATTTGCTCTTCCGTAAATTGCTTCTTCTTCATCGTCCGTCTTCCTTCTCTCAGGTGAAACGGACTCTAATTCAACTCGTTGCTAATTCACGGGAGCAGCGCATCCCATACATGAGCCTGCACCTCGGTTATCACAACTATCAATTAGCTTGACGTGAGCACTGCGAGCATTCAAAAAGCACTCCGAAGAACGCTTTTTGATTATTGCGCTTTTAGACGGGGCAGGAGCAAGACAGCGTAAGCTCAGAATCCACTGGCAGCAGCTTCTCTAACCCCATCTGTTCGCTGGGGAGCGCTGCAATAGCAGGTCAAATTCCAACTGTGTTATGTATCCCTTCTCAATAAGATCGGGAATGAATTCGGTAAGAATTTCTAAATCCTCATGGCAGCCTGTATTCTCAGCGAGAAGCAGCAAAGCTTTTTGCTTTGTAGCAACATCGCCACTAGCGCACGCACCCGCAAGGAGCGAAACAATTCGACGCTTAATCGCTCTATTCTGAGCTGTATCTTCTTCTTCTGACAAATCCGAAGAATAATAGTCAGCCAGTTCTTTCTCGATAAGTCTGAAATTTTCATCTATTAATAAGTTATTCATTTAATCACCGTGTAAGAACCAGGCGGCAAGCCACCCTCGATCAGCATTTCCTTATCCTTTTTCGCCCATTTTCTAGCCTTACCAGTAAGGTCTCCACCGTCGCTTACATCCGTAATATTGCAGTCGTCTATTTTGGAGAGATCGATTGCTATTTTGCAATCGCATTTATTGTAAAAGTCGGCAGTTTTTTCTTTTTTTGTTGTTGATAAGAACTGAGTTTTTAGCTTGCCGTCACCGACATGTTGTTGCGGCGTGTACTTAGCAGACGAGTCCTTTGGCTGAATATGTTCACCTTTAAGGGCACATTCTTTTTGCGTGCCCGTAAGAGCGCGATATACCGTGCCTGTGTGAACCTTATCGCCCGATAGCCCTCTTGCGTCACTCCACGCAAACGGATTTGGTATCGATGTGAATAAATTAAATCCACCTTTCAATCCAATTGGATCCTGATGAATAAATCGCCCAACGACGGGGTCGTAGTATCGGAACCGGTTGTAATGAAGCTGCGTCTCTTGATCGAAATATTGCCCTTGGAATCGGATCGGTTGTTCGATCAGGTTGAGCGATTGAACGCGTTTGCTGTCTTCGTAGGCAATCGTGCGCGTGTTGCGCGAGAAGACTTGGTAGCTGTCTTGTGGTCTGTCATCCGTTCCTGTTTTGAGGAATTGAAGCGACTCAGTTTCACCCCAGACCTTGTAGCTTGCGGCCCAAACGATCTTGCCTTGTTCGTCGGTGAGCTCCTGCGGCGCGCCGATCTGATCGCAGTGGTAGTAGTAAACAGCAAAGCGCTTTGTCGCCCTATTTAATTGGGCGATGCTCGTTTTTTTGTTGTTTTCTGAGAACGCTTGTTTTTGCTCGCTTCGCCCAATATTTGTGGGCAATAGCTGCAAGTGTTCGTCGAGTTCGTCACTCTCACCAAATAGCACTTTTGCCTTTGCCTTCTGCTGCTCGATAGCAATGCGTTGTGCTTCTGCGGCGGCTGGATTGCTTGCAACTAATTGTGCGAGCGCTTGCAGGTTCTTGAGACCTTGTTCTGCGGTTTCTTCGTTGTCCTCTTTGCCGTCTTGTGGTGCTGTGCGCTCGCTGGCTTTCCATTCGCTTTCAAGCTTTGCTAGCGGCACGAACGAGTTCGGTTCGTACAAGTATTCGCTGAGCTTCGAGCCTCTGAGCTCGCCGATCAGTAAATCGCCGTCGTAGATGAATCTTGTTGCGGCAAAGGTGTCCGTTTTGTCGATTCTTCTGCCGAGGGGGTCGTAGCGGTACTTGGTGACTTGCGTGGTGTGCGGCCGTTCATGGTTCGACGGGCTCACCACGAACGGAGAGGCTGGGTTCGTTCCTTCTTCGTAGGCCGACGCAGTCTGTTGATCCTTGCTGCTTGTCTTAACAAGTTTCGGTTCAAGCTTCTCGGTGTAGCGCGTAACAGTCGCTTCAACGAGTTGATGCTCAGGGCTGTAGCGGAAGTGTTGTTCGGTGTGCCAACCTTGCAAGCGCTTCGTGATGTTGCCGTGCTCGTCATACTCGAATCGCAGGTCTTGGAAGACGAATCGCGATGAAGTGTGCGGGGCACACTTCATCGCGTATTCGGTCAAATTCAAATCGATCCAAGAGATGCAAACGCATGCGGGTTGTGAACCCGCCATTGATGTGGTGAGCAACCAAAGTAATTGCAACGTGATCGCCGTGAGTTTTGCGATCACTTGAAATCCGGAGCGAGCTTTGCGAGCGAGTGATGCAACGCGCATACTTATTTACATGTGCGTACCCAAAGGTTATCGTGAGCACAGTGAACACTATATATCTTTGACATTGCAATCATTCGCTAACGTTCGTGTCTGCTGTGGATACGGCGGGTGACTAATCAATAAGAAAAAAATGCTCTTCGAAACTAAATATTTTTTTGTTAAGAAATGGTACGACTAAAACAGAGTTTTCGTCTGATGGATAAAAAAAATCATCCCATGATTTTCGAAAAATATTAGCGTCTGTAATACATGAAATATCCGGCCCCCAAAAAAAAGTAACTAATCTTTCTCCTTGCAAATGGAAATTGAAAAAATCAACTCCATCTTGGTAGTTATCCCACTCAAGAGTTCCAATTTTTCTTGAGTTAAAAAGCTTGTTCGTTTTAGTTATCAATGACAAATGAAGGGTAGACGAAACTTTCGTAAACCACAAATCTTTAGAGAAATTTGAGTCTAAAAAATATATATTTTTCTTTTCATCTTCTGTTAATCGGCAACTCGAATCATTAAACCTATGCGCGATGGGATTTTTTTTCTCGTCAAAAAGAAACTTATTCGCCATGAAAAATATGTCCTGCTCCGCCAGCCTTCTTTCCACATTCCCAGTCTTTCCACTTTAGATGCGGTAAGTCATTTTGTGGGGCGTTTTGCGTATGTGACTCATTAGGATGGCGCTCATATCCTTTCTTGTAAGGGCAGGTGCAGTAAGTGTCCATTAGTTGGATATCAGGCTTCGCTTCCATGAGCATTTTTTCAGCATTCAACTGGCAATCAACACGAAAGTTTGATTTACCGCCGGATTTTATTTTTGCAACTGCGTCTTTCCATTCTTTTGTGCCTGGTTTAATTATTGGAAGATCAGTGGCATTGCCTGACATCAAGCCTAATGGGTCTGTCCACACGATCGGACTGGGGGCGTATCGAAGTAGGTTCAATCCTCCCGCTAAACCAATCGGATCTTGATGAATGAACCGTCCGACGATGGGATCGTAGTACCTGAATCGGTTGTAGTGAAGCTGCGTCTCTTGATCGAAATATTGCCCTTGGAATCGGATCGGTTGTTCGATCAGGTTGAGCGATTGAACGCGCTTGCTGTCTTCGTAGGCGATCGTGCGTGCGTTGCGCGAGAAGACTTGCGGGCTGTCATCCGTTCCGGTCTTGAGGAATTGAAGCGACTCAGTTTCGCCCCAGACCTTGTAGCTTGCGGCCCAAACGATCTTGCCTTGTTCGTCGGTGAGCTCCTGCGGCGCGCCGATCTGATCGCAGTGGTAGTAGTAAACAGCAAATTGCTTTGTCGCCCTATTTAATTGGGCGATGCTTCCTGTTTGACTATTTTCTGATAATTGCTGTTTTGACTCAATTCGCCCAATATTTATGGGCGATGACCGCAAGTACTCGTCGAGTTCGTCGCTCTCTCCAAACAGCTCTTTAGCTTTGACCTTTTGCTGCTCGATAGCAATGCGTTGCGCTTCTGCAGCCGCTGGATTGCTTGCGATGAGTGCAGCAAGCGTTTGCAAGTTCTTGAAACCTTGTTCCGCGGTTTCTTCGCTGTTTGTTTCGTTATTCGCTTCGCTGTTTCGTTCGCTGGCTTTCCACTCACTCTCCAGCTTTGCCAGCGGTACGAATGAGTTGGGCTCGTACAAGTATTCGCTGAGCTTCGAGCCTCTGAGCTCGCCGATCAGTAAATCGCCGTCGTAGATGAATCTTGTTGCGGCAAAGGTGTCCGTCTTGTCGATTCTTCTGCCGAGCGGGTCGTAGCGGTACTTGGTGACTTGCGTGGTGTGCGGACGTGCGTCCTCGTTGCCGAGGTTGTCTCGGTCTGGGTTCCCGCCTTCGCGGGAGTGACGTGAGGGAACCAGCTTCGGTTCTAGCTTCTCGGTGTAGCGCGTAACAGTCGCTTCAACGAGTTGATGCTCAGGGCTGTAGCGGAAGTGTTGTTCAGTGTGCCAACCCTGCAATCGTTTCGTGATGTTGCCGTGTTCGTCGTACTCGAATCGCAAGTCCTGGAAGACGGCGATTCGGTTGCTCTGGATTTTGCTTAACTGATCTCCGCTCACGCCACCGCTTGCCGGGGTTGTATTTGCTTTGCTGGTGCTGCTCGCAGCATTGGTATTGAGCAAGTTCCCCGCAGGATCGAAGTCAAACGCTTCATTGCCCACCGCGCGCTCGGCATTGCGAATCCGGCTCAGCGCGTCGTATTGATACTTCGAGACACCGCGCAGACTATCAGCGACGCCCGTTAAGTTGCCTGCAACGTCGTAGTTGAAGCTACGCTTGATGAGCTCCGCGTGCGGAAGGTTGAGCGCAGGGGTTGCGCGTGCGTCTGCGCGCGTACCCATACGCGTATCCGCGCCGACGCGATCGCTCGTGATGAGATTCGCATTGACTTGCTTTTGCCGCGTGATCTTGTGCGCGGCGAGCCGTCCCATCGGATCGAATGCGTAGTGGCTTGCAATCGCACCTTGCGTGCGCTCGATCTCGCGATGCAGTTGATCGCGCTCGATGTCGACAATCGTGTGATGCTCGCCGTTTTCTTCGACGTTGATCTGGTGCAGGTGGCCGCTGCCATAGTAGAGCCAGTGAACGCGTTTACCTGCTTCACCATTCGGCCCCGGCAGATTGGTTTCAATCCGATTGCCCAGCGCATCGTAGCGATGCTGGAGCTTGAAGAGGGTGTTGGTGTCTTTGACGTTCGCAGGTAGATGCGTTTGCGTCTCTTCGACGAGCTGCGAGAGCGCGTCGTAGGCGAACGCGATATGTGCGTCGGGGTTGGTCGCCTGGGTTAAGCGACCCAGCGGATCGTAAGTGAATTGGGTGACCGCTAGCGATGCGTTCTCTGCGGTGTTTGTTGCGGTATCGCTGTGCCGCTTTTCAACCAATCGACCCATCGCATCGCGACTGAACCACGTGGTCTTGCCCGGGCCTGCTTGGGAATCACTCAAGGCACCCACTTCGATCAGGTGCGTCAACTCGCCAGTGGCGTTGTAACAATACCGCTGTACTCTGCCATCGAAGCCGATCTCTTCGATCAAGTTGTCAGCGTTGTCATAGCGGAACAGGTAGACCGCACCGTTCTCGTTAATGAGCGCGATCAGGCGATTGGCAGCGTCATAGCGATAGGCAAGGGTGTGCCCCGTGGCATCCTGCCGCTCAATCGGATCGCCGTTGGCGTTGTAGCGATACTTCGTGATCGCGCCCAGCGGATCGGTGTACGCAATTAAGCGATCTTCGCCGTCGTATTGGTAGAAGTGTTTGCCGCCGTCGGGTTGTTCAACACTCGTCAAGCGTCGCGTTAAATCGTAGTAGTAGCGCGTCGTCTGGCCGAGTGCATCAGTCACTGCGGTGAGGTTGCCAAAGAAATCGTAGTCGTATTGCGTGGTGCGATTCGAGCAATCCGTGTAGGCGATGAGCTCACCCGCTTCACTCCATTGCAAGCGCTTGGTGCCGCCCCTGGCATCGATGATTTCAATCGGTAAGCCACGTTCGTTGTACGAATAAGCGGTGCGCTGATCGAGCGCATCGATGCTCGCGAGCAGATGCCCGCGCTCGTCGTAATCCGATTTCCATGTATTGCTCAGCGCATCGGTGATCGTCACCGGCAAATCGATCTCGTTGTACGTGAGCGTGGTGCTCGCGCCACTCGGGTCAATCAGCGAAACTAAATTGCCACGTTGATCGAACTGGTAAGACGTGCTGCGCCCAATCGGATCAGTGGCCGCTTCGATATGACCATTGGCATCGAAGGGTGTGGCTTGTCGATTGCCTTCTGGATCGACGATCGCAACGATGTCTTTGCGCTCGTCGTAGTAGAACGTGGTCGTGCGCCCAAGCCCATCGACGGCGCGTGTGATGCGCGCGCGCTCGTTGTACGTGAAGGTGTGCC
>JBOFBL010000208.1:0-2029 GCA_051645545.1 Casimicrobium sp. | reverse complement strand
GTGTGTGGGGAGTTACCTCTCATACCTGGTCAGTAATGCAGGCGGCCATCGGATTAGCTCGGATCAAACGGTGGCGAGTGTCAGATGCCCCACAGGGGCGGCCGCCCTCTTCACCTGAATCTCAATATCGTAACCGAGGCGATTCAAGCAATCCATCAGCTTGCGTTCAGAGAGATTGGTAAAGCCCCCGCGCATCATGCCGGACACCTTCGGTTGCGGGATGCCCATGCGTTTGGCGGCCGCTTGTTGGGTGAGCCCGAGCGCGCGCATCGCTTTTCGGATTTCAACGACTAACGCCGTTTTGATTTTCAGTTTCTCAGCGTCAGGGAGTCCGAGATCGGCAAAGACGTTGCCCGAACTGCTCGTTACTTCGACGCCATCAATGATTTGTTTTTGCATTGTGTAGCTCCTGTGCCATTGCTTCGGCCACTTTGAGCCGAGCGCGGATGATGTCGATATCTGTTTTCGGTGTCGCAATCCCGCGCTTGCTCTTCTTTTAGAAGCAATGCAGTACGAACACCGCTTCCGCAAATTTCACGGTGTAGACCGCGCGATACGTGCCGCCCACATCGTCTTCGAGAATTTCCAACACACCTGCGCCGCCGAAGGCTTTGAGCACTTTTGCGGCGTCGTCTTGGTCGCCCAGTTGCGCCACCGACAGTGCGTAGCCAAAACGTCGGCGTACATCGATCGGTAATGCCATGAGATCCAGCTGCTCGCGATCCATTTGAGCGGCTTTTCTTTGTTGGCCATGCTGCTAGTTTATACCTGTTCAGGTAATTTTACCGGACACAGGGTAATCCTGTTTCCACGCGCCGAAGCACGGTTTGACTCAAGGGCTCATCATAACGTTTGACCGGGGCTTTTTTGCACCGAAATCGGGGTGATCTTGATTTTCGTGCAATTTGTAGCGTTTGACGCAAAAAATGCGTTGTAAATCAATATGTTAAAAATTCACCGATTTCCAACTGTCGTTGATTTACGTACAATTTGCAGCGTTTGGCACCTTTTGCAATCCTCAGCACTTAGCGCCCGGCGACCTTCTTGAAGACGCGACCGAGTTGTGCAGCACGTCGTTTGTCTTCGGTGTGCAAGTAGTTTGAAGTCGTGTTGACCGACACACGCACGCAACGTTTGCGCTCGATGGCGGCGCCGATCTCGTCACGGTCCGCGATAACTTGCGGCATGCGTCAGTGAACACAACTTCAAACTACTTGCATACCGAGGATAGGAAACGCGCGCTGCAATTGAGCCGAGTGTTCAAGAAACACGCTTAGGGTGAAGGTGCCGCGAAAGATGACTAGCGCCACAAATTGCACGAAAAACCAGACACCGCGTCAGGTGATTCCAATGCTCGCGGCAAACGCGCGCATCGTCACGATACGCGTCGCACCGAACTGGTTGAGAGACAGCACATCGGCCTTATCGCCCGAAACGATGAAGTTCGCTTGCGTCACTTGCGCGGTTGCGAGTAAGAAATTGTCGAACGGGTCGGGTGACACATCGATTGCCGGTAGCGGCCCGACAGCGAGTAAAGCAAGCGCATTTAATTGGTTGATAAAGCGTCCGGCTTGCGACGGTAAGAAATACTTCGCGACCGAAGGCCGTCGCGTTACTTCGCGAAGCTCTTGCATTTGATACGCACAGGTTGCGAGCGTATAACGCCGATGCTCAGACCAAGCTCGAAGTACACGACCTGGAAGGGCGCTCGGTTGAATCAGCGCCGATACCAAGAGATTGGTATCGATCACTGCGATCGTCATGAACGTTTGGTGAACGCGTTAGTGCGATTCGCACCGCGTACTTCTCGGATCGCAGTGGCAATGTCATTTTCGAAGACGCTCGGATCAAGCGACGCATTGCGCTCGCTTTGCTCGTCGAGCATGCGGTTCAATAAATCGCGGCGCACGGCTTGTTCAACGAACTTCGATAGATCGCCCTTACGCATCCCATGCTGCGCGAGATACATACGCAAGTCCACATCGGCCTCTGCCGAGACTTTGAGCGACCAGCGCGTGAGTTGTGTTTC
>JBOFBL010000207.1:0-2914 GCA_051645545.1 Casimicrobium sp. | reverse complement strand
GAAATTCCGGTCGTCACATGGGTGAAGACCGAGCGTTGCAACGTCGAGCAACACGTAGGATGGGTGGAGCGAAGCGATACCCATCGACTGCGCCGCGCACTACATACAAGAAAAAAAATCGCATTGCTCTCGGATACGGGTAATGGTGGGTATCGCTTCGCTCCACCCACCCTACTCACCGATGCGCCACACGCGATCATGGTTCAATCTCAAACACAGCATTGCCCAGCTGCCCATTCACCTCTGGCGCGTACATCGCTTCCGCATGCGTAGGCGGTAGCGCGAACTTGCCGGGTGTCGTTAAACGAAGCTCATACGTGAAACTATGTTTACCTTTCGTCGCATATTCAAACGACGAACGAACATTGGTGAACGTGCGCTCGATGTAGCGATAGCCTTGCCAGGTTTTCGCGGTCTCGCCGACGGTGGCGAGTTTCGACAAACCGCCGAGCACTGTTGCGCCCGTCGGCACCGGATCATCAATCGCGAGCCAGCCGAGATCGGCAGTGTTCGACGCCGTCACGGTGACTTGCAACACATCGCCGAC
Organism: Casimicrobium sp.; assembly: GCA_051645545.1. Taxonomy (GTDB): domain Bacteria; phylum Pseudomonadota; class Gammaproteobacteria; order Burkholderiales; family Casimicrobiaceae; genus Casimicrobium. Next base: position 2,367 of record JBOFBL010000207.1, on the reverse strand, counting down.
GCTGTACTTGCCTCTCATCTTTTGTTGTATCGGCTGGATCGTTTTCGTGAGCGCAATGCCGTTGTTCTGCATTCCAGTGAGCGGCACGGCGGCGCGCAGTTGCGCACGCGCCCAGGGCTCGCCTTTTCCCAAATGCTCGATTGCGACTTCGCCCGTTTGCGCCGCAGCGCCGTTCCACGCGAATTTCAGTTCTTGATCGAGCACATTCGCGTCCCACACGGCTTCTTTCGTCTCGCCTCGGAACGTGATCCGCGTGCGGCCTTCAGCGCTCGCTTGTTTGGCATGACGCTCCAAGGCAAACGCGGCCCAAATGTTCGCTTGCGTGCTCCAGAAATGACCCGAGCGCAGCATGCGGGAATTGAGTTGTCGCAAGAGTGGCGTTTTGAATTGCGCGAACTCTTGATTATCGAGACTCAAGCGGAACATGCGCGCCACCGTGTAATCCTCGCTGCGCATGAAATACCAGCGATCGTCGGTGCGCGCAACGTTCGCGACGCTTCCGGTCACGCGAATCTGATCGCGCAATTCTTTGATTGCCGCTGCGCGCAGCACATCGCGATTTGGCAAATCTTTCGTGCGATTCAGAATGTCGATCCAATCGGCAAGCGATGCGACCGTAAGTTTCACCGGATCGACACGCACCGTGTCGAGCAAACGCTTCGATGCACGACCGTAACGCGAGAGCGCTTCGAGCGCGATCAATTTTTCCGAGAGCAAGTACATGCTGTCGTTCGGCAGCCACGAGCGCGTCGATTTCAATTCGCCCGAAACGTAGCGCTCCAAACCGTAGAGCATTTTGTTGAGCGTTTCATCGGGAATTTTCCAACCCGCTTCATGCGCGCCCGAGAGCACGAACGCAGTCAACACCGGATAGCCTTCGTCTGTTGCGCCAGGGTAGTAGTGCGCGAGTCCGTTCGACGAGAGATACGTCGGCAAGGATTCGCTGATGATGCTCCACAAGCCTTCGTCTTTGAGGCCGAGCGCTTTGGTCGTGCGCTGCTCCAAACACGCGAACGGATAGCGCGCGAAGTAACCGCGAATGCCGCTCGTGTCCGCGCCGTACACGCGGGCGAGCGAGACGAGCAGTTCGCCATCTTTGATGGTGCCAATCGCCATCGTCAGACCGACATCTGGCTTTAGCGTGATCGACGCTTTGCCTTTGATCTCAGCGGTTGCGTCGGCCACGGTGCGAATTGGCAGCGGCGTTTGCAAAGCTTGCTTCACTCGCAAGGAATCGCCGCGCGGATTGCCTTTCTCATTCGCGTCGAATTTCCACACGGATTCCGCGCCGGCTGCTGCGGCTTTCACGTCCCACGAAAGAAGCGCGCTTTCACCTGCGGCAATGCGCACTTCGCGCTTCTGCAGAGCTTTTCCATCAACCTCCGCCGTTGCCTCGGAAACGATCGCGCGTTGTGTTGAATTACGCAGAGTCACTGAAGCTCTGAAATCGTCGCCATGCCTCATTACTTTGGGCAGCCCGGAAAAGAGTTGGAGATCGCGCGTCGTGCGAATACTTGCCTCACCCGTACCGAAACGATCCGCTTCGTTCTGCTGCGCGCGCTCGGCGACGGCAACGATGCGAAAGCGCGTGAGCGAATCGTTGAGCGGCACTTCAACGCTCGCTTCACCATTCGCATCGGTCATCACATCCGCTTTCCAAAAAATCAAGGTATCGAAGAGCTCACGCGTACCCGCGCCACGCCCGCCCGAGCCGCCGGGCGGCAAGGCTTTGCGACCGAAGTGACGTTTGCCAATCACTTGCATTTGCGCAGTCGCGTTCGTCACGTCATGACCACGACGACGCATCATCGTGTCGATCAATTTCCACGTGTTATTGCCTTGCAATTCGAGCAGCGCTTCGTCGATTGCAAACACCGCAACCTCGGTGTTGTCGCCAGGGCGCTTGTTGTTAGAACGATCGACTTTGATTTTCACCTGCGCTTTATCGCGCGTTTGGTATTCTGGCTTGTCGGTCGTCACCTTCACATCGAGGCTATAGCGCTGCCAATTCACATCGACATTTGCGATGCCCAATTTGAACGCGGGCTTCGCAAGATCAATGAGCGCGGTCGGTTTCGGCTCGCCCACGCGCCCACGCACGAGCAGCGCTGACACATAGGCATTCGGTGCCCATTCTTCTTTCATCGGCACTTCGATCACTGCCGATTTGCCCGAGAGTTGCGTCACGAAATTCGAGAGCACGACGCCTTCGCGCTCAACGGTGACGAGCGCGGTCGCTTCGCGGAACGGCATGCGCACCTGGAAGCGCGCCTTCTCGTTCGGCTCATAGCGTTTCTTCTCTGGCAACAGATCGATACGATCCGAGCTTTCGCTTCTGAAAATCCAATCGTCGCCGTTCGACGCCCA
>JBOFBL010000206.1:0-3928 GCA_051645545.1 Casimicrobium sp. | reverse complement strand
AATGCAAATACACCGATTGTGTGGACGTCTGTCCGGTGGATTGTTTTTACGAGGGCGAGAACATGCTCGTCATTCATCCGGACGAATGCATCGATTGCGGCGTGTGCGAACCCGAATGTCCGGTCGATGCGATCAAACCGGATTCGGATTTGGATGAGAAGTGGTTGAAACTCAATGCCGAGTACGCGCCGCTCTGGCCGAACATTTCGCGTAAGAAAGCCGCGCCCGCAGACGCCGATGATTGGCGCAATAAACCGAACAAGATTGAATTCTTCTCGGCGAACCCTGGGAAGAAGTAATAGCTCCGCTGATAATCGTCCAATTTAATTGGGCGATAGCGAAATTTTTGTTCTATTTCAATAATTAATAAAAACTGACTGTTCGCCCTGGCGGATTGGGCAATGATAGATTGCGTTGGGATTCACGAATCAGCTACTCGATTAGTGTTTCCCTCGAGCATGCTGTGTCATTCGTATAACCCTGCGTTCACCGCCTTGTCGCGCAATTCCGCGAATCGTCGCGCGGGCGAAGACAGGGCTTGTTCCTTCGCAGATACTCTGTGGCAATTGAGTTATTCGAGCCCGCGCTTTCCATGAGCGATACAAACCCCAACGCGTCCCCGATCCCGCCCGCGCCGCAGCCGCCGTACGCGCCGCTGCCCCAGGAACCACCACTCGCGGCAACACCTGCGGGTCAGCGCGTGCAAGGCTGGAGCAATCGGGTATGGCGCGCATTCGGCATGACGCCGTGGTGGCGCTTGGTGGTTGGCGGCTTGATCGTGATCATCGGTACCGCGCTCATCGCCGTGCCATTCGATTCGATTCGCATGGCGAACAAAATTCGTTCGCAAGCGGCGAAGGACGCATTGCGTACGTCGCTGCAACATGAAGTGCTCGAACGTGGGCGCGGCGTACTGATTGCCGCGCGCAGTCTCGCGAGCGACGAGTCGCAAGTCGCAGAGATCGATTCTGCGATCGCCGATATCGAACGTGAAATGGCAAAACCGCTTGCCGTTGAGCGCTTCCAAGGCAGTCTCGATGAGCTTGCGGCAAAGATTGCCAAACAAACCGCGAAGCGCGACCAGGCGTTGAAGCGTTTGAGCGAGCTCGCTACCAATGTGGGTAAGGGCGACGCAAACATCACGGAAAAAATTCGCGAACTCACCGATGAAATCGAGATGCTCGGCGAGAGCATTCAATCGCTCGAAGAGCAACGCACCGAGAAGGAAACCGTACGCGCAGAGGCTGCAGCTGAACGCGCTCGTCTCGAAGCCGACCGTGCCCGGCTCGAAGCGGATCGAGCCCGGATCGAAGGCAAACGCAGCTCGAAAGAGTCGCGCGACGAGACTAATTCGACGCCGCCTGCTGTGCCAGCGCCGCCGAAGACTCCGACCATGCCGCCGTTGAAAGCCCTCGATAATGAAGGCGAGATCACAACCACCCGCATCGATTTATTCGGTCGTAACGTGCTCGAATTCGACAATACGCGCGCTGTCACATCAGTCGGTTTTCTACCCGGTGAGCCCGATGCGCAGACTATTCGTGCAACGATCAACCGTGACGTACAGAAATTTATTCCTGCGTCTATCAGTGCGCTCTTCTTAACGGCGCTGTTCTTGTTCATGTTGATCGCGCGTTCGTTCGCCGGACGTGCGGCGCGTGGTGAACAGCGCGCAGTGATTGCGGAATCGCGCGAGCGTACCGAGAGCCACGCCCGCCAACTCGCGGAGGCGCGCCTCACGCTCATGCGCGCGCAGGTCGAGCCACATTTCTTGTTTAACACCCTCGCGCACGTGCAAGCGCTGCAAGAGATCGATCCGCCGCAAGCAGGCACGATGCTCGAACGACTGATTTCGTACCTTCGCGCTGCAATGCCCTCGATGCGCGAAACGAAATCCACGCTTGGGCGCGAAGTCGATGTGGTGCGCGCGTATCTCGATTTGCTCAAGATTCGTATGGGCGATCGATTGAAGTATTTCATCAACGTGCCCGCAGACATGAACGGTGTGTCCTTGCCGCCGACGATGATTGCGACGCTTGTTGAAAACGCGATCAAGCATGGTTTGGAGCCGAAGAAAGAAGGCGGCTCAATCGCCGTGCAAGCGCGCAAACTCGAAGCGACGGAGGCGCATCCCGAGCGCATGGAAGTGCTCGTCGCCGATGATGGTTTAGGCTTTGGCGGTGCCGATACTGCGGGCACCGGCGTTGGTCTTGCGAACACGCGTGAGCGGCTCAAAATGCTCTACGGCTCGCAAGCGGAATTGGCGGTTGAGCCGAACGCGCCGAGTGGTGTACGTGCCATTATTCGCGTGCCGCTCGTGGTGCCGGAAACGGTCGATGATGTTCACGAAGAGGACTTCATCGATGCTGCGCCTGATAGTGTGTCGCCGTTTTCGATTCAAGTCACCATTTTGCTCGCCATGTGTTTTGGCTGGCTCGGTGTGCATCGTTATTACGTCGATCTGAAGCGCAGCGCGCTCGCGCAAACGGCGCTTGGCTTGCTGTCCATTATTTCCGGTGGTCTGCCGATTTTCTTGATACCGCTCGGGCTCTGGGTCGTGCTTGACGTTGTGTGGATCGCAACGCGCGAATTCCGCGATGCCAAAGGTCGCCGAATCGTGCGCCTGCGTGCGAAAGATGCACCGGTCGATCCGGCGAGCGCGCAAACGCCAGGCGCATCGAGCGCGCACGTTTCGCCGTTCACGTTGCAGGTCACTGCGTTACTGGCGGTATTCTTGGGTGTCCTTGGTATTCATCGTTTCTATGTGGGGCGCTATCGCACCGGCGCGCTGCAAGCAGGCTTGCTGCTGCTTTCGATTGTCACGGGCGGCTTGCCGATTTTCTTGTTGCCGCTCATCATGTGGGTCGTGCTCGACGTTGCGTGGATTCTGAGTCGCGATTTCCGCGACGCGAACGGTCGCCGCATCATGCGCCGTGATGCCGAGGATAAACGCAGCTATAGCGCCACCCAAATGGCGAACCGACGTCGCGATCCGTCCGTGTCGAAATCCTCGCGCGGCATTGCGCTTTTGCTTGCAATTGTGCTCGGCCTTTTCGGCGCGCATCGCTTTTACGTTGGGCGCGTCGGCACGGCTTTGGCTATGCTCTTCACTTTAGGTGGTTTAGGAATTTGGTGGATCGTCGACATTGTGATGGTCGCCTGCGGACAACTCAAAGACATGGATGGAAAGTGGGTCAGCGAATGGGAATGACATTAACTGCAATCTTGGCTGAAGACGAATCCTTGCTTCGCCAATTCTTAAAAAAGAAACTCGAAAAACTCTGGCCTGAACTCACGATCGTCGGCGAAGCCGAAGACGGCAAATCCGCAGTTGAATTGATCGAGAGCCTGCGGCCGACGATGTGTTTCTTAGACATTCGTATGCCCGAGATGACCGGGCTTGAAGTTGCAACCGCGATTGCCGAATCGAGCCCCGACACACACGTCGTCTTCGTCACCGCATATCACGAATACGCAGTGGCCGCATTCGAGCGCGGCGCGGTCGATTACTTGCTCAAACCGCTTCAAGAGGATCGCTTGATCACCACGATTGCGCGACTGAAAGAACACATCGAAAGCGACGATCGCGACGCACCCACCTTGCCCGACAACATGGCGCAGCTCATTTCGCAGCTCAAACGCGAAATGCGCGGCGCATCGCCTGCGGGTGCGACCGCTGGCAGTGTCGCCGAACCTTTGCGCTGGATCAAAGCCTCCCTTGGCAATACGCTCAAACTGATCGACATCAAAGACGTGCTTTTCTTTAACTCCGACGAGAAGTACACGCGTGTGGTAACGGCAACCGAAGAAGCGCTCATTCGCAAACCGCTGCGCGAATTGCTTGATGAAGTGGATGCCAATCAGTTCTGGCAAATTCATCGCGGCACGATCGTGAACGTCGCTGCGATTGCTGGCGTCACTCGCGATT
>JBOFBL010000205.1:0-23227 GCA_051645545.1 Casimicrobium sp. | reverse complement strand
CCGATGCAATCGGTGTGTACTTGAAAGACGTGTTGCAAAACCCGTTCATCTTTTTGCTCGGCGTGAACGCGGCGCTGTTCCTGATCGGCATGTTCATCGAAACAAGTGCTGCGATCATCGTGCTCGCGCCGATCTTGGCGCCGGTTGCCGTGTACTTCGGCATTGATCCTGTTCACTTCGGCATCATCATGGTCGTGAATCTCGCGCTCGGGATGATTACACCGCCGTTCGGCGTGAATCTCTTCGCGGCGTGTACCGTCGCCCGCATCTCGCTCGACCGCATCATTCCGCAACTCGTGCCGTTCGTGCTCGTCGTGCTTGCGTGCTTGATGATCATCACGTACGTGCCCTCAATATCGCTGGGGCTGCGTGATTTTGTGTATGCAAAATAGCTATGAGCCATTTGGTTGATCGACCCATTTAATTGGGTCGTGACCCGATTTAAACCTGTTATCAAGAAATAACGATAAATACTTCATCGCCCAATTAAATTGGGCGATAAACGACGAAGTTATTCTGCGTTAATTGCGTTCAATTCAAGGTACAGCGTGCGCCCGCGAGCGTCGACGACTTTGACTTGAAACGGAATGAAATGCCAATCGGGCGCGAGCCAAAACTGCGCCGAACCACCGCCGCCACTGCCATCTGCGCGCGGCTTGCGCGAACCTTTCCAGATTTGCGTATCGACATTGCCCACCGGTGTGGCGATGTTGTCTTTGCCAGTGCGCTCGAGCGTGTAGGTATCGAGCCGGCGTGTGTCGACAACAGTGAACGTCGTGCTGTCGCCCTTCGGCAGAGCAAAGTAAAACTGCACGATCCAGGTCAACCGGTCATGTGCGTTGCCGTCGATCACAATCGGCTCGCCCTCGGGCAGTTTCACGCGCTTGTTCGGGTGATCGAAAACAACTTCGCGGCGCTTGTCGGGTGAGCCACGCTCTTCGATATAGCGATCGGGACGCAAGCCCGCCTCAGTGATCACACCTTCCGACTCGCCGCTGCCGGAGACGACAGTAAAAAGAATTCGTGCGCGACCTGCGGCGCGCAATTTGTAGCGACCGTTTTCATGCGTGAACGTGAGCTGCAACGGCCCTAACTCAGCGCGGTTTTCGCCAAGAAACGCGGTGTAGCCAAGTTGAATTTTTTTCGGCGGTAACTTGCTTGGATCAATCGCAGGCGGTGCTAGCGGTGCGGGTTCTTCCGCTTTTTTCTCTGGCACCACCTCGGCGATTTTTTCGACCGCTGGCTCTTCTTTTTTGGGCTCTGGTGTCGGCTCCGGCGCTTTCTCAACAACAGGTTCGTTTTGCGCAACGACTGGTTCCGTCGAAGGCAATGCCGCGACGGCAGCGTTCGGTTGCGGCTTCGGACGCGGTTTCGGTTTTGGTTTCGCAGCCGCAACGCTCGTCTGCGCCGAGGGCGGAGGCGGCAGTTTCACGAACTTCGCTTGCAACGGTACGATTTTCTCGTCCGGCAATTCCTGTTCGAGAAATGACCCGAAGATGAGATGCGCCACTAACGACATGACCAGTGCCGCAATGATTTTTCGCTGCGGTGTTGCGAGCAAGCCCTGACGACGAACGATTTCGCGCGCCATTTGCTGGCGCGTGTCCGCCACGTGTTGGCGCGTAATGGTTTCGTCGGTGAGGGTGGGCGAAGACATAGCCCGCTTAAACGTTCACGGCGTCGCCGCGATGACAGCGGGCAGCGTTCGCACACGCTGCCCCTCGACGCGCAAACGCCCCTGACAGAAAAGTTTCACGGCGTGCGGAAGCACTTGATGTTCTTGCACGAGCACTTTTTCAGCGAGCGTGTCGGCTGTGTCATCGTCATCGACTTGCACGGCAGCTTGCGCGATGATCGGGCCCACATCCAGTTCGTTGGTGACGAAATGCACGGTGCAGCCATGCAATTTCGCTCCCGATGCGAGTGCGCGCTCATGCGTATCGAGACCTGGAAAACTCGGCAACAACGACGGATGGATGTTGATCAGGCGACCCGCAAAGGCATCGACAAACATGGGCGTTAAGATGCGCATGAAACCCGCGAGCACGACGAGATCGACACGATACTCGTTTAGTTTCGCAACGAGCGCCGCATCGAAGGCCTCGCGCGAGACAAACGACTTGTGATTGAGAGCAAAGACTTCGACGCCCGCGTCGCGCGCAAGTTCAAGCCCCCTCGCCTCCGTTTTATTGCTGCCGACTATCACCACGTCGCCCGCGAGCTCGTTGCGCAACAGCGCACTGAGATTCGAGCCGCGACCAGAGATGAGTACTGCGATGCGCTTTCGCGAGGATTGCATGTGTTTTCTTTTAACGCAGTTTCAAATCGTCGGCGGAATACGTCACACCAATCGGCTCGATAATGGCTTGCTTCGAGCCCGCCTCGACGCTGCCCGCGACCCACGCTTCGATGCCGCACGTGTGCGCAATGTGTGCAGCTCTCTTGGCGTCTTTCGCATCGACAAACAGCGCAAAGCCCGCGCCCATGTTGAGTGTTCCGTAGGCTTCGGTGTTATCAAGCTTTGCTTCGCGCTGCATGAATGCAAGTACGGGCGGAACCGGCGGAATTTCTTTGATGCGATAGGTAAGCGCGCTTGGATGACGCAACAGCTTGCGCCAACCGTGCCCCGTGATATTCACGCAATAGTTCACCGCGATGCCTGCTTTTGCGAGCGCTTCAGTCACAGGCGAATAAAGTGTGGTCGGTGCGAGCAACGCTTCGCCGAATGTTTCGTTGTTACCAATATCGGTCTGATAACCCTTCGGCAAGCGCTCTGCGAGTTTTCGCGCGAGCGAGACACCGTTGGCGTGAATGCCGCTTGAGGCCAACAGCACAATCGCATCGCCAGCTTTGAGATTGTCGCCGAGCGAGAGTCGCGATTTCGGTTGCACGAGTCCAACGCACGACGCCGCCAAATCGATCGTGTGTTCAGTGACCACACCCGCAAGCGCAGGCGTTTCGCCGCCGCCCCATGACACGCCACACACATCACAGGCCGCTTTCCAGCCCGCGATCAAATCCGCCGCGCGCTTGCGATCATTAAACCAGTCGCTGCCGCCCGCCGCCCAATACGCTTGCACGACGAGCGGTGTCGCACCCACAGTAATCAAATCGTTAACCGCCATTGCAATCGTGTCTTGCGCGATTGCTGCGTAAAAACTTTTCCCCGTGTCACGATACACCGCATCGGTGACGAGAATCTTGGTGCCAAGACATTCGACGATGGAGGCGAGATACGCATGCCCAATATCGACGACATAAGCCGATTCGCCGCGCGACGCAACGCTTTCGGTAAGACCATGCGTTACAAGATTTTGCGCCGTCGCTTTCGCCGATTGTTGCGCGAGCAATTTGATCGGATCGACTTGATCGTATTTGACGCCCGCCTGTTCGTAGGTGAGTGCGACGGATGACGGGGAAGCCGGAGCTGCGCTCATGTTCTAATCTCTATCCAGTTATGGATGCGCAATCAAAAGAGAATTCTAGTTCGCCGGACACCGCTGAGGCTGCGTCCACGCTGACGGCTGCGCCTTTAGAGCAAAGCATCGACGCGCCGGTGGCGACTGTTGCCGCCTCATCGATCGCTACGGCTGCAGCGCTTCCGTGGTGGCGACAGCTATCGCCGTCGTGGCATGCAATTGCCGCGATCGCGGGGATCGTGCTCATCGGTTTTTTGATTCATGCGCTCGCGCCCGTGCTCACGCCATTCATGTTCGGCGCGATCTTGTCGTACGTTGGTGCACCGATTGTGGCGTGGCTTGCGAAAAAAGGCGTGTCGCGCACGATCGGCGCGGTGCTGGTAATCGTCGCGTTTATCGGGTTTCTCGCAGGCATGGTGCTCGTCGTCGCGCCGCTGGTGTCGAACGAAATCGCCAATATCGCGGAGAAAATGCCCGAGGTGCTCACGCGTGCGCAAACGCAGTGGCTGCCGTGGATCAATCAAACGTTTGGCCTGTCCTTGTCGCTCGATCTGTCGCAATTGAAAGCACTTGCGACCGAAAACAAGAGCGCAATTTCGGACATTGGCACCAAACTGATTGGTTCCGCGAAATTCGGCGGGCAAGTGTTGATTACCTTGCTCGTAAACATTACGCTGATTCCAGTCGTGATGTTCTATTTGCTTCGGGATTGGCCGCAGTTGATCGATGGTGTCGATAGCCTGCTTCCGCACGGCGCGCAGGCAACCGTGCGCGAGCTCGCACGCGAGATCGATGCCGTGCTCTCGGAATTTTTGCGTGGTCAGGGATTGGTGATGATTGCGCTGGCAACTTACTACTGCATCGCGCTTAAAGTCGTCGGGCTTGAATTCGCACTGCCGGTTGGTTTGGTCACCGGATTGCTCGTGTTTATCCCTTACGTCGGATTCGGTCTCGGCCTTGTGCTCGGTATGCTCGCGGCGATCACGCAATTTTCAACGCCAGGCCCCATCATTGCGGTGGCCGCCGTGTTTGCGGTGGGGCAGATCCTTGAAGGTTTTGTCCTGGTGCCGTATCTCGTGGGTGATCGCATTGGCTTGCATCCGCTCGCTGTCATCTTTGCCTTGATGGCGTTCGGTCAATTGTTTGGATTCGTTGGCGTGCTGCTCGCCTTGCCGCTCTCGGCGGCGCTGCTGGTCGCCGTGCGCCTGTTGCGACGACGGTTGAGCGAAACACCCGCGCCGACGGCGAATCCACCGCCACTTACGCCAACGTGAACGAGCCCCCACTACAAATTCCGTTCGAACTTTTCGAAGCGGAAGCGCCGTCATTTGAGAATTTCGTGGTCGGTCACAACGAAGAATTAGTAACGCACCTTTACAGTGCAACAACTTCGTTTCAGCCTCCACGTGTAACGTCCATTTGGGCGGAACCTAACGCGGGGAAAACACATTTATTGAAAGCATTGCTTTCTGAGGTGATCGCCCAAAGAAAGCGGGCAGTCGCGCTTAGTGCTACTGACGAGTTATTTGCGTCGCCATTCATTGATGCCGATGCGCTACTCATTGACGATGCCGACCGCCTTAACGACGAAGCGCAGGCCTTTGCGTTCAATGCGTTCAACCACATCGTTTTGCGAGGTGGGCTCGCCGTCGCCACCGGAACGACACCGCCCGCACAATGGCAAATTCGTGAGGATCTGCGCACACGCCTGGCCAGTGGGCTGACCTTCGAGCTGCGCGCCGCGCCGCATGATGAGCTACCAGAGCTGCTGTTTGATTACGCCAACAAGCGCGGCGTGAAACTAAGTGAAGAAGTGCTCACTTATATTGTGAACCATACGGATCGGGATGTTGCGAAATTGTGCCAGACGATTTCCGGCATTGATCGACTCTCACTCGCAAGCAAACGCCCAATTACGATTCCGCTTGTTCGCACATTTTTGTCGCAGCAAACGTCGTCATTGCGCAAGATTTGAGCGATCACCTCAAAGAAAATGTCGGGTTACCCCTACAATCATCGGTTGAGTTGGGAAAAGTCGAAAAAAGACCGCTTGGCACGCCAAGCAAGTTTTTTGAAGTTTTTTGTGTCAACCGACCGAAAAGCGGACTCGTTATCGGCTCAGGTTTGGGAATCCCCGAATCAAGCTAAATTAAAAATTCTTCTAGAGGAATGAACATGAGCAAACTTTTGACCGCATTGATCGCATCGGCTTTCGCAGCTGTTTCTTTCGCACAAGCTCCAGCTGCTCCAGCTGCAGCCCCAGCAGCTGCTCCGGCAGCAGCTCCTGCTAAGGCAGAAGCTAAGAAAGAAGAGATGAAGAAAGACGCAATGCCTGCTAAAGCTGAAAAGAAAGCTAAGAAGGCAAAGAAAGCTAAGAAAACCGCTAAGAAAGCAGCTTAATTAGCACGCGAAAGCGTTCTTCGAAAAAGCGCCTTCGGGCGCTTTTTTGTTTTTCAGGCGTCGATTGCGATTTCGACGCCCGACTCAACATCATGCGCACGAAAAAGAGAAAATTATCCATGCACTTTGATCTCACCCAAGCTTTGCGTCATAGCGCGCAGCGCGTCGTCTTAGCGAAGCGTCGTCCTAGCGCGAAGCGCGTCGTCCTGCGCATGGCGCGCGCGGAGCGAGCGTCATGCGCATAGTCGTCGGCCTCTCGGGCGGCGTCGATTCAGCCGTCACCGCTCATTTGCTCAAAGCGCAAGGCCATGACGTGCTCGGCATCTTTATGAAGAACTGGGAAGACGACGACAACAGTGAATTTTGTTCGTCACGCGAAGATTTAGTCGATGCAGTGAGTGTGGCCGATCATATTGGGATCGACATCGAAGTCGTGAACTTCGCCGCCGAATACAAAGACCGCGTGTTTTCGTATTTCTTGTCCGAGTATCAAGCCGGGCGTACGCCGAATCCCGACGTGCTCTGCAATACCGAGATCAAATTCGCTGCATTTCTCGATCACGCGATGAAACTGGGTGCTGACAAGATTGCGACCGGGCACTACGCGGGCGTGCGCGAAACCGCTGATGGCAAGTTCGAATTACTTAAGGGCGATGACGATACAAAAGATCAATCGTATTTTTTGCACCGTCTGAATCAGGCGCAGCTTTCGAAAGCGATGTTTCCGCTCGCGAATCTGCCGAAAAAAGAGGTTCGTGCGATCGCGGAAAAAATGGGCATCCCGAATTTCGCAAAAAAGGACTCAACCGGCATTTGCTTCATTGGCGAGCGACCCTTCCGCGAATTTCTCGAACGCTATCTTCCGAAGAAACCCGGCAAGATGATGACGCCTGAGGGCGAGACGGTGGGTCAGCATCAAGGGCTCGCGTACTACACGCTTGGACAACGCGGCGGTCTGCACATCGGTGGCGCGAAGGATGGCAGTGGTGAGCCTTGGTATGTCGCAGGTAAAGACATCGCAAAGAACCAGCTGATCGTCGTGCAAGGCCGGGAGCATCCGGCGTTGCGCAAAACGGACGTGCCGCTCGTGAACACGCATTGGATTTCTGGCGATGCCCCGGCTGTTGGCAACGTCAAAGGCGGTATCGCCGATTACATCTACGGTGGCAAAACGCGCTATCGCCAGCCCGACGCAGCGTGCGCGTACGACAATGCGGACGGCAACGAAGCGCTCAATTTCCACGACGGACAGTGGGCGCCAACGCCAGGGCAATACGCAGTGTTGTATCGCGGCAATGTTTGCTTGGGCGGAGGTGTCATTGCATAGCAAAAACTAGCTTCGAACTTCATCAATCATCGCCCAAATATTATGGGCGATAGCAATATTTAAGTGGTCTATTGACTAGTTGCTGAATATTCCTGACGCCCCAATTAAATTGGGCGAAAAGCACAGGAGCTAGTAAAGCGCCATGTTTCCGTGTTAACTTTCATCCAATGAAAACATCGCTTTTCTTTTCAAGGACTTGGGTGAAACGCTTCACAGCGTTCCTCATGTTGATTGCGTTCCCGCTGCAAACGGTGCACGCCCTCGTCGACACCACGATTACAGTCAACCGCATCGGGCCGGATGCCTACATGGTCATCAAGGCGCCGAATACCAAATCGGGCGAAGTGGTGTTGCAGACAAAGTATTGCCACGCCTACGCATACAACGAAGAAGCGATTTTCGTGACCGCCGAAGAGCAACACGGCGAGGCCGCAATCCTTTTTGCATCTGGCGATCAATGCGAAGTCATCGCGGTGAAGAAAGATTCCGATCGCAGCTTTGCCCTGCTCGATTTCCTCGTACAGCTGGGGCTCGCCTACCTCACCAAAGGCGTAATCACGCCAAAACCCAAAGGCAAATAAGGCTTACGCGCGCTCGAAGCCTGCGAGTACGGCAACCACGTTATCGCCAATTTCTTTAACCGCGTAGCCGCCTTCGAGAACGAAGAGCGTCGGCAATTTCAACTTCGCAATCGCTTCGCCCACACGCGGATAGTCTTCACTCGTTCGCAATGTGAAATGGCTGATCGGATCCCCCTCGTACGTATCAACGCCGAGTGAAACGACGATCGCATCGGCTTTGAACGACTCAATGCTTGCAGTTGCTGCATTGAGTGCCGTGAACCATGCCTCTGGCGATACACCCTGTGCAAGCGGCAAGTTCAAATTGAATCCTAGACCATCGCCCGCACCGGTTTCGTCGGCGTAGCCCAAAAAGAATGGGTAATCTGTTGATGGATCGGCGTGGATGCTCGCAAAAAAAACGTCGTTGCGTGAATAGAAAATTTCTTGCGTGCCGTTGCCGTGGTGATAGTCGACATCGAGAATCGCAACACGTTTCGCACCATGATCAAGCAGCGACTGCGCAGCAATCGCTGCGTTATTTAGAAAACAATAGCCACCGAAAAAATCGCTGCCCGCGTGATGACCTGGTGGGCGAGTCAATACAAACGCAGATCGCTCGCCCTCGTTCAAAAGCTTCGCACCCGTGAGCGCGCAGTCCGCGCCTGCGCGTGCGGCAGCGTACGCACCACGCGTGAGTGGCGTGCCCGAATCGAACGAGAACAAGCCCATGCGAGCCGCAAAGTTTCTAGGCAACACGTCGCTGCGCATACCGCGAATCGACCAGACCGAAGGAAACACGTCGCCCGTACCACCGAGCGCGGTGTACTCATCATGTGCGCCGCGAATGAAATCGAGATAGCGTACGCTGTGCACACGCGTGATCGCCGAGTCGAGAAACGTCTGCGGTTCAACAAAGTCGCCGAGCCGTGCACCACGCACGGCGTCCAGCACAAAATCGGCGCGTGAAGGTTTCTCGAACGCCTCAACTTTTTCGCCACGAAAGAATTCGTGTTGTGCTGCATGCAGCTTATGACTCGCGTTGTAGACAGTCTTCATGCAGCGTATTTTGCAACAGCCGCACGAAGAAAACCGTCTTGTCTGCGTCTACGCTTTGCCGAATCCGCCGCCCCCAGGCGTTTGAATCACGAACACGTCGTCTTTGTTCATTTGCACTTCGCAGATGTGGCCGAATTCTTCGCGGGAACCGTCGGCGCGTTCAACCCAATTTCGCGCGGCAGCTCCGGGTTCGCCGCCGTCGCAACCGTGTGGTCGATTCTTACGATAGTTCGCGAGCACACCGGCGGTCATTGTTTCAAGGAATCGAATGCGGCGGTCTGCGCCGTCGCCACCGTGCCATTTGCCTTTGCCACCGGTGCCGGGATTGATCGTATGCGAATCGACGCGCACGGGGTAGCGGAATTCGAGCACTTCGGGGTCGGTGAGGCGTGAGTTCGTCATGTGGCATTGCACGACACTCGTGCCATCGAAGCCTTCGCCGGCACCGCTGCCGCCGCTGATTGTTTCGTAATACTGATAGGTGTCGTTGCCGAAGGTGAAATTCGTCATCGTGCCGTACGCGCCCGCGAGCACGCCGAGTGCGCCGTAGAGGCAATTTGTTGCCGCTTGCGAGACTTCGACGTTGCCTGCGACGACTGCTGCGGGATACTTGGGGGCCAACATCGAGCCTTCAGGAATTACGATGTTGATCGGCTTCAGGCAACCGGCGTTCATCGGAATGTCGTCGTCGACGAGCGTTCGGAATACGTAGAGCACGACCGCGCGGCTCACGGGTTTCGGTGCGTTAAAGTTGCTCGGTCGTTGCGACGACGTGCCCGTGAAATCGACCGTCGCCGAACGTGCTGCGCGATCGATCGAGACTTTCACGTGAATGTGCGAACCATCGTCGAGATCAACGCCGAATTCGCCATCATGCAATTTGTGAATTACGCGGCGCACCGATTCTTCGGCGTTGTCTTGCACGTGCTTCATGTACGCCACAGTAACTTCTCGACCGAAATGCACAACCATTTTGCGGAGTTCTTCTGCGCCTTTGTTGCAGCTTGCGACTTGCGCGCGAAGGTCGGCGATGTTTTGTGTGACGTTGCGCACCGGCCATTTGCCCGAGAGCAGAATCTTCGTGAGTTCGTCTTCGAGGAATACGCCTTCGCGCACGAGTTGAACGTTATCGAGCAACACGCCTTCTTCTTCAATCGACTTTGAAAACGGTGGCATGGAGCCAGGCGTGATGCCACCGATGTCGGCATGATGTCCGCGTGCTGCGGTGTAGAAGAGTGGCTCGCTCTCGCCTTTCAGAAAGATTGGCATGACAACGGTCACATCGGGAATATGCGTACCACCGCCATACGGTGCGTTCACCACGAATGCATCGCCAGGTTTCATCTGCCCACGTCGCGATTCGAGCACCACACGAACGCTTTCGCCCATCGAGCCCAAGTGCACGGGCATGTGCGGGGCATTCGCGACCAAGTTTGCATCGGGATCGAAGATTGCACAAGAGAAGTCGAGCCGCTCTTTGATATTCACGCTGTAGCTCGTGTTCGCGAGTGTGACGCCCATTTGCTCGGCGATCGCCATGAACAAATTGTTGAACACTTCAAGCATCACGGGGTCGGCGGTGGTGCCGATCGCGTGCGAGCGCGAGGCTTCTTTCACACGTTCTAATACGAGATGATTGAGAGACGTCACGGTCGCGCGCCATTCGGGTTCGACGATGGTCGTCGCGATTGGCTCTTTGATGACGGCCGGGCCATCGATGATGTCGCCCGGTTGTAACGCTTCTCGGTAGTAGACATTCGCCATGCACGCGCCGTTGGCGAAGAAGGCGTCCACTGTTGCGTTCGGCGTTAGTGCTATCGTGCGAGGCGCAACCGCTTTCGGTGTTTCCTTCGACGACTGTGTGACACCAATCGCTTCCGACGAGATTGCTTCGACAACCAACTCGCGGTTGGGCATCAAGAAGCCGTAGCGTTGGCGATAGGTTTGTTCGAAAGCGACGACGAGGGACGAATGACTAGTCGAGTGCTCAACGGGTAGTTCAATCGTCGTATCCGTACCGTCATACTTCAACGCAACGGTATTCACAATGCGAATCTGCTCGTCTTTCACGCCTTGCGCAGAAACATCCGCTTTTGCTGCCGCGCCAAGCTGCGCAAACTGCGGTTGCAACTCGTTGAGCATTTCGTCGCTCAATTGCTTCTCAACAGCCGCTTGCTTCATCGTGCGCACGTCGGCAAGCCCCATGCCGTACGCGGAGAGCACGCCTGCGAACGGATGAATGTAAACGCGCTTCATACCGAGCGAATCGGCGACCTTGCAAGCGTGCTGTCCGCCCGCGCCGCCGAAGCACGTTAACGTGTATTCCGTGACGTCGTAACCGCGTTGCACGGAAATATGTTTGATCGCGTTCGCCATGTTCTCAACCGCGATACGCAAGAACCCCGACGCGATTTCGTGCGACGTTTTGCGAACGCCGGTCGCTTTCTCGACTTCGATTTCGAGCGCCGCGAATTTTGCTTTCACCGCTTCAACATCAAGCGGCTGATCGCCATTCACTCCGAAGATCGCAGGAAACAATTCGGGGCGCAGTTTACCGACCATCACGTTGCAATCGGTCACCGTGAGCGGCCCGCCACGACGATACGCCGCTGGCCCCGGATTCGCGCCCGCGCTCTCGGGGCCGACTCGGAATTTCGATCCGTCGAACGTACAGATTGAGCCGCCGCCCGCAGCGACCGTATGAATCTGCATGATCGGCGCGCGCAAGCGAACGCCTGCAACCTCGGTCACGAACGCGCGTTCGTACTCGCCCGCGAAGTGCGCGACATCCGTCGACGTGCCGCCCATGTCGAAACCGATCATGCGGTCGAAGCCTGCGAGTTGCGTCACAGCGGCCGCGCCGACGATGCCGCCTGCCGGACCCGAAAGAATCGCGTCCTTGCCTTGAAACTTGTGCGCATCCGTGAGCCCGCCGCTCGATTGCATGAACTGCAAACGAACGTCACCCAGCGCGCTTTGCACTTGATTCACATAGCGGCGCAAAATTGGCGAAAGATACGCATCCACCACCGTCGTGTCGCCACGCGAAACGAACTTCATGAGCGGTGAGACTTCATGCGACACACTGATTTGCGTGAATCCAATTTCTTTTGCTAGCGCTTGCAATTCGCTCTCGTGCTGCGTGAATCGGTAGCCGTGCATCAGGCAGATGGCCACACTTCGATAGCCCCTACTAAATTGGGCAATAAGCGCGTTTTTTGCTCTTATTGAGTCGAGACGTTTTTCAACGTTTCCGCCAGCAGAAATTCGCTCTTCTACTTCAAGCACATCTTCATAGAGAAGCTCTGGCAATTCGATCTTTCGCACGAAGAGTTTCGGTCGATCTTGATAAGCAATGCGCAGTTGATCGCGAAATCCTTTGGTCACGACGAGCAGCGTGCGCTCGCCTTTTCGTTCAAGCAACGCGTTCGTTGCAACCGTCGTTCCCATCTTCACGGCTTCAACGCGCGCAGCCGGAATCGGCTCGCCCGCTTTGAGCCCAAGCAATTCGCGCACGCCTTGTACAGCGGCGTCTTTGTAGCGCTCCGGATTTTCGGAGAGCAACTTATGCGTCACCAATTCGCCGCTGGGCTTCTTCGCGACGATGTCGGTGAACGTGCCGCCGCGATCGATCCAGAATTGCCATTGCGGGGTCGGCGCGTTTGCTTGAGGGGTGTCGGACATGATTATTGTTTTGCTAAAACGAAAGTTGAATTAACTGAGTTCACCGCCATTGCTGTGGGCGATGCTGCATCGAGCGCGCTATTCGGAAGCTTCAAAAAGAACGTGGTGAAGAGCTCGCCCGCCTGCACACCGGCCTCGCGAATCCACTCGCGAGAAAAGCGCTCACCGAGACGCGTGAATTCTCGCTCAAGATTCGGTGGCATCGCTTCCACTTTAACGCCATTTGCTTTTAGCGCTTGCACGGCCTCTTGCGCAGCAGTACGACTCATTTTCCAGCCACGCTCTTCTGCTGCCTTTGAAGCTTCGCGCAAAGCGCGTTGTTCACTCGACGGAAGTTTCGCAAACGCCGCTGCATTCACAATCACAGCATTCTTCGGCGTCCATGCATTGATCTCGTAGAAATACTTCAGATGCGACCACACTTTGCTTTCAACACCAGTGACGGCGGAAGAGATCATGCTATCCATACGCCCGGTCGCGAGCGCGTCCGCCACTTGCACCATCGGAACATCGACGGGATTCGCGCCAAGCAGCTCGGCAATGCGCACCGTCGTCGCGTTGTACGTGCGCATGCGCGCGCCCGCGAAATCGATTTTCTTCACGATCGGTCGCGCAGAGTACAAACCTTGGCTCGGCCACGGCACCGAATGCAACAGGACGAGCCCTTTCGCGCCAAGCTGTTTCTCAAGTGCAGGCCGTTGCAAATCCCAGAGCCGCTTCGCATCGTTCAACGAACCGACGACGAACGGCACCGCGTCCGCTCCCGCCAGCGGAAACTCTTTCGACACACCCGTCAGAATCACTTCGCCGAGTTCAACGGTGCCGCTGCCGACCGCGTTGCGAATCTCAGCGAGCTTCACGAGTGAATTGTTACTGCGGACTTCGATGTTGAGCTTGCCATTAGTGCCTCGCGCCACGTCGTTCGCGAATTCGCGCAGGTTCGCCGTGTGAAACGAAGCGTCGCTATAACCCGAGGCGAGTCGCCATGTGGTTTGGGCGAACGAGGGCGTAGCGTTGAAAAACACAATCAGTCCGAACAAAAGAACTCGCGTAAACATCGTAACCTCCGTGATTGAAATAAATCGTTGAGAGGTTGTCGCACTTGTTATTGCATATTCTGCGGCAACCAAAGAACGATCTGTGGAAATGCGTAAACCAAGAGCACTGCAAACATCATGAGTACGAAGCACGGCAGTGCGGTGCGTGCCAAGTAAGGAAGCTGCTTCCTCGTCAGGCCTTGCAGGACGAATAGATTGAAACCGACGGGCGGCGTGATCTGCGCCATCTCGACGACGAGCACGATGTAGATGCCAAACCAGATCAAATCGAAACCAGCTTTTTCAACGGTCGGCAATAGCACGGCCATCGTGAGCACCACCATCGAGATGCCATCGAGAAAGCAGCCGAGCACAATAAAAAAGCCCGTGAGCAAGATGATCAGACCCAATGGAGGAAGGTTGAGCGATCCGATGAACTCGGCAAGATGCCTGGGCAAACCGATGAATCCCATCGCAAGCGTGAGAAACGCCGCGCCCGCGAGAATCAAGCCGATCATGCAGTAGACGCGACATGCCGAGACGAGCCCTTCTTTGAACGTCTTCCACGTCAGCGTGCGCTCGATCGCGGAGAGAATGAGTGAGCCGCCCACGCCGAGTGCTGCGGCTTCAGTCGCCGTCGCGACGCCCGAATAAATCGAGCCGAGCACTGCAACGATCAAGAGCACGACTGGAATCAGATGTCGCCCTTCGAAAATTTTCTGCATGAAACTCATGCCGCGATCGGCCGCAGGGATTTGCGAAGGATTGCGCAGCGACCAGTAGACGATGTAGCCCGAGAACAGCGCACCCAACAAAATGCCGGGAATCACGCCCGCGATGAAGAGTTTCGCAATCGACACATTCGCCGCGACGCCATAAACGATCATGATGATCGATGGCGGAATCAAAAGCCCCAACGTGCCCGAGCCCGCGAGTGTGCCGATTGCGATGTCATCCGGGTAGCCGCGCTTTTTGAGTTCGGGCAATGTGATCTTGCCGATCGTCGCGCACGTTGCTGCGGACGAGCCGGAGACGGCAGCAAAGATGCCGCAACCGATCACGTTGGTATGCAAGAGTCTCCCGGGAATTCGATTGAGCCACGGCGCAAGCCCAGCGAAAAGCCCTTCGGCGAGTTTGCTACGGAAGAGGATTTCGCCCATCCACAAGAAGAGTGGCAGAGCAGTCAACGTCCAGCTCGACGTCGAACCCCAAATCGTGAGCGCCATTGCATCGCCTGCGGGGCGTTGCGTGAACGCGTCCATCGCGAACACGGCGACACCGAGCAGCGCGAGACCGATCCACAAACTCGATCCGAGAATGATGAACAGGAGCGCGATGAGAATGAATGCAGTGAAGAGTTCCATCGCTTACTCCACGCGAGCGGCTTCGTCGCTTGCCGCAAAAAATTGTTCACGACGAAAGTGATGCAACCACGCATCGACGAATGAAACGACAAAGCCGATCGCGCCGATCGCCATAAAGGTTTGCGGAATCCAAAGCGCCGTGGCGTCCGCACCCTGCGACACGTCATGCGTCGTCCAGGAAATCCATACGAGGCGGCATGAGAAATAGGCGATGTAAACACTTAGCGCGGTTCCGAGAAATAGGCAAAAGTGTTCTAACGTCTGGCGATATGGGGCGGTGAGGCGCTGCGCCAGGAGCGTCACTCGAATGTGGTCGCCCTGTTTGAGCGTGGCTGGAAGCGCGAGAAACAATGCCGCTGCAATTGAGTAACCTGCATACGCATCGAGCCCCGGAATGTTCCACGCAGCTTCGCGGGCGACAACGCCAAGTGCAATCGTTGCAAAGGCCATGACCATCGCAATGCAGGCACCGATCATGAGCATTCGATAAAGCTGTGACGCGAGTTTCGTGAACATGAGTTTCCCTCTGCGGCTCTTGTGGCCGCATGTGAATCGGTGGTTGATTGCCGCTCTAGCGTGACAAGCGGCGCGTTTCCCCTCCCCCCTTGAGGGGGAGGGTGTCGCGAAGCGACGGGAGAGGGGGATGCTTGCTAAGAGGCTACTCTGCCTTCAATCATCACCCTCTCCCGCCCCTCACGGGGCACCCTCTCCCCTCAAGGGAGAGGGGACACTCTCTACTTGCGATACGCGTTAATGATCGCCTGCCCTTCGGCCCCCGTGGACTTAAGCCACTCTTGCGTCATCGTCTCGCCAATGGCTTGCAACTCTTTCTTGAGCTCCGCCGACGGTGGCGACACCTTCATACCCTTTGCGACCAGCTCCTTCAAGAACTCGTCGTCTTTTTGCTGACTCGTCGCCCAACCGCGTGCTTCGGCCTCGGCACCTGCTTTCACCACCGCGTCTTGCGTCGCTTTGTCGAGCGCGTCGAAGGCTTTCTGATTCACGACGATGACGTTCTTCGGCAACCACGCGTTCACCGTGTAGAGATGCTTCACTTGCTCGAAGAGTTTGTTCTCAACGCCGCTCGCGCTCGAAGTCAAGAAGTTTTCAACGGTGCCGGTTGCGAGCGCTTGCCCGAGTTCCGCGAGTTGAATCGTCGTGGGCTGCGCTTTGAGCAACACCGCAATCCTTGAGGTCGCTGGGTTGTAGGCACGCATCTTGGTGCCTGCGAGATCCTTAGCACTCGCGACAGGTTTCAACGAATACAAACTCTGCCCCGGCCACGGCGAGGTGAACAGCACTTTCATACCTTGCTGTGCGAGGATTTTTTCAATCGTCGGCTTTGATGCGCTGTGCAGTTTGCGTGCTTCGTCGTAGCTCGTGGCGAGAAACGGAATCGAATCGACACCAAAGATCGCGTTTTCATTCGCGGCACCGCTGATGATGAACTCGCCCGCTTGCGTTTGTCCGGTTTGCACTGCGCGTTTGATTTCATTTGCCTTGAAGAGCGAGCCGTTCGCGTGCAGAGTGATCTTTAGTTTGCCGCCCGTGGCTTTATCGACATCGTTCGCGAATTGCTGCACGTTTTGCGTTTGGAAACTGCCGATACCATAGCCGGTCGGCATGTCCCATTTCGTTTGTGCGAACGTCATCGTCGCGGCAATCGCGGTCGTGAGTGCGGCCGCAGTTTTCAACATAAGTTTCATTGGCAATCCCTCGTTAGTTAGCAAGTTGAGAATTCAGCAAGTCAGTAATCAGCATCGAGCCCGGTGCGTGGGTGATGCAGAAATCGGGTTTGGCTTGTGCGATCGCGGCTTGTGGCGTCACGCCGCAGGCCCAGAACACGGGTGTTTCGTCCGACTTCACAGCGACCGCATCGCCGTAGTCCGGCTTTTGCAAATCGGCAATGCCGATCACCGAAGGATCGCCCACGTGCACGGGCGCGCCATGCACACGCGGATAGCGCGACGTGATCTCAAACGCGCGCACGGCATCCGTCGCAGAGAGCGGCCGCATCGAAACCACCATCGGGCCATAGAACACACCCGCAGGATTGGTCGGCACATTGGTGCGATACATCGCAACGTTTTTGCCTTCGCTCACATGGCGCAGCGAAATGCCTTCTTTCGCAAGCGCCCATTCAAAGGAAAACGAACAACCGATCACGAAGGTGACTAGATCGTCGCGCCACACGGATTGAATGTCATGCGGTTCGGACGCAAGTTCACCGTTTCGCCACACGCGATAGCGCGGCACGTCGGTGCGAATATCGATATCGCGACCGAGCGATTTCAACTTCGGATCGCCCGCGTCACCCATCGCAAGCACCGGGCAGGGCTTTGGATTGCGTTCACAAAAGGCCGCGAAATCTTTCGCGTATTTCTGCGGCAAGATAACGACGTTGCCTTGCACGAAGTCGTCGGCGACACCGCTCGTGTGCGTGCGAAACTCGCCCGAGCGAATGCGCGCGCGCAGTTCGCGGACCTGCGCGATGGATTCAACCGATTTCGCTTCGAACGTTGCGTTGTTCACGCCACCCCTCCTCAAATGTTGCAACGTCAAACGAACGTCACAATTCAGTGATAGCGATTTTTGCGAACAAGCCTCGAACAACGCAAACGCAAAATTTTTCTGTTAATTCATCGATTTTTTCGATGATGGGATTCTCGACAATCGACGCATTGCGCCAAAACTCGCTCAACACACACCGCATTGATCAGGGTTATTACGGATTCGTGACAACCCTCATGAACCAACCGCGCACACCACGGTCTACGCATTTCAACGCGCGATGAATGCAGTTGCATTCATGCGTTCGTACACTACTGACGGGCCCCTCTGACAGCGCTTTGCTGTGATGTCGTCACGATTTAATCGTAACCTCCGGAGGCGCTTTGGACGTCCTTACATCATTTCTGCAAGCAGAATTTCTGGGTACTGCGGCCTGGATTTGGTTCACATTTATCGGGATCGTCGTCGCGCTACTTGCGTTTGACTTAGGCGTCCTGCACAAAGACGATCATGAAATCGGCGTCACCGAATCGCTTTGGTTATCGGCCGGTTACATCTCGGTCGCGCTCATCTTCGGCGCTTGGGTCTGGTGGTACATGGGCTCGCAAAGCGGCATGGAGTACTACACCGGGTTCTTGATCGAGAAGTCGCTCTCGATGGATAACGTGTTCGTGATCGCGTTGATCTTCACTTACTTCGCGATCCCACGCCAATACCAACACCGCGTGCTCTTCTGGGGTATCTTGGGTGTAATCGTGTTGCGCGCGATCATGATCGGGCTGGGTGCGGCGCTTGTCTCGCAATTTAGCTGGATTCTCTATGTGTTCGGTGCCTTCCTCGTGCTCACGGGCATCAAGATGATCATCATCGCCGACAACATGCCTGACATCGGCAACAACCCCTTGCTCAAGTTCCTGCGCAAGCGCATGCGAGTGACAGACAAAGTCGAAGGCAACGCATTCTTTGTCTACCAACCCGATCCTGCCACTGGCAAGGTTGTGCGCTGGGCAACGCCGCTCTTTCTTGCGCTCTGTTTGATCGAGTTTGTCGACTTGATTTTCGCCGTCGATTCGGTGCCTGCGATTTTCGCGATCACCACTGACCCGTTCATCGTCTACACGAGCAACATCTTCGCGATCCTTGGTTTGCGTGCGCTTTACTTCGCGCTCGCCGCGATGATCCACCGGTTTAAGTACTTGAAGTACGCGCTCGCGCTGGTGCTCGTTTTCATTGGCACAAAGATCTTTCTCGTCGGCATTATCGGCAAGATTCCGCCTTCAATTTCGCTCTCGGTGACCTTCGGTTTGATCTTGGGCGGCGTGCTGCTGTCGCTCTACAAGACGCGAGATACACCTGCCTCGCTTCGTCCACCGCTGTAATTTCTTGAAAGAAAGTGCATCTATGAAACTCTATCCCGCGAATTCTCCCGAGGCCATGTCCCGCGTGCTTGCGATGATGATTGTGGCAGACGCGAAAATCGACGATCGGGAGATTGCGATCCTCGACAAACTGAGCGCCTTCGCGTTGCTCAAGATTTCACGCAAGGATTTCATGGCTGTCGCGCGCGACTACTGTGGCGATCTCGTGCGCAACGCCGAGGCTCAAGGCTCTACGCCGCTGATTGATCCGAAGCGCACCGACGATGTGATCGATGCCGTCACCGAGCGTGCGTCGCGCCTGATCGTTGCGCAACTGCTTTGGGCCATCGTCTCAGCAGATCGCCATCATGACGATGGCGAACTCGTCATGTTCGCGCACATTTTGGATCGTTGGAAACTAACGCGCGGCGAAGTGGCGGAAGCTGCGCGAATGAATCTT
Source organism: Casimicrobium sp. (assembly GCA_051645545.1). Lineage (GTDB taxonomy): Bacteria > Pseudomonadota > Gammaproteobacteria > Burkholderiales > Casimicrobiaceae > Casimicrobium. Next base: position 4,048 of record JBOFBL010000205.1, on the reverse strand, counting down.
CGCACTACTAAATAGCGTTATCTCGATCAACGCTTCTTAGTCGTTGCGTCGAGTCGCTCAGCGCATTTGCGCGCTGAAACGAGCGCTGCCGTGATATCGATCGAGGCCGGATCGGAGCGATAGCTCGCAAAGATCGTGAGCGGCGGCAGCGAGAGATCGGAGGCAACGACGCGCACGTTTCGTCGCGATGCGAGGCGCACTGCCGCAGCGTGCGGCAGCGTTGCGATCCCGAAGTTCGCTTCGACGAGCTCAACCATTGCTGAGATCGAAGAGATCGCATGAATGCGCGCGCCCTCGATGTGACTATCGCGCAGCAAATCGATGAGGCCGACGTAGGGTTGCGAGCCGCGCTGAAACGTCATGATGTCCATCGCGGCGGTTTCTGCGGCCGTGTACTTGCGCTTTTTCAAGGTATCGCTATGCCCCATGAACACCATCGGCATCGGAGGCATGGGAGCGCTACGCACGCCACCGCTCGTCGCAGGCGCGGCAGCAAACGCGAGATCGATTACACCGCGATGCACGTGATCGAGCAAGAGCGGCGTCGTCTCAACGGTCAACTCAATCGCGAGCCCTGCGTGTTGTTTGCGAAGCTCGGAAAGCCAGTCGGTCAACCACGAATGCATCACCGATTCGATAGCGCCGACGCGCAAGACTTGTTCACCAACGACATTGCCGCCGCTTAATTCTTCCTTCGCGGTGCGCTGCAATTCGAGCAGCTTTTGCGCGTGCGTGAGAAAGCGCGCGCCGGCAATCGTCAAGCGAAACGACTTGTCGCGACGATCGAGCAACAGCGTGCCGAGTTCTTCTTCGAGCGCGGCGATGCGCGAGGACATCGCCGATTGCGTAATGAACAATTTCTCCGCCGCCCGCGACACGGAGCGCAGCGTCGCGACCCAATAGAACGCTTCGACAAAACGTAGATTCATTACGTAATCGTACGTTGCACGCAGTTTTCTCTTTACAACAGTATGTCGAATGGCCTTATTTTATCGGGCGATACGATAATATTTTAATATTTTCGAAAATACTATTTTTATGTCTATTTGCCCAATTAAATATTGCTTACAAATACAAATATAGAAGTAGTTTTTCGTTCGCGCAACGATCGTTTGAGCACGTTGTGCGTTGTTATCGAGACGAATACTGGATCACTGGATGCAACGTAGCCGCTTACGCTCACTCATGGACGTTAAAGAAAAAAGGGCGCAAATGCGCCCTTTTTTTAAGCTACGTAACGGATCAGAACTCGTAAGCGCCTAAGTCCGACGGCCCGCCCGTGTCCCGCGCTTTACCATCGAGATCGAACTGTGGTTTCGCCGACGCGCTTGATGCTTTTCCGATGACAGGGCTTTGCTGCGTTAAACGGAAATTACCTTTTGCACGATCGACGAGTTTTGGGTCAACCACGATCGCGTTGTTACCAATCACTTCGCCGATATTGGTGCGCCCCGTCGGGAAACTCAGGTTCGTATCGACCGTGAAGCGCGAGCGATCAACGATGTCTTCAGCAACGATCTGATTCAGCGAGTTATCAAACACGAGATTGTTCGCGATTGAAATCGATCGCACATTCGCTGTCCCGATATGAATGCCGAAACCATAGTCACTATCTTTTCCAGCCCACGCGGGTTTGAATTGTCGGTAGCCATTGCCGACAACCGTATTGTGATAAATGCGAATGTTCTCGCGCGGTCCATCGCATCCGTTTCCATTCACGCAGTAGCCGGAAAAACTGATACCGTCGAGGCCATTGTTGTAGACGAGATTATTAAAGATATCGACGTTCTTCACAGCACCGCCTGCTTCCGCGCCAAGAACGATACCCGCGGAAGTGTTGTAAACGATGTTGTTGAACACCTTTACGTTTTCGACGGTCTTCGCGTAGCCATCGAGATAAATGCCAAGCTGCACGAGGTTGTAAACCACGTTATTGCGCACCGTGCCGTTGCTGCTTGCGCCTTTCACATCGATACCTTCGCCGCCGCCTGGGCCGACACCCGGCGTTTGATAGGCATCATGGACTCGATTGCCGTCGACATCGAAGCCGACCGTGTCGGAAATCGAAATGCCTTCCTGGCAATTGAAGGGCGTGCCTCTATTACCTTTGATGCAGAAATCCGACGCGTCGTTTCCGCGCACCGTGACATCGAAACTCTCGTTGACAAAAATCGCGGACGCAATCGTGCGCGTCGTTGCGTTTTTCTCGAGTGTGACCTGACGGGAGCCTTGGACTAACACACCAAAAAGCGGAGAGTTTTCGAAGCGCAAATTTTTCACGGTGACGTAGCTAGAGGTAACGATCGATAGCAGCCCGTCGTAGCCTGTGAAGCTAGGCGATGTGCCCCAGCGAATCACGGCACCGTCTTTACCGACGATAGAAATTGGTTTCGCTGACGTGCCGTTTTTATTGGTCATGCGAATAGGCGCAGTGAGCGCGTAAGTACCGCTTGCGATTTCAATCGCTTCGCCAGGTTGAACTGCGTCAACCGCTTTTTGAATGCTTCGGAACGGCGCCGATTGCGAACCATTGTTGTTGTCGTTGCCGTTGGTCGCAACGAAATAGGTTTTGCTCGCAGTGGGCGGCGTCACTGGCGTCGATGCGGTGTTCTGAACCGTCGACGCATTCAAGCGCTCGCCGATGCCAAACTGCGCGAAGAACGCGCCCATCGGAATCACTTCGCGCGGTTGATCGGCGCTTTCCCATTCGAGCTTCACGCTCGCGAGACCGCCCGCTTCGAAATAGTCGAGCTCAAACGCGAAACCGCTACCGGCCTGGACGTCGGCCTGCGCGCTGTACGTCGTCGCGCCCTGCGTAAACCACTTGTCGATCAAGGTTTGCCCGTTGACACGCAGCCGAACACCGTCATCGGCCGTCACGTAAAACGTGTAGCGACCACTTGTTTTCGGCGATGCAGTGCCGCGCCAACGAATCGTGAAGTTGTCGTTACCGAACGAATCTTTAGCGGCGCCCGCGCCCCAGTTGTAATTGATCTCGCGGCCACCGACTGTTACTGCGGCACTCTCGTTAAGCTCGCGCCCTTGCGACATACGCGCAGACACCCCGCCACGATCACTGCAACAACTAAACGCACTCGTAGGAATCACTGCCTTCGCAATTGTGGGCGTCGACCACAACAATTTGATCGAGGCCTGACCGGCGCGTTCGTAGTAATCAAGTCGCAGCGAGTAAGTTTGATTCGCAGTGAGTGTGATCGTGCCGCAACGCTCTTTTGCAGCCGTATCGATCCAATCGTTGACAAGCAATTCGCCGTTGACCCAGAGCCGGACACCATCATCGCCATTCGCGCAGATCGTGTATGGCTCCGTGGTGGTGGGTGTGAGTTGCGAGATCCAGCGCACACTGAAGTTATCGCTGCCGATACCTTGAATCGGCGAACTGCCTTGCCAATCGAAATCGATGGCGGCATCAAAGCGTTCGACCGCTGCGCCTTGCAAGTTGATGTTGTTGAAATATTCCCCGCGCGCAGAGGCGAACGCGTTTGGTGTTGCTGCAAACAACGCACATGCAGTGCTCACGATGCCGAGAGCGATGCCGCGCGCATAGTTAGCCCAAGTGAGTTTCGACTTCAAATTCACTTAGTGGTCCCTTTCGAGTTTGATTTAAGAACACACAAGCGAAACACTAGGAAAGCGCACGTGCAGTGCCCTCGCTTAGGTTCGCGCTTGCGCGTACCAACTCGCACGAACCGAGCCAAACGCTAGATCATTGATTTTTAAGAGAAAGATAGATTGCGCGTCAGGTGTTTCGTCGCTTCGTGGCGACCTTCGACACACCAAATTTGAATCTACGCTTTGAAATCAACGCCTTACGATGTCACCGACGACCGACGATCACGCCCATTGACAAGCGCTGGACTTGCAGCGCCATGACATCAAAGTTTCATATTGCTCGGCAGATAAGTCACAAGTGCGGGGAACGCGTAGATCAATAGCACCGCGCCGATCATCAAGAAAAACATCGGCAGCGTGACGCGCGCGATGTAGGTGAGCTCCTTTTTCGTCATGCCTTGCAGTACGAACAGAT
>JBOFBL010000204.1:0-4774 GCA_051645545.1 Casimicrobium sp. | reverse complement strand
ACTCGCTTTGCCGCGTCGGAGAGAAGCCAGAGCATGAGCTCCGCAACTTCATCGGCTGTGCCGATCGTGCCCAGCGGATATTGCTTTGCACTTGCCTCGCGCAGCGTCGGGGTTGAGAGAAATTTCGCCGCTGCAGGCGTGTCCATCAAACCGGGGGCAACCGCGTTGATACGAATACCGTTCGCCGCATAGCTCGCCGCCGCAGAGCGCACCATGGCTTCCAAGCCGCCTTTTGCTGCAGCGATTGCCTCGTGATTCGCGATGCCAATTTGTGCGGCGATTGTGGATACAAAGCAAAGCGATGCCGATTGATTCGCTGCGCGTGCAGCGGCAATCACTGAAGACAACATAAAGAACGCACTGTCTAAATTCGTGCGCATCACATCGCGATATTGCGCCTCGCTAGTGCGTGCGGCAGGTGCGAGCACAATATTGCCAACACAATGCGCGAGCTGCGTGGGCGTGCCAAGCGATTCAACACATCTTGCGACCGCAGCATTTGCGCCCTCGTGCGTGGTGACATCCGCAACGACTTGTAAATGCTTGTCACCAAACGTTTCGCGAAGTTTTTCTTCTGATCGACCGACGAGTGCGATTTTGATATCGAGGGATTCGGCTTCAATTTTTTTGACAATTGCATGACCAAGGCCACCCGCGGCACCTGTAACTAACACTATTCGATCCATGAATGACCTCTATGACCTAATTAAATTTTTGATTACTCAGACCTATGCCTCATGGCACCGATTGCGTCGATGAGGATGGTGACGAAACGCAAGCGACGCTCATTCGCATTCGATATCCGTTTTCACACAGCCTGCTCAGCCGCCAGCGATGCTTCGCGATGCACTAGCAACTATGCACAAACAAACTACGAGAGTTAGCCGTTTTCTAAGCGGCAAGTACCACGTCGGTAGCGTCGCGGCGTCGACGAGTCGTTGATCTCGAATGAAGTGCACGATAAAGCCCAATAACAAAATGAGCAGAGCGATACTTTGATTCATCATCATCGCCAGCCACGCAAGCAACGCGGGCACAACGCTCCAAACAAACGCTTTTACCCGCTGAGCATCGCTCAGCGTTGATGTGCTGATTGCAACACCCCAATGCACAGCGCCGACGAAACTTAGTATTACAGCGCCGTAGGAAACAAAAGCGTGTGCCCAAAGTGTTGCGCGTTGCGTATCAATCCATTGCAAGCCTGCTAACCCCACAAACGGCATCAGCCCACCATAACCGAGCAAGGCAACATACCGGGGCATAACACGACGAAAATCAAGCATCTGATAGTCGCTAGCGAAGCGCAAATCCTTCGTGCCTTGCCACACGCTCAAGCGCAGCCTCGAAAAGCACTCTCGACGCGCCGGCTACCCGCTGCAAATAGGCATGAAGTTGCGCCTCCTCTGGGCTGTTGTTGACACAACCCGCGCTGTAATTCTCAAAACTCGAAAGCTGCATTAATAGCTCTGCAATATGCCCTGGGCACTCGCAGAGCATCTTTGGCGCGAGACCCGCAATCGTAGTAAGCGTCGCGTCATCGTATCGCCTTGGCGTGGAACCGGACGATGCGCCCACCAAGCTTGTTGAGAAATTCATCGACGATACCGCAGCCGCGGAATGATCGGTTCTCGAATCGATCGAGTTAAACCATACGCTGAACGCCTCGTCGTCGGCGGGCTCCTTCACCACAGTAAATCCTAAATTAGCCAGCGCTTTAATGGCGCTCGCGCTCGCAAAACGATAGACCACCGCGACGTGAAGCGCGCCGCAAGCGCGTTTGGCCGCTTCCAATGTTTCGGAAACTGACGGTAACAACTCAGGCGCGTACCAAAGCAGCAGGTCTGCGCTCGCACTCTTTGGTGCGGGCAATTCTTCAAGCGAGTCACCTACTGAAACCAAGCGCACTTTTTGCCGCAAGCGCTGCGCAACCGTCGGACGTTGCAAACGCAAAGCGAGTGCTGCACCCACTACCGCAATTCGAAGCACTGGCGCCGGTTGCGCTGTTAAGCGCTGCACGTTATGCCCGGTTTGCGCAGAGGCGCTCGCTATTTGTTGAAGCTGAATTAGATCCAACGAAGCGATGGTTCCGATGGCATGACCTTGCTCTGTGAGTTGTCGAAGTAAAGCAACACGCTCAACATCTGCGGGCGAGTAGAGTCGATGCCCCGATGATGCGGTCGTGGGTTGTACCGCCTGATAACGCTGCTCCCAAACACGAAGCGTTGCCACGGGCATCGCAACCATGCGCGCGACTGCCGCGCTACGAAAAGAAGGATCCAGCGTCGACCCCAAACCCTTTGTTTTGAGTTTTTTTGTATGTTTCATGAATATATTGAGTTCATTTTGAGTTTGATTTTATCAATTATTTATCCATAAATAGTCATTGCGAGTCTTTTTTGCGTTTGTTTTGTATAATTGCGTGGTGAATGCAGTAAATACGAATTCGGTCGCATGCGTTTTGATGCACCACACCGACAACAGCTGAAGCAATGAATCGCGGCGAACCAAACATCGCAGTCGTAGGCGCAGGAATTGCCGGAGCGACCTGCGCACGCGCGCTTGCCGATGCGGGGCTGGCAGTAACCTTGTTTGATAAGTCACGAGGTGTCGGTGGCCGATTGGCAACAAGACGCGTTGAATTTGACGCAGACGACGGAACAAAACACACAGCCCGACTTGATCATGGCGCGCCCGCATTTGACGTAACGCGTTCGGAGTTTGCTGCCTTCGTACAGCAAGCCGAGCGAAGCGGATTGCTTGCGCGTTGGACGCCACGCGTAAAAGGAACTAGCCCCACTTACAAGAAGTTGCCGATATGGGTGCCGACCCCCGATGTGCCCAACCTGTGCCGCGCTTTGAGCGCTGGACTTCCGCTTCACACCGGCAGCGCGGTTGATGCGCTACGACATGACGTCGACGGCTGGTCGCTTGGTAGCGCAGGCTTCGCAGTGGCGGGCGGTTTCTCCCACGTTGTACTGGCCATCCCGCCACGACAGGCTTCCGATCTGCTGCGCACTCATAACAGCTCGTATGCTGAGCGCGCAGCAAACGTCGCGATGCTGCCATGCTGGACGATGATGGCCATTACGGACGAACTTGTCCCCTTAGTCGATTGGGAGATAGCGCATCCCGAACGCGGGCCGATCGCGCAGATTATTCGAAACGACATGAAACCCGGGCGTGAGCGTACCGCCGGGCTCGCGCAATGGGTAGCGCATGCGACATCTCAATGGAGTCAAGCTCACCTTGAGATGAATCCCGACGACGTATCGTCAGCGCTACAACTCGCATTTGAAGATTGGCATGGTGGCTCCCTTCGCTGGCGCCATGCAATCGCGCACCGATGGCGATATGCCTTGCCGCTGGCGTCCGCCGAGAGCGCCGAACTCTTTTGGTGGGACGACTCATCTCAAATCGGGATATGCGGTGATGCAATTGGCGGCCGTGGCGTTGAAGACGCCTGGCGCTCCGCAATGGCTTTAGCAGATTTTTTGATCAACAACGCGGACGGCTCGCAAGCCCGCCGCCCTGTTGCCTCTCCATTGCTTGCGCAAACTTCGAGCATCTAATGAACACGAACCGACGCACCTTCATACTCGTTGCAGCAGCCACGGCGTGCAGCGCCCGCCTCGCGCAACCCGCGCACGCACAAACAAAACTTGACGAAAAAGACGCCCAAGCGGTGGCGCTGGGCTATTTTGCCGATGCAACGAAAGTGGATACTAAAAAGTTTCCGAAATACGTCAAAGGTCAAGTTTGTACAAACTGCGCGTTGTACAAGGGCAAAGAATCAGACGCCTGGGGCGGCTGTCCACTATTTGGCGAAAAGCAAGTCGCCGGAAAAGGCTGGTGTAGCGCTTGGGTTAAGAAAGCGTAAGCGAGCTCAGGCAACCATGCGCTCCCAGAGCAACGTGGCCGATTTGAGCGTCGCCGATGTGTCACGAATCATCGAAATGGCATGGGAAGATCGGACGCCGTTCGAGGCAATCGAACATCAGTTCAACGTGAACGAATCGGGCGTCGTACGTTTGATGCGCACCGAGCTGAAGGAGCCATCCTTTAAGGCTTGGCGCAAACGAATGAGTGCGCGCGAAACGAAGCACGTGGCGCTCAGAAGCAAAGCGGTATCGCGACACCGCGCATCCCACTCAATGCAAGCATAAGAGGACGACGCGGCCCGGAATGAGAGAAAATGATGTAAATGTCGCTCAGTAATCGTCGGTTCTAATGCGTTCCTTCACCAAACGCTCTATCGCCTCATTAGCGGTCGTTTCGATAATTTGCCTAGTGGCGGGCTGCGCTACGCTCCACGTCAAGCAAGGTCAATGGATTTTCAGTCCGAGCGATCGAACGTGGGGCAACAGCGCCGAAGCCGCCAACGGCATGGAAGATGCCTGGATCGAATTTGCTTCCGAGGTCACTGGACAGTCGGCCAAACTGCATTTACTGATTAGCCCGGCGGAAGACAAAAACGCGCCCGTCTTGCTTTACCTGCACGGCGCACGTTGGAACGTCGTCGGCAGTGCGTTTCGCATGAATCGGATGCGCGATCTTGGGTTCACAGTGGTGGCGGTCGACTATCGCGGGTTCGGCAAGAGCACCGACGACACGCCCACCGAAGACAAGGCCTATGAAGACGCAGAGCAAGCGTGGAAATGGATCGCGACGCGCTATCCCGATCGTCCGCGCTACATCTTTGGTCACTCCCTGGGCGGCGCTATCGCAATCGAACTCGCCTCACGCGTAGCCGATGAAAAAGGCACGCTCGTTGAAG
>JBOFBL010000203.1:0-6074 GCA_051645545.1 Casimicrobium sp. | reverse complement strand
ACCAACCATTGCCACATGATCCAGCCAGTCGTCGTGAAATAAAACAAGCGATCGCCCACACGAAGATCGCCGTGTAGCGCGTGTTCTTTAACAAGTTGCAGTAGCGTACCGCCCGCGCCATGAATGATGGCTTTCGGTTTGCCCGTCGTGCCGCTCGAATAAACGATGAAGAGTGGATGGTTGAAGGGGAAGCGTTCGAAGGTCGGTTCGTGGAGATCGCCTCCGAGAAATTCGGTCCAAGGTAACTCTGTAGGAGCGGCTTGCCGCGACTCGCCAGTCGCAGTGAAAGAGTTGCCGGAAGAATGCGCAGAGGTCTTTACAGCCGCTTGGTCGCGGTAAACCGCTCCTACAGAGTTGCCCACTTCGCTCAAACGAACCACGTGCTCCAAACCCGGCAAACCGGCCACGATTTCACTCACACGATCCACTGTCGAATGCCATTGCCCGTTGTAGGTATAGCCATCGCAAGCGAACAGCACTTTCGGTGAAATCTGCGCGAAACGATCGAGCACGCCTGCGGCGCCGAAATCGGGCGATGTCGATGACCACGTCGCGCCGATACTTGTTGCGCCGAGCATCGCAATCACTGCTTCCGGCGTGTTCGGCAACACGCTCGCGACCACGTCTCCGGCACGCACGCCTGCGTTCGTGAGCGCGCGCTGCATCGCACCTACCCGGCCGCTCAATTCGCACCACGTCATCGCTCGCGACTCGGTTTCGCTTGCAAAACTCAGCGCAATACGATCAGACTGTGTCGAAGCGCGTCGTAACAAGTTCTCCGCGAAATTTAATTGCCCGTCGGGAAACCATTGCACGCCGGGCATCTTGTGACCATCGATCGCAACCCGTTCACCAAGATCGCCGACGCATTCGCAAAAGCGCCACACCTCGCGCCAAAACGTTTCCTTGTTCGCGAGCGACCAACGCCAGACGCTCTTGTAATCGGGAAAGCGTTGCTCGTACTTCGCACGCAATTCGTTCGTGAACTGCGTGATGCGCGCGTGCGCGATCTGCTCGTCAGTCGGCTGCCAGAGTTTTTCCGCATTCATGGCATTTTTTTAAGAAAACAAAAAATTGTTTTTTTCATAGCTCTTATCGAAATTTTCAATTCGCCAGCGTTTCGGAGTGATCGCTGCATTCGCCACATCGCTCGAGAGTTTGCGACATGCGAAATAGGCATCGCCTCGCGCAAACCACATGCTAAGATGATTTTGCATCGATCGCTGCAGATGAAACTGCGGTTTTCGATTTCGATTTAAGACAAGGAGTGAAAAAGTGAAAACATTGAAACTTGTGGGCATCGCGATGGCTGTCGCCGTGACGGCGCTTAACGCGCCAGTGAGCGTTGCGCAGCAAAAATTTATCACCGTCGGTACTGGCGGCGTAACTGGCGTGTACTACGCGGCAGGCGGTGCGATCTGCCGCATCGTAAATAAAGATCGCGCGAAACACGGTATCCGCTGCTCGGTTGAATCGACCGGCGGTTCCGTTTTTAATATCAACACTATCAAGGGCGGCGAGCTCGACTTCGGATTCGCGCAAAGCGACGTGCATTTCAATGCGACGAAAGGCGTTGCGCAGTTTAAAGACAGCGGCGCGTTTGGCGATTTGCGCGCGGTGTTCTCAGTGCATCCGGAGCCGTTCACAGTCGTTGCGCGTAAAGAGGCAAATATTAAAAGCTTTGCCGATTTCAAAGGCAAGCGCTTCAACGTTGGTAACCCCGGCTCTGGTACACGCGCTTCGATGGAAGAACTACTCACTACGATGGGCTGGAAGATGAGCGACTTCTCGCTCGCCTCCGAGCTTAAAGCCGACGAGCACGGGCCTGCGCTATGCGACGGCAAGATCGACGGTTTCTTCTACGGCGTTGGACATCCTTCGGCAAACATTCAAGACCCGACAACCTCATGCGGCGCGAAACTCGTATCGCTCACCGGTCCTGCCGTCGAGAAATTGGTTGGCGAGAAAGCCTACTACGCGCGCGCAACGATTCCAGGTGGCTTGTATCCGAACAATCCGGATGCAACGACAACCTACGGTGTGCTTGCAACGCTTGTCGCATCGAGCAAAACCCCAGCGGACACGGTCTATAACGTTGTGAAAGCGGTGTTCGAGAACTTTGACGAGTTCAAGCGCCTGCATCCCGCACTCGGCAATTTGAAGCCTGAAAACATGGTGAAAGATGGCCTCTCTGCGCCGGTGCATGAGGGCGCATTGCGCTACTACAAAGAAAAAGGCTGGGTGAAGTAAGCGTCGCGCCGACTGCGCCGCGTTAGAAGAAAAAATAATGCGCGGCGCGATTCATTGAGTTCAAGAACGAATAAGGGGAGATCGCGATGGCGACCGACATTGAAAAAGCGCCCGAGGCGCTGCAGCAACTCGTCGCGGATTCCGACACAGGTGGGCGCAAACCGAACGGGATCACAGCGACGATTATTTTCGCCGTGTCGCTTGCCTGGGCGCTGTTTCAGCTTTGGTACGCGTCGCCCTTACCTTTTGCGCTTGGCTTCGGAATATTGAACGATACGGAAGCGCGTTCTGTTCATTTGGCATTCGCGTTATTTCTGGCGTTTGTGGCCTGGCCCGCCTTCAAATCATCGCCACGCGCACGCGTTCCCGTTGCGGACTGGGCATTCGCACTGGCGGGCGCATTTGCCGGTGCGTACTTGTTGCTCTTTTATGCGCAGCTTGCATCGCGCCCCGGACAGCCGATCACGATGGACATCGTAGTCGCATGCATTGGACTCGTGTTGCTGCTTGAAGCAACGCGACGAGCCGTGGGCTGGCCGATGGCAGCGCTCGCACTGGTGTTCATCGCTTACGCAATGTTGGGACCCTACATGCCCGAAGTGTTGCAACACAAAGGCGCATCGCTTAATCGATTGCTGTCACATCTTTGGCTCACCACCGAAGGAGTGTTCGGAATCGCGCTTGGTGTATCGACGGGCGCAATCTTTGTGTATGTGTTGTTCGGCGCGCTCCTTGATCGAGCGGGCGGCGGCAACTACATGATGCAAGTGAGCTTCGCGGCGCTCGGACATCTGCGCGGTGGTCCAGCCAAAGTCGCAGTGGTGTCTTCCGCATTAAACGGCATGATTTCGGGCTCTTCAGTTAGCAACGTTGTCTCCGGCGGCATCTTCACCATTCCGCTGATGAAAAAAGCGGGCTATGGCGGCATTCGTGCGGGCGCGATCGAAACGATGAGTTCAGTGAACGGACAAATCATGCCGCCGGTCATGGGTGCAGCGGCGTTCTTGATGGTCGAATACGTCGGCATTCCTTATTCGGAAATTGTGAAGCATGCGCTGCTGCCCGCCGTGCTCTCCTACATTGGTCTTTTCTACATTGTGCATCTGGAAGCGCTCAAGCTCGGCATGGCGCCAATCATTCGCCGAACGCCACGCACCTGGAAAGAAGCGCTGTTGCGCACGGGTATCGGGCTTGCGGGTTCGATCATCGTCGTTGCGGTGTTGTACTACCTGTTTGAATTCCTGAAATCGATGCTCGGCGCTGCAGCATCGTGGGCGATTGCGATCGTTATGGCAGCGCTATATGTCTACACGATTAAACAAGCCGCCGATTCGCCCGATCTTCCACCCGATATCGACATCGACAATCCGAAACCGCTCGACACCTGGCCAACGGTCAAAGCGGGGCTCCACTTTCTGTTGCCAATCGGTACCCTGATTTGGTGCCTGATGATCGAAGAGCTCTCGCCTTCGCTGTCCGCATTTTGGGCCATTGTGGTGTTGGTCGGATTGATGCTTACGCAAAAGCCGCTCACTAATTTCTTTCGAAAAAATACAGCGGCAGGCACGCTGAAAAGCGGCTGGGATGATTTAGTCGCAGGGCTCGTCGACGGATCGCGCAACATGATCGGCATTGGGGTGGCCACCGCAACTGCAGGCATCATCGTCGGCGGCATCACGCTTACCGGGCTTGGCCTGCGCATGACGGAATTTGTTGAATTCGTCTCGCAGGGCAATGTGATCGTCATGCTCTTGTTCATTGCGTTTGTGTGCCTGGTATTGGGCCTCGGTGTGCCGACCACGGCGAACTATGTACTCGTTGCAACGTTGATGGCACCGGTGGTGGTCGAGCTCGGCGCGCAAAGCGGCCTCATCATTCCGCTGATTGCGGTGCATCTTTTCGTTTTCTATTACGGCATCATGGGCGACATCACACCGCCGGTCGGGCTTGCGACCTTCGCGGCGGCAGCCATCAGCGGCGAAGATTCGATCAAAACAGGTATTCAGGGCAGCATCTACGCACTTCGCACCGTTATCCTGCCGTTCATCTGGATTTTCAACCCGGCCTTGCTATTGATCGATGTCGGGTCGTGGTCGGAGTTGGTGCTCGTTGTTGCTGCATCAACGCTTGCGATGCTTGCGTTCACCGCGCTTACGATGAATTGGATGCGAGTAAAGATGAAGCTATGGGAATGGATAGCGGTGCTTGTCGCCGTGGCCTTTCTCTTCCGCCCGGATTTCTTCATGGACTTCTTCGCGCCGGAATACCAATCGCTACCTGCCGCGCAGATTTACGATGTCGCAGGGAAGGCACCTGCGAACGCGCGCTTAGTCGCCGTGATTAAAGGCACCACGCTTGAAGGTAAGGATTTAACGAAAACCGTTGCGCTCAATCTCGGTGCTGGCAATAGCGATGGTCGCAAGCGCTTGACCGCGGCCGGATTGCAACTCATGGCGCTCGGCGATAGCGTGCAGATCAGCGCTTCAAAATTCGGCAGCGCCGCAAAGAAAGCCGGTTTCGACGACGGTTTCGACGTTGTCGAACTCAAAGTGCCAAGTGGACGCGCGTCGCCGATGTGGTTCTACATTCCAGGCATCCTGCTACTTGCGTTCGTGTGGTTCGTACAAGGTAAGCGTCTGCATAGGCAACACAGCTAAGGAATCGTCACGATGGCAAGCAACATCATTCACCGCAGTTTGCGTGCAACACCACCGATTGCGGCAGCTGGCAAAGGCATCTGTCTGTTTGACGAAAAAGGCAAGGCATACATCGACGCGAGCGGCGGTGCGGCGGTGTCTTGCCTCGGCCATGGTCATCCCGATGTGATCGCCGCGATGCATGCGCAGATCGACAAGCTCGCGTACGCACACACAGGCTTCTTCACGAGCGAGGTGGCCGAAGCGCTCGCAGATCGACTCGCCGCCAACGCGCCCGGTGGATTGCGCAACGTTTATTTCGTTTCCGGTGGATCGGAGGCGATGGAAACAGCGCTCAAACTCGCGCGCCAGCACTTCGTTGAATCCGGGCAACCGCAACGCACCAAATTCATCGCACGCAAACAAAGTTATCACGGTAATACGCTCGGTGCGCTCGCGGTTGGCGGCAACGAATGGCGTCGCAAACAGTTCGCACCGCTGTTAATCGATGTACTGCGCGTAAGCCCTTGCTACGAATATCGAGACCGTCGAACCGATGAATCGGAAGCCCAATATACCCGGCGCTTGCTCAAGGAAATTGAGCAAGTCATTATCGATAATAATCCCGAATCGATCATAGGATTCTGCGCGGAAACCGTCGTCGGAGCCACTGCGGGTGCGATACCGCCCACTGCGGGCTACTTTCGCGGCGTTCGTGAGCTGTGTGATCGCTACGGCATTCTCTGGATTGCCGACGAGGTGATGTGCGGCATGGGTCGTTGCGGCACGTTGCATGCGGTAGAACAAGAAGGCGTTTCGCCCGATCTCCTGGTCATCGCCAAGGGGCTCGGTGGCGGCTATCAACCGATCGGCGCAACGCTTGCGACAGACCGCGTAATCGACCCGCTGCGCAAAGGCAGCGGACTCTTCCAGCACGGTCACACCTACATCGGCCATCCGACCGCGTGCGCGGCAGCGCTTGCCGTGCAAACCGTAATCGCGCGCGACGGATTGCTTGAAAACGTTAAGACAAGCGGCGCGCTTCTGCACGAAGCCTTGCGCGAGCGTTTGGGCGCGCATGCAAATGTCGGTGACATTCGCGGTCGCGGACTTTTCTTCGGTGTCGAACTGGTGCGCGACCGTGCCACGAAAGCGCCTTTCGATCCCGATCTCAAGCTCCATGCAAAA
>JBOFBL010000202.1:0-26556 GCA_051645545.1 Casimicrobium sp. | reverse complement strand
ACGTTGGCGCGTTGCAGGCATATTTGCGCGACAAGATTGATGGCTTTTCGGGCGATATCGCGGTCGAGCAATTCAAAGGCGGACAGTCGAACCCGACGTTCAAACTCATCACGCCGAACAAAACTTACGTGATGCGCGCGAAACCGGGGCCAGTCGCGAAACTGTTGCCCTCGGCGCACGCCATCGATCGCGAGTTTCTCGTGATGAAAGCGTTGCACGGAAGCGACGTGCCGGTTGCAAAAATGCGCACGCTTTGCGAAGACGAATCGGTGATCGGTCGCGCGTTTTACGTGATGGATTTCGTCGATGGCCGTGTGCTCTGGGAGCCTCAGTTACCCAGTATGCAAGCGAGCGAACGTGCGGCTATTTTCGACGAATTGAATCGCGTGATTGCAGCACTTCATAAAGTCGATTTCACTGCGGTCGGTTTGAGCGATTACGGTAAACACGATGGCTACCTCGCGCGCCAGATCGCGCGCTGGACGAAGCAATACAAAGCGTCTGAGACCGAATCGATTCCGGCGATGGATGCGCTGATCGAGTGGCTTCCCGCGCACATTCCGGCGGGGGAAGAGACGAGCATCGTGCACGGCGACTATCGACTCGATAACGTGATCTTTCATCCGACCGAGTCGCGCATTCTCGCGGTGCTCGATTGGGAGCTCTCCACACTTGGGCATCCGCTCGCGGATTTTGCTTATCACTGTATGACGTGGTATTTGCCACCCGGCGCAGGCCGCGGGCTTGCGGGCGTTGCGCTTGACGGCACCGGCATTCCGAAAGTGAAGGACTACATTGCGAAATACTGCGAACGCACGGGACGGCAAGATGGCATTCCGCATTTCGAGTTCTACATGGCGTACAACATGTTTCGCATGACAGGCATTCTTCAAGGCATCATGAAGCGCGTCGTCGATGGCACCGCCGCGAGCGCGCAGGCAGTTGCGATGGGTAAAGCGACGCGACCGATTGCAGAGCAGGGGTGGAAAGTGGCGCAATCAATTCGATGAGTCTCAATGTGGGAGCGCGCTTGCGCGCGAATCTCTCGTTACGTGACGGCTGTTCGCGAGCAAGCTCGCTCCCACAATAAGGTCGCGGCAAGCCGCTCCTACAAATACCGAAAGTGACAAAGATGGACTTCCAACACAGCGACAAAGTCAAACACTATCAAGCGCAGCTCTTGAAGTTTTTCGACGAACACATTTATCCAAACGAACACAAATTCGCTGAAGAAATCGAGGCGAATACGAAACTCGGCAAACGCTGGACGCCACTTAAGCTCATCGAAGACTTAAAACCGATCGCGCGCAAGCAAGGCTTGTGGAATTTGTTCTGCCCGCATGAAAAATACGGCGCGGGGTTGAACAACATGGAATACGCGCCGCTCGCTGAAATCACCGGGCGTGTGCCTTGGGCGCCAGAAGTATTCAATTGCTCTGCGCCCGACACCGGCAACATGGAAACGATCATCCAGTACGCGAGTGAAGAGAAAAAGGCCGAATGGTTGCCGCGTTTGTTGAATGGCGAAATTCGCTCTGCCTTTGCGATGACCGAGCCCGCGGTGGCATCGAGCGACGCGACGAATATCGAAACGCGTATCGAACGCGACGGCAACGACTACGTCATCAACGGTCGCAAGTGGTGGATTTCCGGCGCGGGCGATCCGCGCTGCGCCGTCTACATCGTCATGGGCAAGTCCGATCCGACGGCGCAGACGCATTTGCAGCAGTCGATGATTCTCGTGCCAGCGAACGCACCGGGTGTGAAAGTGTTGCGTCCGCTCACGGTGTTCGGTTACGACGACGCGCCGCATGGTCATTGCGAGATGGTGTTCGAAAACGTTCGCGTGCCCGCTGAGAACATGTTGTTAGGCGAAGGTCGCGGCTTCGAAATCGCGCAAGGTCGTTTGGGGCCGGGGCGCATTCATCATTGCATGCGCTTGATCGGGCTCTCGGAGCGTGCGCTGGAATTGATGTGCAAACGGCTCACGCAGCGCGTGGCATTTGGCAAACCGGTGTCGTCGCAAGGCGTGTGGCACGAACGTATCGCGGAAGCGCGTTGCATGATCGATCAGGCGCGTTTGTTGACGTTGCAAGCCGCGTGGATGATGGACGTTGCGGGCAACAAAGTCGCGAAACAACAAATCGCGATGATCAAAGTCGTCGCGCCGAACGTCGCCTGCAAAGTGATTGACTGGGCCATGCAAGCGCACGGCGGCGGCGGCATGAGCGACGATTTTCCGCTCGCCTACGCGTACACCGCTGCGCGCACACTGCGCTTTGCGGATGGGCCGGATGAAGTGCATCGCAATGCGATTGCGAAGAGTGAGTTGGGCAAATACGTCGCCAGATAGCTCTCGCTTTAGCGCAGTCTCCGCCACCTACTTCGCGTACTGAACAATCTGCACGCCATTACCCGCCGGATCGAGCAAGGTAGCAAGCGTTCCGCCCCAGAATTGTTTTTCCGGCGCACCCGTGAATACAACGCCGTTCGCGCGCATGCGTGCGTAGGCGCTCGCGATGTCATCGACGCGGAATGAAACGCCGGTGAAACGACCGACGTACGTCTGATCTTCTTCGTCCGCATCCATCGCAACGGGTTCGATCACGAGATTGATGTCGCCAACGTCGAAAACGCAGTAGCCCTCGCTCGCACTGCCTGCTGTCATCGGCCAATCGAAATTGGTTTTATAGAAAGTAATTGCTTCGTCGAGATTCCGCACGAAAAAGCGAATGGCGGCCAGTGGCATTGACGTCACGATCGATTCCTTTTTTTCGCAATGAGACGCGCCATTGTCACGCAAAGGCAGGACGCGTATACTGTATAAAATCACATTACTACACGAGTTTGAGGGAAACGATGAGCATCAAACACTGGCCTGCCGACGATCGCCCGCGCGAGAAACTGATCGAACGCGGCGCTAGCGCCTTGACGGATGCCGAGTTGCTCGCGATCTTTTTGCGTGTGGGTGTCGTTGGCAAAAGCGCGGTGGAGCTCGCGCGCGAATTGCTTGATCGGTTTGGTTCGATCGCGGACGTGGTGAACGCGCCGCTTGAACAATTCTGTGCGGTGCACGGTATGGGCGAGGCGAAATATGTGCAATTGCAGGCAAGCGTGGAGATCGCGCGTCGCGCACTCGCCTCGCGCATGCGCGAGATGCCGCTGTTGAATTCACCGGACGTCGTGAACGATTTCTTGCGCTTGTCGATTGGGCATGAGCGCGTCGAAGTGTTTGTCGCGCTCTGGCTCGACGCAAAGTATCGATTGATCGAGATGCAAACGCTTTTTCGCGGCACCCTCACGCAGACGAGCGTGTATCCGCGCGAGGTCGTGCGCGCAGCGATCGAGAAACATGCAGCAAGCGTCATCCTTGCGCACAATCATCCGTCAGGCAGTATTGCTCCGAGCCCTTCGGATCATGTACTCACGCAAGCGCTCAAAAATGCGCTTGCGTTGATTGACGTATCGGTCATCGATCATTGCGTAGTGGGCGCACGTTCACTCCTTGCAAACGGCGCGCCGACGACAACCGTTCATTCGATGGCGGCGATGGGTGAGTTATAGAGCAATGAGCGGGCTTATACCGTAATCGACCGATTTATTTGGGCGATACGGTCAAAAATATAAATAACCGAATCAGTGAATTTTAAATCCTATCTCCCACGATAATAGGGTTTCCATCAATTTATTTGATGAGCCTAATGACCTCACTCATCACGATTTCAGACCACCGAGAATCGAATTCACCCCGTCGTTGGCAAGTTGATCGGCGCGTTCGTTACCCGGATCGTTGGCGTGGCCTTTCACCCATCGCCACGTCACCTGATGCCGCGCACTTTCGCGATCAAGCGCTTGCCAAAGCTCGGCGTTTTTCACGGCCTTTTTGTCCGATGTTCGCCAGCCATTTCGTTTCCATCCGTGAATCCAGGTTTCAATGCCTTGCTTCACGTAATTCGAATCGGTGAACAGCGTCACTTCGCAGGGTCGCTTCAATGCTTTGAGTGCTTCGATCGCTGCGGTGAGCTCCATTCGATTGTTGGTGGTTTCGGCGTCGCCGCCGAAGAGCTCACGTCGATGCTCGCCCGCAATCAACAGTACGCCCCAGCCTCCGGGGCCGGGGTTGCCCTTGCAAGCACCATCGGTGTAGATAATGACGTCACTCACAGCGCTGGCTCACGGGTGTGGGTGCGCTATGGTGCGAGGGCGCTGGTGCACCGCCGCGCGATGGCGCCACAACGGCGACGCGTTTGCGCTTGCCACGCGCCCACGCAGGTTTGATCAGGCGTACGCCCGCAACGCGTTTCACCGCATGCAAGTAGTAAATGCCGCCAGCAAACGGCCACCAGCGGTCACCTGCGCGCGCGAGCCATTCGAGCCGCTGCAGCGATCGCTCGCTGGTCGTCGGCATGTTGTAGCAATCGAGTTGCCCTTCGATCAAATCGAACCCCAATAGGGTGAGCCAATCTTTCACGCGAGAGAGCGAGATGAATTCGCCGCCCCACGCGCCGCTACGATCGCGACCAAAAAAGCGCTTGGTGCCGTAGAGTGAAAACGGATTGAAGCCGGTAAGCAAGAGCCGCCCTTCAGGCCGCAGAATACGAAATACATCGCGCAGCACTTCGTGTGGCAAGCCTTGAAATTCGAGCACATGCGGCATCACGATCACGTCGAATTGATTCTCTTGAAACGGCAATTGATCGGGCTCGGCGAGAAATTCGGCCACTGTGTTCCAGCCCATCGTGAAACGATGGCCAATACGACTAGCCTGCAAGAGTGGTAGCGACGCCGCACCCATTTGCAGCGCGTAATAGCCAAATAAATCGGGCAACACACGATCGAAAATCGCCTGTTCGCGCGCAGCCACATATACGCCCAGCGGCGTCGCAAGCCAATCATCGAAGGTCGATGACGTACTATCACCGCTCGATCCATTCAAGCCATTCGACCCGTTCGGCGCTGTGCTGTGACTCTCGCGAGGCGAGGACATGTTGACGATTACTCCCATTCCGGCGTTTCACGATAACTATATCTGGACGCTCTGCAACGACGATGAATTCGAGGGTGCCGCCGTCGTGGTGGATCCTGGCGATGCTGTGCCCGTCGAAGCTTTTCTCGCTGCGCACAAGCTGACGCTACGCGCGATTCTTATCACGCACCATCATGCCGATCATACCGGCGGCGTCGCAGCGCTCACGCGCAATCGCAACATCCCCGTGTACGGGCCACGTACGGAGACAATCATCGGCGTGACGCATCCACTTGCCGAGGATGATCGCGTCGATCTAGGCGCATACGCTATTGGCTCGCTACGCGTGATGGAAGTGCCGGGTCACACGCGCGGGCACGTTGCTTATCTAGGAGACGGGTTCGTGCTCTGCGGCGATACGCTCTTCGCGGCTGGATGCGGGCGCTTGTTTGAAGGCACGCCGGCACAAATGCATGCGTCACTCGCGAAGCTCGCCGCGCTGCCCGCCGCGACCCGGGTGTACTGCACGCACGAGTACACGATGTCGAATTTGCGCTTCGCGCTCGCAGTGGAGCCACACAACAAAGCATTACAGGTGCGCGTCTTCACTGAGCAGGAAAGGCGCGAGCACAACATGCCCACGCTACCCTCTAGCATCGAGCTTGAACGTGCAACCAATCCGTTTCTTCGTACGTCATGCGACGAAGTGATTGCAAGTGCGGAACGTTTTCGCGGAATGAGGCTCCATAGTGAGATCGAGGTGTTTGCTGCGATTCGCGCTTGGAAAGACGATTTCAGATGACGCCTTTCATTTACCCCATTTATCTGCGCATTCGGTACGCCCGGCGCGTGTAGTGCGTTGGCTCCACGTAAAAAAGGGTCGACGCGTTTGACGCGCATAAGCGAAATGAGTACCATCGCGCGAAATTTTTGACCCGGAGAGCGCGTGCATTTTCACTCTAGAAAACCACGATTCGCGACCGACACGCAGACGTATCGCGTAACGGCCTTTCAACAATCATCGACCGATCGCATATCCCTGTTTCGTCGCACCGCACTTTCGCTGGCGGTGTTGGCGACGTTTGGATGGACGTTTGCTGTGCAGGCGTCGACCGCAGACAGCGCGACAAACGTAGCGCCTACCTCACCGATCACGCCCGCCCCCGTTGCGACGGCTGCTGACGCACCAAACAAACCATCGGAGCCTGCCAAAGAAAAAGTCGAATCTGCCGATTCGAAAGTTGCACCGGCGACGCTTGCGACGAGCCCAACGACACCACCTGCTGCAGCGAAAGCGCTCGAAGTAACGGGTGAAGCGAAAACCGCTGTGACGCCAAACGCGACACCTGTAGCGACCACCACGCCTGCTGTCGTTGCGGTGCCGTCTGCCGCAACGGTGTCGCCAGTGGCGTCAACACTTACGACAGCGCCTGTACCCGTTTCGACCAGTGCGGTGGTGAGCGTGCCGGCACCAACAGCAGACGCTGCAAGTGCGCTACCGCCCGTGCGCGAATCGGCACCGGTAGCATCGGCGGTCACCCCCGTAACTGCGTCGGATACGACCGCATCGTCGCCTGCTGCTGCACTCGCAGCCACACCATCGAGCGTCGTTGCGCCTGCCGTCGTTAGCTCACCTCCCGTAGCAGTGGTGGAGACCCCGCCATCGGACTTGTGGGACCGCATTCGCGCGGGCTATGCGATGCCCGATCTCGATGACGAACTCGTTGGCAAATGGGAGAAGTTCTACGCCGATCGCCCGGACTATATGGCGCGGATCGTCGATCGCTCAGGCAAATACATGTTCTACATCGTGACCGAGCTCGAACGACGCGGCTTACCGCTTGAGATTGCGCTCTTGCCGATGATCGAAAGCGCGTTCAACCCGATTGCACATTCAACGGCGAAGGCCTCTGGCATCTGGCAATTCATTCCTTCAACCGGCACGCAATTCGGCATGAAGCAGGATTGGTGGGCCGATTCGCGGCGAGACATCGTTGCCGCAACCAATGGTGCGCTCGACTATCTGACCAAGCTCCACGGCATGTTTGGCGATTGGCAACTCGCACTTGCCTCCTACAACTGGGGTGAAGGCTCGGTCGGTCGCGCGGTCGCGCGGTCGAAGGCGGCAGGGCGTGATGGCACGTATCTCACGCTCAACATGCCTGCGGAGACGCGCAACTACTTGCCTAAACTGCAAGCGGTTAAAAACATCATTCGCGATCCGGCGCGTTTCGGGCTCACGATCGCAAGCGTACCCAATGAGCCTTACTTCAAAACAGTGACGCTCGCGCATGCGATCGATTTGAAGAAAGCGGCACAGTTCGCCGACATGAGCGAGACCGAGTTCGTCGCCTTGAACCCTGCGCACAACCGACCCGTGATCGCTGGTCGTGGTGAGTTCCAGATTCTTCTTCCTGCGACCAAGGCTGATCTTTTCATTTCGCGGCTCGAAGCGTACGAAAACCCGAAGGTCTCATGGAAGGCGTATAAGACGCGTCCGGGCGATCGGATTGAAGCACTCGCACAACGATTCGGAACCACGGTCGCCGCGCTCAAATCGGTCAACGGCATTCGTGCCGTCGCGTCGAGTTTGCCTGCAGGCTACAACCTGCTCGTGCCCTCCGACGGCCCCTCTGACGAAGCGCTCGGCAGCATTCAAAACGCAGTTTTCACCAAGTTTCCCGAATACACCGCACCGCAATCGCATCGAGTGAAAAAGGGCGAGACCTTCGCGGGCATCGCCAAACGCTACGGTGTGGCACCGGCAACGCTTGCGAAATGGAATCGCATGAGCAAGCAAAATGCGCGTGCTGGACAACTGCTCTACGTGAGCGGTCCTGCGCCAACGCGTGCTCAGGCGAAGAGCGTGCGTGCGAGCTACAGCAAGAAGGGTGCGAAAGCTGCCAAGAGTAGCGGCAAAGTGGTGAAAGCGAAGAGCGGTGGCAAGCGCGTAGTGAAAGCGACAAGCCGCGGCGGCAAAAAGCGCCGCTAAATCGAGGCTCGCAGACTTTTACTCGTCGAGCTTGCGTCGACTCAAAGCGGTCGACGCGATATCCGCGCTGGCTTGTTGGATTTTCGCTTTCGCGCGACGGTCGGCGTGCGCGCCCGATTTCTTCAATAGCGGATTGACCGCAATCCGATTACGCGGAATGCTCGGCGGGATCGCAAACCCACTTGATGTATCTGAGCGTGGTTTCTTCTTTGCCAATGCGAACTCCAATTCGTGCGTACTAAGTGAGAAAGGTACTGCTAGGCTCGAAACCTAGGCGATACGCCGCCGACGATCACTGCTTGCACCAACGGTCTCGCCAAATAAAAACGGCGCGTTACCGCGCCGCTTTCGAAGTTGCTAGCGAGGTTGACACCTCGCGTTGCTTTACTTCTTCTTAGCTGCCTTCTTGGCAGGCTTTTTCTTTGCTGCTGCTTTTTTAGCTGGCTTCTTCGCTGCCTTTTTGGCTGGCTTCTTAGCCGCTTTCTTCGCAGGCTTCTTGGCTGCTTTTTTCGCTGGCTTCTTAGCCGCTACTTTTTTCTTGGCTGGCTTTTTAGCTGCTGCTTTTTTAGCTGGCTTTTTCTTTGCCACTACTTTTTTCTTGGCCGCAGGCTTTTTCTTCGCTGCTGCTTTTTTCGCTGGCTTCTTAGCCGCTGCTTTTTTTGCAGCAGGCTTTTTCTTTGCAGGGGCTTTTTTCTTCGCCGGTGCTGCAGCAGCCGCAGGGGCCGCCATTGTCATCATGTCGCTCATTGTGGTCTCCTAAAAGTTGACTCTCACAGTTGATAAATCACTGTGGGCGCAATGTCGACGTCTTTGACTTCTGCTCGAAGCTTTCACTCGCGAAAGAGAAAACCCGAGAGGAGAAACAGCAACTCGCTCACAGTGTCAGAGGTCATTGCAAACTGCTTCAAGGCACACGAAACTTGTTTACAACACACGCATCTGATGGAGCGAATTCTAACTTGATTTTTTTTCAAAACAAGGTTATTCGCGCGCGTTACGAATCTGCGCAAAACACAATGTTGTTTTTATTGCACAGAATCTACGCACACATTTTTCGTTTGCGACGCAATTTTTTACGCGCTCACTTCACGATTCTCTCGTGCGCAATCATGTCTTCGAATCGCTCGCGTTCGCGCACGAGATGCATTGCATCGCCATCGATCAACACTTCGGCGGGGCGACCCCGCGTGTTGTAGTTCGATGCCATCACCATGCCGTACGCACCGGTGCAGAGAATCGCAATCGCGTCGCCCTCTTGCAGAGAAAGATCGCGCTCTTTTGCGAGCCAATCGCCGCTCTCGCACACTGGCCCGACGATGTCGTAGGTCACGGCCGATGTCGTTCTCTCGTAGAGAGAAGTCACCGGATGAAATGCATCGTAGAGTGTCGGACGAATGAGATCGTTCATGCCCGCATCGACAATTGCGAAGTTCTTCGTTTCGCCCGGTTTCAAGA
Organism: Casimicrobium sp.; assembly: GCA_051645545.1. Taxonomy (GTDB): domain Bacteria; phylum Pseudomonadota; class Gammaproteobacteria; order Burkholderiales; family Casimicrobiaceae; genus Casimicrobium. The sequence continues at coordinate 17,143 of JBOFBL010000202.1, read as the reverse complement.
ATTCGACTCGCGTCAACATGACACCGGCATCGCCAACAATCGAGCGGCCGGGCTCAAGCAGCAATTTCAATTTTCGCCCTGCGAGCTCGTGCGCAACTGCGGCAGCAAACACATTCATCGGTACGAGTTTTTCGTCCATGTAGACGATACCGCGACCACCGCCAACATCGAGATGCTCGATCTCGATGCTGCGATCCTTGAGCGCGTCAACGAGCGCGAGCAGACGCCGCAGTGCGTCTACAAATGGCGACAGCTCGGTGATCTGCGAACCGATATGACATTCGATGCCGTGCACTTCGATACCAGGCATCGACGCAGCCAATCGATACAACCTTAGAGCCTCCACATGCGCAACACCGAACTTGTTCGACTTAAGTCCAGTCGAGATATACGGATGCGTTTTGGGATCGACGTCAGGATTGATTCGAAACGTGATGCGTGCTCGCAGACCTAGTTCGCTCGCTACAGCGTTGACGCGGTGAAGCTCCGATTCAGATTCGATATTGAAGCAATAAATGCCCTGTCGAAGTGCGAATTCGATCTCGTCGGCACGCTTCGCAACCCCGGAAAAAATAACCTTGCTCGGGTCGCCGCCCGCTGCAATCACGCGCTGCAACTCGCCCATCGAAACAATATCGAACCCCGCACCTTGCTCGGCAAGCAGCGACAAAACGCTTAAGTTCGAGTTGGCTTTCACCGCGTAGCAAATCAACGGATCGAGCGAAGCAAACGCCTCTTTGTAGCTCTGAAAATTGGCCACAATTGCCGCACGCGAGTAAACGTAGGCCGGCGTGCCGAAGCGCCGCGCGACATCGTTCAAACAAACGTCTTCGTAAAAAAGTTCGCCGTCGCGACGGGAGAGTTGTTGCGGCAGCACGGCTCAACCCCCCGTTGGCAAGGTGAGTGTTGCAATGGCTTTAGGTGGCACCAGCGGCCCTTTGTTGCCGCAGGCACTCAGCGCCAGCGCGCAAACAAGCAAAGAGGTGAAGAGGACTAAGCGTGTGAAAATTGTCTTCATTACCGTATTTTCCAGGATTGTCGATGCAAGACGCCACCGAATTTAGCGATGCGGTCGATCTGATTTTCGATCGTATCGTCGACACGCTCGATGCCTCAAGCGCCGATTGCGATGTCGAGCTCAATCAAAACGTGCTCGAAATCACCTGCGCCGACGATTCGAAAATCATCGTCAACCGCCACGAACCGAACCGCGAAATCTGGATTGCAGCGAAAAGCGGCGGCTTTCATTTCAAGTTCAAAAACGGGGTTTGGGTCGACACGCGAAGCGGCGAAGCGCTCACCGATGCCCTCGCTCGCGTTGTGCGCGAACAGACGGGTGTCGCACTAAAGTTCTAGCAACACGGCGTAGTTTTTGACGGCGCGACGGTGCTTTTTCATGTGCGGATCGAGCGATTCGACAATGGCCCAGAACCGCTTGGAATGATTGAACTCCACCAGATGCGCGAGCTCATGAGCGACGATGTGGCGCATGAGCGCGGGCGGCAGTTGCACAAGGCGATAGTTCAATCGCACATTGCCATCGATCGTGCAGCTGCCCCAGAGCGTGCGCGCGCTCGACAGCGCAACTTTTTTGAGCGGCAATCCTGCGGCATCCGCCATTTCGCGCGCGATCACCGGTAATTCTTCTTTCGCGATTCGCTTGATTTCATCGTCGAGGCGCGCGCGATTAATCTTGCCGTCGGCGCTGGTGAACACGCACTGTTTTTCGGTGAGATCGAGGCTTTCGAAGAGGCCGCTGTGCACATCGATTTTGAGCCGCACGCCGCGAAACAGAATGTGCCCGCCGTCGCGCAGTTCGGCCAATTGCGCCAAACGCGAGCGTTGTTTTTCGATTGCCGTTTCGATCCATTCGCTACGCTCGGCAATCGCGGCATCGATCTCGTAGATCGGCGTCCACTTCGGCGCACGAATCAAAAGACCGCTGGTCGTAATCACGAGCCCAATCGACGAGCGCTTGACGCGCTCCAGGCGATAGCCGATGCCGACCGAGCTCGTTCGCGTGGTCGGTTTCTCGACATCCAACTTTTTGCTACGCACCTTCGTCGAACGTTGGGGCGTTGCGTCGCCCTGACCGAAGATCTCGCGCCAGAAGCTCAACGCTATTTCCCTCGCCCGTTGCCCAGGCGGGTCACTTCGTCTTCGATTACACGTTCGATCTCGTCGTTGAGTTCGGCCATGTCTCTTCCTTTTGCGTTGATCGGCGGCAATATTGACATTGTCACCAGCCCCGCATGTTTTACCCAAGGATGACGCGGCCAGCAATACCCCGCATTGTGCGCTACCGGAATAATCGTAGCGTCGCAGCCGATCGCAAGCCGCGTACCGCCGGTTTTGTATTTCCCGCGAAGACCGGCTTTGATGCGCGTGCCTTCAGGGAAGACGACGATGTTGAAGCGGCGCTTGAGCAAACGTTCTTTGCCTTGCTCGATCATTTTTTCCATCGCTCTGCCACCGGCTTTGCGATCGATCGTGATGGGTGAGGACAATGCGAATCCCCAACCGAAAAACGGTAACCACAGCAATTCTTTCTTTGCGACAAAGCTGCCCGGTGCGAACCACGTTTCGAGCGCGAGCGTTTCCCAGGTCGACGAATGTTTGGAGAGCACGACGCAGGGATGTTTCGGCACATTTTCCCAACCGCGCACTTCATAGCGAATGCCGCAGAGCACTTTCGCGAGCCACACAAAAAAGTGGGTGTACTTCGCGTAATAGAGATTTCGCGCGCGCGCCGGGAGCCAGAACGTTGCACAGCCACCAATCGCGTAAAGCGGCGTGACGATGATTTGCAGCAGAAGAAAAATCGTGTTTCGTATCGCCTGCATCGCTACCTTAGTGTTGTGCCGCAAGTGCGCTTAGTGTTGTGTGGCGAGCACCGCGTCCACCGCCGCAGATAAGTCGTCGAACACCAGCGTGCCGGGCGGGAGTGTACCTGCGGCTTTGGTTTTTGCGCCCTTTCCAGTCAGCACAAGATAGGGAGTGCCGCCGACCGCAACGGCCGCGTCCAGGTCGCGTGGCGAATCGCCAATACAAATCACGTCTTTCAAATCGACATTCAAACGTTGACCGATGTCGATCAACATGCCGGGTTCCGGTTTGCGACAACGACAGCCCGCATCGCCCGAATGTGGGCAGTAATAAATCACATCGATGTGACCGCCGACGTCTTGCACCGCTTTCAACATCTTCGCGTGAATCGCGTTTAGCGTATTCATGTCGAGCAAGCCACGCTCGATGCCCGATTGATTGGTCGCGACGGCAACATGAAACCCCGCGCCATTCAATCGTGCAATCGCCTCAAGCGAACCGGGGATCGGTTTCCACTCCTCGGGCGATTTGATGAAGCGATCGCTATCGACGTTGATCACGCCATCGCGATCGAGGATCACGAGTTTCATGCGACGCGAACCTCGTGGGCGCTGCGCATGCGTGCGCGCGTTGCGCGTGCGGACTCAACAAAACACCTACCCGAGACTAAAAAAAAGCTGTCCGAGCTTCGTTCATTTTTGCCCAATTTACTAGGGCGATAACGAATAAAATCAATCTTTTCGAAAAACACAAAAATTTCACTCATCGCCCAACAAAATTCGACGATGAATGGCGAAGCTAGGACGTGTTTTCTCATGTTGCGAGTTTCGACAAATCAGCGACTTTGTTCATCGCGTCACGCAGATCGCGCAAGAGCGCGAGACGATTCGCACGCACCGCTTTGTCCTCCGCCATCACCATCACTTTGTCGAAGAATTCATCGACCGGTGCTTTAAGCGCCGCGAAGGATTTCAGGTAACCGGTGAAGTCACCGCTCTTGAAGAGCGCATCGGCTTTTGGTGCGACGGCGTTGAGCGCATTACGAAGCGCCGCCTCGGCGGACTCTTGCGCTGCACCACTCGCGGCGATCGTTTCCTTCGCTTCTTCTGCTTTTTTCAGAATGTTTGCAACGCGTTTGTTTGCTGCGTTCAAACTATCGGCTTCGGGCAACGCGGCAAATGCGCGAACCGCAGCGAGTTGTGCAGGAACAATCGCGAATTGATCGGGGCGTTGCGACACGATCGATTCGATTTCATTGGTCGACGCGCCTGTATCTTTCAAGTAACCGCGCAAGCGATCGAACACGAATTCGGCAAGCGCGGATTTCGCGTTCGCATCGCTCGCCTTCGCACCCATAGCGCCGAAAGCTGCATTCAACAAGGCGTTCAGGCTCACGCTCAATTTTTGTTCGATCAAAATCCGGATCACGCCGAGCGCATGACGACGCAACGCAAACGGATCTTTGTCGCCCGTTGGCACTTGTCCAATACCAAACAAGCCCGCGAGCGTTTCCAGTTTGTCCGCAAGCGCAACGGCGGTCGGCACGCCTGGCGACGGCAACGCGTCTCCTGCAAATCGCGGCTGATAGTGTTCAGCGCACGCTGCCGCGACATCCGCAGCCTCACCATCGTTCAACGCGTAGTAACGACCCATCGTGCCTTGCAGTTCCGGGAATTCACCGACCATCAAGGTTACGAGGTCAGCCTTTGCGAGCGTCGCCGCGCGCTGTGATTTCACGACATCGGCACCAATCAACGCAGCAATATCGCCTGCGAGTTTCGAAAGACGCTCAATGCGCTCACCCGTCGTGCCAAGCTTGTTGTGATACACGACCTTCGCGAGCTCCGGCACGCGCGCTTCGAGTTTCGTCTTCTTATCGGTCTCGAAAAAGAATCGCGCATCGGCGAGTCGCGGACGCACGACGCGCTCGTTGCCCGTGATCACGCGCGAAGGATCGTCCAATTCCATGTTGGAGACGATCAGGAATTGATTTTTCAATTTACCGGCGCTGTCAAACAACGGGAAATACTTCTGATTCGTCTTCATCGTGAGAATCAGGCATTCCTGCGGCACGGCGAGAAATTCCGGCTCGAACTGGCAGACATACACCGTCGGCCATTCCACAAGCGAATTCACTTCGTCGAGCAAATCGGCATAGGTTTCCGGCGCACCCAAGCTTGCGCTCAGTGATTTCGCTTTTGTTTCGAGCTGCGCGAGAATCATCTCGCGACGTTTCTCGAACACCGGTTCAACCTTGCCGTATTGACGCAACAATTCTTCGTATCGCGAAGCTTCATCAATCTCGATGTTGTTCGCACCTTGAAAACGATGACCGTGCGTGATACTGCTCGAGGTGAGCCCGAGCGTCGTCGCAGCAATCACATCGCTGCCATGCATCGCAACGAGCCCGTGCGCGGGGCGAACGAAGTTCGCCTCGGTCACGCCATCGGCAAGTTGATAGTTCATCACTTTCGGAATAGGCAACTTTGCGAGCGTGTGATCGATTGCGTTTTGCGCGCCGACGCCGAGTTTGACACCGGCGGCTTGCCCGATCAAAAAAACGTAATCGGCTTTACCGTCGCTCTCGACGACGAGTTTCTTGCCATCGACAGAGCCGTTCGGAAAGTTTTCTGCGAGCGCTTCGCTGCCCGATGCTGCGAGCTTTTTCTTGAGCGCAGGCGACGCCGCGCCAGTCGCATCTTTCGCAACCGCCAGCGGCATCAATTTTTCTTTGATCGCTTTTGCAGGCGCTTCGGCGAGCACCGCGCTCAAACGAACCGCCAATCGCCGCGGCGTCGCAAACGATTCGGTCTTCGATTCGGGGGCGAGCAAACCGTCGTTCTTCAAACTCGCTTCCACGCCTTGTGCGAACGCTTCGCCAAGTTTCTTGAGCGCCTTCGGCGGCAACTCTTCGGTGAAGAGTTCGATCAATAGAGGCTTCGTACTCATGCTGCCTCCGCCGCGTCGCCTGGAGGTTTTCCAAGCAAGGCGTCACGAGCCGCGCCTTTGAGCATCGGAAAACCAAGTCGTCCGCGCGAGTCGAAATAACTCTGTGCAACGCTGCGCGAGATGTTGCGAATACGACCGATGTAGCCCGCTCGCTCAGTAACGGAAATCGCGCCGCGAGCATCGAGCAGATTAAAGGTGTGCGCCGCTTTGAGCACTTGTTCGTAAGCGGGGAGCGCGAGCTGCGCCTCCATCAAATACTTCGCTTGTTTTTCGTAGTCCGCGAAATGGCGGAACAGCGCATCGGCATCGCTGTGCTCGAAGTTATACGTCGATTGCTCGACTTCGTTTTGATGAAACACGTCGCGGTAGTAAAGCGTGCGAGTTTCGTTCCCTTCTTGCCATTGCGTCCACACCAGATCGTAGACGTTGTCCACGCCTTGCAGATACATCACGAGCCGTTCGAGACCGAACGTGATTTCGCCGGTAATCGGTTTGCATTGCAAGCCACCGACCTGCTGGAAGTACGTGAACTGTGTGACTTCCATCCCGTTCATCCACACTTCCCAGCCCAAGCCCCAGGCACCAAGTGTTGGGTTTTCCCAATCATCTTCAACGAAGCGCACGTCGTTTTGTTTTAGATCGAAGCCTAGCGCCGTGAGCGAACCCAAATACAGATCGAGAATGTTGGGCGGCGACGGTTTGAGCACGACTTGATATTGATAGTAGTGCTGCAAGCGGTTCGGATTCTCGCCATAGCGCCCATCTTTCGGGCGGCGCGACGGCTGCACGTACGCCGCGCGCCAAGGCTCGGGCCCGAGGGCGCGCAGGAAGGTGGCCGTGTGCGATGTGCCAGCGCCGACTTCCATGTCGTAGGGCTGAATCACGGCGCAGCCTTGCCGATTCCAATAGTCTTGTAAGCGAAGAATCGCTTCTTGAAAGGTGATCATTTCAGTGAGGACGAATGACGAAGGACGGATGACGAAAACGCTCGCCACGCCAACATCACTCTTGATGCTTGATTTTTCTTGATTTTATGCGGGTTTCGGGGCGGTGTTGCCAATGCGTTCAACGTTTGCCGTTGAAGTAGGGTTGCTCGATGAGTCGAAATGAGATCGCCGAGACAAACCAAGTGAGCGCGATTGTTGCGGTTGTGTAGATCAAAGCAGCAAGCGGCAGCCCCAGTGATTCGAGCGAAACCGGCCATTTAAACCATTGACCGATGGCGAGAATCACGAGCAAATGCCAGAGATAAATTGAATACGAAATTTTTCCGATATAGGCGCCGACCTGCACCCAAAAAGCATTGCCGAAATCGGTGTCAGCGGTTTTAAGCAACAGTAAACCCGCGCTGAGTCCAAAGAAGATCGCATGAGTGTCGAACGGGTTCCACAGCGCTTTTTGAAGTGCGGCTGCTGTTGGGCTGAACCATGTGTAGATGAGGTTCACCGCGACGTAGGCGAGCAACACCGCAGCCCGCGGTATGCGAGAAACAGTTGTTCGCCATTCGTCTTGTTTGATGGCTGAGATAACGCCCACAGCGAAGAACCACGCATACGCTGCACCACGAAGGCTCAGAAGTTTAAGCGCAGCGCAGATCGCGATGGTAAGCAAGAAAACGCCGAGCGCCGGAGACTCGCGCCACACTTTTTTTACACACCACGCGACCAGTGGCAATGAAAGATAGAACAGCCATTCCGCGTGCAGCGACCAGGTGACTACGAGCAAGGCGCGCGAATCGTCTTTGCGAAACCAGTTCAAAAAGAAGGCGTTTTCAAAGAAGCGTGTGATCGGATCGTGCGGCAGTTTTCCGACGCTTGCGAGAAAAAGCAGCGCTGCAAGTACGGCGAGAAACGCCCCAGGCAGCGTGCGCCAAGCGCGGTCGCGCAGGAAAGCGAGCGTCGACACATCGCGCATACCGAACCATTTGCGCCCCATCAAATAGCCGCTCAACACAAAGAACAAGAATACGCCGTGCTGTGAGTGGTAGAGCCAAATAAGAAAGCCTTCGAGTGCAGATTTCGCATCGCGAATCGCGAGCATTTCGAAATCGCGTTGATAAAGCCAACCGCCGATGACCCAAACGAAATGCACAAAAAATGTGAGGATGATCGCCAGTGCGCGCAGCAGATCGAGTCCGGCGTGGCGATTCATTGCTAGGCGTTACGACAAGGCGTCTGCGCGACTGCGACGCAAGCGCTGCGCGGCACCGATGCCTAGTCCCGCAAGGCACACGATCAGGATCGGCAAATCGCCCCACACCATGTAGGGCGTGTAGCCTTTTGCGCCTTGCACGGTGGCTTCAAGAGTGCCAACCTGGAACGAGTCGATGCGATGCGTCACACGACCTTTGGCGTCGATCACCGCGGTGACGCCCGTGTTGTTCGCGCGTACCATCGGGCGCGCTTGCTCAATCGCGCGCATCTGCGCGAGCTGTAAATGCTGCTCGGCGGCAGCACTTTTGCCGAACCAGGCGTCGTTCGAAATGTTCACGAGCAGCGTTGCGTCGGGCAGGGTGCGATGCACATCGCGTGCGAAGGCATCTTCGTAGCAAATCGAAATGCCGAGCGTTTGTCCGTTCAATTTCATGAGCGGTTGATCGGCGTCGCCCGCTGCGAAATTGCTCATCGGAATTTGAAAATTTCGGTAGAACCAACCAAGCACACCTTGCAGCGGCATGTATTCGCCAAACGGCACCAGATGCACTTTGCGATACTGCTGCGGCGGTTCGACACCGAGCGAAATTGCGGCGTTGTAGTAGCGATCTTTTTCTTCGATCGGCACGCCGATCAAGAGGTTCGCGTTCTTCTCTTTCGCGATCGTTTGCAAGCGTTCGATGTATTCGGTTGGCACACGATGCAAGAGATTCGGAATCGCCGTTTCTGGCAGGATGATGAGTTCGCCCTTCGCTTCGCGGATGAGTTTTTCGTAGGTCGCGAGAGTGGCTTCGAAGCGCTTCGGATCCCACTTCAGGGATTGTTCAATGTTGCCTTGGAGGAGAGAGACGCGGACTGGTTGCCCGATTGGTGAGCTCAGCGCGTCTCGCGACAAATCCTTGACCCATCCGAACAACACCAGGGAAAGAACACCTAATGTGATTGCTTTCTTCCACAATGGGGTCCGGTTGTATTTCGTGGAGTTGTTCAACCAACGTAGCAGTGGTTTGATTCGTCGTAAATAGCTTGCCACGAAGACGATCAGAAATGCAGCGAAAAAGGGGCCGCCCAAGACGAGCGGAGCCTTTAGCGCCATATCACTCACGGTACTTGATCCGAGTGTGAGCCACTCGAATCCCGTAAATAAGTGAGCACGTAGGTACTCGGTAAACGCCCACGAACACGCGAACACGAACGCGAAGAAAAACGATGACTTCGGGTTCGTCCACGCCGTGAACGCACACGCGAGCATCGGGTAAATCGCGAGATAACCACAAAACAGCACTGCAGCAAACCACGCCATCGGCAGCGGCATGCCGCCGAATTCATTCATGCTGATGTGTACCCAGCCGACGCCGACGATGAAGTAGGCGAGACCGAATGCAAAGCCGATTAGTGCACCGCGCTTAACGGTTGGCGCTCTGTGAATCAGCGCCGCGAGAATTGCAAATGTGATGTAGGGCACCCACCACCAACCAATCGGCGCGAAGCCGAGCCAAGCGGTGAGGGCGCCGATGAGGGCGGCGATAGCGAGCTGTTTCAGCATCGGTTTCCCTCCCCCCTGGAGGGGGAGGGACTAAGGGAGAGGGGGATGGTTGTTTTATCTGGCTTGGCGCGAGTTACGTCAGCGCACCCCTCTCCCCTACCCCTCTCCCACAAGGGGCGAGGGGGCAAGCCGCCGGTTCGTGCGCTCATACCCGCTCCACAGTCGCCAACCACACCCGCCGCCCATCGGCACGCAGCACCGTGAACTTAAATCCTTGCAGCTCAATCGTTTCACCACGATGCGGCACGCGTACGAATTCGTGCATGAGGAGGCCACCAATCGTATCGTTTTCCTCGTTACTAAACGTAGTGCCGAACTTTTCGTTGAAGGCTTCGATTTCGGTGGAGGCTTTCACGCGCCATTTGGTGGCGGTTTCGGCGATGATGTTGTCGGCTTCTTCGTCGTAATCGTATTCGTCGATGATTTCGCCGACGATTTGCTCGAGCACGTCTTCGATGGTGACTAAGCCCGCGACCGAGCCATGCTCGTCAATCACAATCGCCATGTGATTTCGTTGCGAGCGGAATTCGCGCAACAGCACATTTAAGCGCTTGGTCTCGGGCACGAACACCGCGGCGCGCAACACGTTTTTCAGGGAGAACGCCTCGGGATTCGTCACGTACGCGAGCAAATCTTTCGCTAGCAACACGCCGATCACTTCGTCGCGGTTTTCACCGATCACCGGGTAGCGCGAATGGCGCGTCTCGACCATCTCGGCGATCACCTCCGAGGGCGGATCGTCGATCTCAATCACGTCCATTTGCGAGCGCGGCACCATCACATCGGAGACCGTCATCTCGGCAACTTCGAGCGCGCCCTCGAAGATCGACAGCGCGTCGGCGTCGAGCAGTTTGCGCTCATGCGCATCACGCAGCATCTCGAGCAAATCGTCGCGATCCTCCGGCGCGCCAGAGAGCATCGCAGAGAGTCTCTCGAAAAATGAGAGCCTTGGTTTGACGTCGGTATCACTCATACATTGACCGCTATTCCAACACTATCGATAGTTGCCCAATTTAATTGGGCGATCGGGCTGTTTTTAGTCATTTTCGAAAACAACCATTTATTGCTCTACCACCCAATTTATTTTGGCGAGTGTAGACAGTGTTAGGACTTCAAATTTCACAGATAAGGATTATTTATACGAAACCGCGACAGCACGCGTATTTCAAGTGCTTCCATCGTCTCGGCATCGACGTCGTTTTCATGATCGAAACCCATTGCATGCAGCATGCCATGCACCACCATGTGCGCGTGGTGTGCGTGAACCGTTTTCTTTTGCGCTTTCGCTTCGCGCGTCACGACGGGGGCGCAGATGGCGATGTCGGCGTTCACTTGTGGTTTGATCCTTCTCCCACTGGGAGAAGGTGTTTCGTGCGACGCACGAAACGGATGAGGGTCTAGCGGCACGCTCACGAACGTCAGCACATTCGTCGCGTAGTCTTTCCCGCGAAACCCTTTGTTGAGTTCGCGGCCTTCTTTTTCATCGACGTAGCGAACGGTGATTTCGCAGTCGAGCGGCTTGAGTTTCATCGCTTCGCGCGCGAGCACATACGCAGCGCTCGCCCAGCGGCGCACTTGCGCGCGTGAGGGGAGCGCTTTTGCGTTGGATGCGAATTGGACGGCGAGGGAGATCATCGCTTTTTAGGAGCGGCTCTGCCGCGATCAGCATTGAAAACTACGCGACTGCCTGCTTCGACGCCGTATCGCGGCAGAGCCGCTCCTACAAGCGGTGTCACGGCTTTACTTTCGGCGCAACCGTATTACGCTCATACGCGTTCACAATCTTCTGCACCAACGGATGGCGCACGACATCGCGACTGGTAAACCGTGTGAACGCGATGCCTTCAACGCCGGAGAGCACGTGTTGCGCATCAAACAAGCCACTCTTCTGATTCTTCTGCAAATCGATTTGCGTCGGATCGCCAGTGACCACCGTTTTGGTGCCGAAGCCGATGCGCGTCAAAAACATTTTCATCTGCTCGGGCGTGGTGTTTTGCGCCTCATCGAGAATGATGAACGAACCGTTCAAGGTACGTCCGCGCATGAAGGCAAGCGGCGCGACTTCGATCGTGCCACGCTCCATGAGCTTCGTCGTTTTTTCCAAGCCCATCAAATCGAAGAGGGCGTCGTAGAGCGGCCGCAAATACGGATCGACTTTTTGAATCAAATCGCCCGGCAAAAAGCCTAAGCGCTCACCGGCTTCGACGGCGGGCCGAACGAGCACGATGCGTTTGATGAGATCACGTTCAAAAGCGTCGACCGCACACGCGACCGCGAGATAAGTTTTTCCCGTACCCGCAGGGCCGATGCCAAAGGTGATGTCGTATTGCTGAATGTTCTTCAGATATTCGAGTTGCGTCGGCGTTCGCGCCGCAAGATCGGCGCGCTTCACCTTGAGCGGCATCGCACCTGCGGCGGCTTCGAGCGCAGCAAACTCCGAAAAATCGTCATTGCTCTCGGTCTCTTGAGCGGCAACTTTCGCGATCTTCTTCTCTTCGACAGCAGGCGTGCTCTTCGCTTTTTTCGACGCGACCGTCGCTTTCAATTCCGAAATCGTGAGCTCGATTTCGTCGTCGCTCAAATCGCGTTTGCTAGTCGTCGCGACATAGCGGAATCGTTCGATCGCTTTTTTCGCTGCGGTCGCTGCGAGCGAGGTTTCGCCTTCGATCGTGAACTTCGACGCACGCCGACGAATCTTCACGGCGAATTCTTGTTCCAGTCGGCGAACGTTGGTGTCCATCGCGCCGCACACAGTTACGAGTGTGGCGTTGTCGATCGGATCGAGTGAAAGTTGTAGCGTGGAGGCGCTCAAAGGCGAGTGTTCTTTTTCTAGCGGGAGCGCAATTGTCCCGTGTCGCGACGGAATACGCAAACAGGATTGCGGCAACCTGATATTGAAATGATGCAAACGCAGAATTCTTTGACGCTGATTTCGCAGATTACGCTGATTGCGCAGATAAGCGAGTGAAGAAATCTGCGTTAATCTGCGAAATCAGCGTCATCTGCGTCAAGAAAAAGTGTCTTTACCTCTCGCCAACATCCGCATTCTCGATCTCACGCGCCTGCTCCCCGGCCCCGCGTGTACGCGCATGCTCGCGGAGATGGGCGCACAGGTGGCCAAGATCGAACCGCCCGAGGGCGATTACGCAAATCGATTGGGTTTGCCGAGCGACGCGCCGCCCGAACAAGTCGCGCCGCTTTATTCAATCGTTAATCGCGGCAAAACGATCGAGCGCGTTGATCTGAAAACGGACGCCGGTCGCACGCGGCTGCACGCACTCGTTCGCGAGAGCGATGCGCTGATCGAAGGTTTTCGTCCGGGCGTGATGGCGAAACTCGGGCTCGACTACGACGCGCTCAAAGCGATCAATCCATCGCTCGTGTATTGCGTGATCACAGGTTATGGCAGCGCGAGCCCGTGGGCGCATCGCGCGGGACATGACATCAACTATTTGGCGATGAGCGGCGTGCTCGATCAAATCGGCGAACGTGGTCGGCCGCCTGCGATTTCGAATTGGCAGATCGCAGATCTCGCCGGCGGCGCGCTTGCGGCGGCGATGCGCGTATGCGCGGCGCTCGTGCGCGCGAAGACGGCGGGCGAAGGCGCGTTCGTGGACGTGTCGATGACACATGAAGTGGCCTCGCTCAACATCATTGCTGAGCACGGGCTGGCCCTAGATCAATCTAAACCGCGCGGCGAGGATTGGCTAACGGGTGGACGGCCATGTTACGGCGTCTACTCGACAGGCGATCAACGATTTCTTGCGGTTGGCGCGCTGGAGCCGAAATTTTGGGAACTGCTTTGCGATGTGATTGCAAAACCGCATCTGAAAAAACTAGGATGGAGCGAAGGCAGTGTTGGTTTACGGGTTCGCAAAGAACTCGCGGACTACTTTTCGGAACAGCCGCTCGCGTATTGGATCGAATTTTTCGATGCGATCGATTGTTGCGTGACGCCGGTGCTTACACTTGAAGAGGCGAAGAGGCATTCGCTTTTCTTGTAGGAGCGGCTCTGCCGCGACCAGCGTTTCCGGACTATTTCATTCGAGGTCAAGGCAAGCCTCGAAACGACAGTTCTGTTTCGCACCGCGGGTCGCGGCAAGCCGCTCCTACCGAACTCATAATCGCGGCGTTCGCCGATCGTCGGGGAAATTCAATGAACACATCGAACAAAGTCGCAATCGTCACTGGCGCATCCGCTGGCATCGGCAAAGCAGCAGGCGTTGCGCTGCTCAAAGCGGGCTACAACGTGGCATTTGCGGGGCGACGCGAGACTGAACTCAACAACGCCCTTACAAGCGCGGGCGAACACGCGTCGCACGGAATCGCTGTGGTGACCGATGTCACGAATCCAAGCTCAATCAAAGCGCTTTTCGATGCAACCGTCGCGAAGTTCGGTCGCCTCGATGTGCTCTTCAACAACGCAGGCATCGGCGCGCCGCCGATCGACATCGATGAGTTGTCGATTGAGCAATGGAAAGCCGTGGTCGATACGAACCTCACCGGCAGTTTTCTCTGCGCGCGCGAAGCCTTTCGCATCATGAAAACGCAATCGCCACGCGGCGGCCGCATCATCAACAACGGCTCGATCTCGGCTTACGCGCCACGCCCGAACAGCACGCCTTACACCGCCACCAAGCACGCAATCTCCGGGCTCACCAAATCGCTCGCGCTCGATGGTCGCAAGTACGACATCACAGCGTCGCAACTCGATATCGGTAACGCCGCGACCGAAATGACTGAGCGCATGGCCGCCGGCGTGATGCAAGCCAACGGCACAATGGCCGTCGAGCCGCGCATGGATGTGCGCCACGTGGCCGATGCGATCGTTCACATCGCGAATTTGCCGCTTGAAGCGAACGTGCTTTTCATGAACATCATGGCCAGCAAGATGCCGTTTGTGGGGCGGGGCTAGCTCGGCCGCGGGCGTGTAGAGGGTGTGCGAGCTCGCTCTCCCATTTGATTTGACCACCACCTGAGCGGATAAATGCCCAATTTGATTGGGTCTTCAGGTAATATTTTTAAATTTTCGAAAAGTAGCAAAAAATGTTCTTCGACCCTAATAAATCGTCGATTGGTGGATTGGGTTCGTTCATTTCCGGAAGTTATGTTTTTTTCGCAAGCCCTTGAAAATCGGGGCTTCGCGGGATACCTCGCGTTGACAGCAAGCTTGCAATTTCACATAATCAATGGGTTTTTCTCACGGAGGGTCTCCCTAATGTCACGTACGAATAAGTTCGCTCTCGCAGCGATTTCCGTCGCAGTTGCAGCAACGCTTGCTGCTTGCGGCAAAAAAGAAGAGCCTAAGAAAGAGGCAGCTGCACCGGCAGCGCCTGCGGCTCCACAGGAAATGGTTATCAAGATCGGCCACGTTGGTCCAACGTCCGGCCAGATCGCTCACCTCGGTAAAGACAACGAGAACGGTGCTCGCTTGGCAGTTGAAGAAGCCAACGCAAAAGGCATCATGATCGATGGTAAGAAAGTCAAGTTCGAGCTCCTCGCCGAAGACGACGCAGCCGACGGCAAGCAAGCTACGCAAGTTGCCCAGAAATTGATGGACGCAAAAGTAGTTGGCGTGGTCGGTCACCTGAATTCGGGTACCTCGATCCCAGCTTCGGCGATCTATAACGCTGCAGGTGTTGCTCAGATTTCCCCATCGGCGACCAATCCTAAGCTCACCAACCAAGGCTTCCCAGGCGTGTTCCGCATGGTGGCCAACGACATCGCTCAAGGTACCGCTATCGGTAACTACGCTGTCAAGGGCATGGGCGCGAAGAAAATCGCCATCATCGACGACAAAACGGCCTACGGCGTAGGTCTTGCCGACGAAACCGAGAAGGCTGTTAAAGCGGCTGGCGGCGCCGTTGTGATCCGCGAAGCGCTTGCTAACGAAAAAGAGCAAGACTTCAAAGGCGTGTTGACCAAAGTTAAAGCGAAGGCACCGGACGTCATCATGTTCGGCGGCATGGACGCACAAGCCGGCCCAATGCTCAAGCAAATGAAAGCGCTTGGTATCAAGGCTAAGTTCATCTCTGGCGACGGCGCGCAGTCTGCGGAGTTGATCAAGCTCGGTGGCGACGCCGCTGAAGGCTCGTTCGCGACGACCGCAGGTCTGCCGAAAGAGAAGATGCCACAAGGTCAAGCGTTCTACGACAAGTTCAAAGCGAAGTTCAACGCTGACGTTCAAGTCTACGCACCGTTCACCTACGACGCGACCAACGTGTTGATCGCTGCGATCCAGAAAGCTGGCTCGACCGACACCAAGAAAATCATCGACGCTGTGAAAGCAACATCGATGGATGGCGTCACCGGCAAGATCGCATTCGACGAGAAAGGCGACATCAAAGACGGCGCCGTGACCGTGTTCCAAGTCAAAGGCGGCAAGTGGGAAACCGTTGAAATCGTTGGCGGACCGAAGCCAGCAGCGGCAGCGGCTCCTGCAGCAGCCCCAGCAGCAGCGCCTGCTCCGGCAGCAGCCCCAGCACCTGCCAAGAAGCCTTAATCGGTTTTTTCAGGTACTAGAAAACGGCACCTTCGGGTGCCGTTTTTATTTGTGCGGCATTTGTCGCTAGACCGCCATCCGCGTCGAACTCTTCACTTCCTGCATCACCGCGTAAGTACGCGTCTCGCGCACGCCCGGAAACGTCCACAGGCGCGTATTCGCGAAGTGATGGTAGTGATCCATGTCGCGCACACGAATTTTGAGCAGGTAATCGAAGCCCCCGGCGATCAAATGGCATTCAACGATCTCGGGATGCACATGCACTGCCGCACTGAACGCATCAAGCACATTCGGCGTCGTGCGATCGAGTCGCACCTCGACGAACAGCATGGCTGCAAGCCCGAGCTTTCTCGCATTGAGCCGCGCCTCGACGTTATCGATGAACCCTTCGCGATAGAGCCGCTGTGTGCGTGCGAGCACCGCCGTGGGCGAAAGCGACACCAATTCCGCGAGCCGCGCATTGCTAATGCGGCCGTCGGCTTGCAAATGGTTGAGGATTTTTCGGTCGATCGCGTCCAGGTTCTGATCCACTTTAAGCTTTCAGGCATTTTTCTTGCATTTTCCACTAAATATTGTTCATTTTTCAGTGATTTATTTTCTCTGATCGCCTCTAGCATGCACAGAATTCGCTTTTGGGGGATCTATGCGCTTACCACATCCGTACCGACCGGAAAAACCGATCGTTGACGCCAACATCGCGCGCGCCGCCGCGCATTTGAACTGGGACAAGGTGATTGCCGCCGCGCGTCCGTGGGTTGAAGGCGTACGCCGCGATCCGCCGCCGTTTTGGGCCATGGAATCGCTCCTGAAGGAATATCCAATTTCGAAGCCTGAGGGGCTCGCGCTGATGCGGCTTGCCGAGGCGCTGTTGCGGGTGCCGGATTCGGCCACCGCGATAGAGCTCACGGCGGATCAATTGAGCCGGGCTAACTTCGACGGCGCAAGTGATTCCTCACTTGGGCGGCTTTCGAACACCGTCATTGCGCTCTCCAAAAAGACCTTGCCCGATGAAGGCTCGCCTGGCTTGTTTACCAAACTAGGGGCAAAAACTGTGGTCGCCGCGACCGCGCGGGCGGTGCAGTTGTTGGCGAAGCAATTCGTATTGGGGCAAAACATTGAGGAAGCCCTCAATGAATCGGCCAAAGAGCGAAAGAGCACGCCGCAACT
>JBOFBL010000201.1:0-5295 GCA_051645545.1 Casimicrobium sp. | reverse complement strand
ACACGCCAAACAAGCACGCGGTGAAGCACTGAGCGAAATCGACTACGACACGCTCAACATGCCGCCGATCAATTTGCAACTCGACTGGGTCATCGCAGGCGGCGAAAGCGGCCACGGCGCACGCCCCGCACACCCCGATTGGTTCCGCAGCCTGCGCGATCAATGCGCCGCCGCTGGCGTGCCGTTTCATTTCAAACAATGGGGCGAGTGGGACAACGCCGACGACTACCCTAGCGAAACTCAAGAACACTACGACATGCGCGGACTCACATACGACAAGTCGATACGCGTTGGCACAAAAAAAGCAGGCCGGAGTCTCGACAGCCGCGAACATTTGGAGTTTCCAGCGTGACAAAACTTGACGCCGCCACGGTCGCAAGAGCGCTACGCGAAGCGTCGGAGGATCAACTTGTCGAAGCACTCAAAGTGCACCGCCGCGAGAGCGACGATACGAGACCGAAGTTCTATTGCGAAGAATGCACAAACTTCAAACCAGATGCGATTCTTGCGGCTCGTAAAACAACCTTTAATCCGTGCGCGAAGGGTCACCCAATGCGATTCCGTCAACCGCAGGGATACAACGATGATTACGGGTTTTATCGAAACACATGCAGCGACAGAAACCTTGTTGGCGATGATAAAACGCATGCGTGAACGAACCCACCCGCGCCGTCGACATGGTTACCGAACACCCGCGCGGCGGGTGTCGCACCTGCTCGGGCTTCGGCCATTGGGCCGCAACGATTCAAGGCAAGCATTTTGCGTTTCGCTCTATCGGTGGCACGGTATGGTGCGAACGAAGAAAATTCATCAACGCACTCCCGCTATCGGGATGCAGCCAATGGGAACGCGAAATAGGAACGGATGACGAATGATACTTACACTTGAACGAGCCGAAGCCGTGATTGCCGATCTCAAAACCGTTTGCGAACGGCACGGCATCGTATTGATCGGCACCTGCGACGACGAAGGCGTGTTCGGAGAAATTCGAATCGTCTCGCGCAGTCAAAACGATTCAGCGCATTGGTCGCCGAACGAGTTCATAGACTGGAACCAAGGCAGACTATCTCGCGACGGCTCTTTCGAAGTGGATGGCATCAGGCATGAGTAACGCTATCCGAAAACTTAAACGTCGACGCAAAGATCAACGCCCCTATGCGGCGCGATGGGTCGCTCTTCGACTAGCAATCATGGCATCAATCAGGGGCATTCCCTATCCCCCGCCAAAGCCATCGAAACGCACCCACGCGAAGCGCCTTCGAGTCATTCGCAAAAACCGGCAGCGATGGAAGATTGCGCTCGAAGTGGTAGATGAATGCCGCAAAGCGTTCGAAAACTTTCAACGCTCAATCGCCGAATCAGTTGCACCTGCGTTAAAAGCGTTTTGTGAGGAAGCGCGCAAGGCATTCCCACTCCCGAGCGTCATTGATGAATTGGATAGCTTTGATGCCGACATCCAGCGCGATGATTCATTTCCCGCTCTAAGGCAAAAACGGTACAACCATGAACAGTGAGATTCCATTAGTAGCGGCCAAGCCGCTTCGCGCAGGACAGGCTGTCGCGATCGACGCTAACGGGCTTGTGCATCCGCTCGGCGAAGTTTCGCGTTTCGACTTAAACCTAAAACCGCAAGACTCGCAGTGGTCAGACAGTGATGCCGACCCGCTCAAAGACTTGGAAGCCTTTCAACACAATAAGTCGATCACGGTATCGGCACGCTTTGCAGTCAACCCCGCAGTCGCAGAAGTGATACATCGATTCTTATTGAATCGAGCGCGCAACGGGAAACTCTCCCGCAACGATCGCCGACGCGTTAAAGCGCAAGCTGCGCGCGTCGCGCGTCAACGCCGCAAACGCAAGTAGGCGGCTTTATTCGTCGTCGCGCCAGACCGGAAGCGCTACGGTTTGCCCTTTGAGCGCGTGCGCGCAATCGTCCAAGAACTGAATCTTGCCGTCGGCCACAAAGCTGTGGCAGCGTTGCTCGGGGCGGCTTGCCCACACCAAAATTGACGGCGTGAACGTGGGCTTTTCTGCGTCGCCATTCCAACTCCATGACGCACCGACTGGATGCTCGGGCTTCTTGTTCACCGCAATCATATGCACAACGTCGCATCCGGGACAGTGAAACGCCAAATATTTAGGATTCTTTGGCGTTTCATCGCAGATAATGCGCAGGATTGGGGAGAGGGCTACGCTCATTCCTATCGCCCTCGATCCAGTCGCTCGCGGATCAAGCGAATATCAGTTCTGATTTCAGAAATCACACCGTTGATCTGATTGGTAAATTCTTGCTTTTCGGAGATCCTGCGCACTTCTGATTGACGCGCCGATTCTTCTGCGCGCTCGGCGCGCTGCGCATGCTGCGCGAAGCGCTCATCGATCAAGGCATCGCGCACCGCGCTTTTCGTTTTGAAGTCGCTGTACATGGTGATCGCTGTAATCAGCACACCACCAATCGCAAGCCATTGACCGATATTGTTTGCGACCGTTTGATACCAGTGTTTGGGCTCAGGCGCGGCGACCGCTGGACGCAAACGACGATCCGGTCCGTCATAGTTATCGGTCACAATGTCCCCTCGGCGTTGGTCGGCGACCGCCGGTTGTTCTTGTGCGGTCGCCGCAGTGGTGGTGTTATTTTCCGGCATCGCATCGTCCCGTTTGCGCGGGGTTGGCAGGCGCGGTTTGGCCGCTCGGTGCGCCGTTGTTCTGCCCCGTGGTGCCGGTGCCCGTGCCGCCGGGGCCACTGTCGCCGCCGCGGTTGGTTTGCGTTTGATCGCATTTGTTGGTGTTGGTCGTGGTCGTCGTGGTCACAACGCGATTGGCATGGCTTCCATTAAGCGCCAACTGATTGTCGTTGCCACTGATATTGAACACTTGATCGGGATTCTTCGCCTCTTCGACCAACGCTTGCGCGAATCCGCGCGTGGCTTCGTTAGCTTGCGAGGCCTGGTTATCGCTGAATCGACCGAAGGCGCCCATCGTGGACGCGTGGCGATCGGTGTTGCCCTTTTCGATCAACTCCGTGCGGCGCACTTCGGCATCAAGCCGCTTGCCTAAACCCTTGTACGCGAGCAACGAATCAGCGGTGCCGTTCGCGCGACCCCACAAACGATCAAACATGTCCACGCCTTTTTCAAACGCCGACTTCGGCAATTGAATCGTCGGCACCGGCATGAAACTTGGTTTCGGCATAGCAACTTCGGCGACCGCTGCACCCGCCGCCGGCGCACGCTCTTCAAGCGATCGCGCCATCGCAACGCGCCCACCGGCGTCGGCTTTCTCTGCGATCTTCATGATCGCCCCGGCCTTCACGACAGCGGCTTTCGCTTCTTCCTGTCGCGTTGCCTCGCGCGCTTTGGTCACTTCGATCCAAGCACGCGCGGCGCGCGTTTCGGAATCGTCGTTGAACTTGATCGTGGCGAGCGCGATGCGTTCTTGCGACTCGATCGCTTTTAATTCGGCGGTCGTAGTGCATGCAGACAATAACAAACAAAAAGCCGCGACTAGCGCGGCGAACATGGGTTTCATGGTGACTCCTGAGAGTGAAAAATTACAATACGTGTAGTGTTGTGAACTAGTGCATGTTTTGCACTAGTTCGTTCATGGTTCGACAGGCTCACCACGAACGGGGTTAGAAATTGCAAAAAACAACGAATTGCGCCAAAACGCAATTTGACGTTTGTGCCCGACTATTCACCATCCCGCACCCGATCTGCCTCGCGCTTGACTTGCTCGAGCACGCTCGCGCAGCGGTGATGCCGTTTGGCGTTTTCGACGAGCACGGGCAGTTCGCGCGCACGGCGACAGGCTTCGTCATCCTCGGCGCACAGCAGCCAAGTATCGGGCAACACATCGGGGCGCTTGCAGTCGGTGAGCGCTGCGTGCGTATCGTCACTCAGCGCCGCGAAGTGCGGCGTTGAGCACGCGGTGATATTCAGCACGAGCGGCAGCATCAAACTTAGCTTTTTCATTGGATAACTCTTTGTTTAATCGACCAGCGGATGCTTCGGTTTTTGCGAAATGCGCCGCTTCTTTATTTTTCTGTTTTTTTGCTTGATCGACCATTTTGGTAAGGGCTCTAGCGGTTTGCTTGTCTTGCGTTTCGATGCGGTCGAGCTTGTTGGCCTTGTAAAACACATTGCCGACGTAGCCAAGCACGAGCGCAATCACCGCACCCACCAACACCAACTTGATCGTGGCCGCAGTCGCAGCCGATGGCATTACCATACTATTCCCCCAAACACACGCGCATCACGTCGCGCATGGAAATCTTGACCCACGTTACTGGCGTCGGCGTGCGCACAGTGAGCGAGCCTTCGACGCATTCGATGGTGACGGTTTGCGGCGGCTGTGGCTGCATTTGCGAGGCCACGATCACCGGCGATAGCACCACTAGACACCCGAGCAAGAACTTCGCTGCGCGTTTCATTGAAACCACCCTTTCAGCCAATCGAACCAACGCCCAATCAAAACGGGCGGTTGCGAGTTTTCTTCTGTTTTTCGAGGCGCGACTAAAACCGTGTGTTCGTTCTTTTTTACAAGGGTCGCCTGTTTGTATTTCACACTTCGCGCCACCACATCCGGCGCGTACTTGCGCGAGATTTGACAGGCCGTCATCCGCGTGCCGGGGATGATGGCGGTACCGCTCGCGCAGGTGTTCGCCACATGCCCCGCCCATTTCGACGGGTCGCAACCCTCGGTGACTTGGCACAAGCGTCGATCGGCGCGCACGCCGCCGACGCCGCGGTTATACGCAGTGAGCACAGGCAGCGTGTCGCCGTTGAACAGCGGCGCGAGCACGGCATGGTTATCGCGATTCTTGAGCACCACGGCGCGCAGTTGCAGCTTTGGGTTATAGATACCCGCCTCGCCGCTTTCGCTGCTCCACGTGAAACCGTCCAACTCTTGCCGATGCAGCGCGCGCATTTCGGCGGCGGCATCGAAGCGCCCGAACACGCGCGTAATCTGCCCTAAGCCCACGCCCTGCTCGCGCGAGGTTTTGAATTCAACGCGCTGGTTCCAGCACTTCGTTTTGATCGGGCAGGCCGTTTCGTGATCAATTTGCCCCGCGAGGATGTGCGTCGGAATCGGCGAGCGCAAGCGTGCAGCTTCGCTAACAAGCACCGGCAAATGCGGCGCGGCTTGCGGCGGAATACTATTCATCGTCATGATGCGGATCCACGTCGTTGCGGTGCGCGTCGACCAAGATGAGAAAACCCCAAAGCGTGCCGATACAGCTCGCGGCTAGCGCGACGTAGGCGACGATTTCAAGCGCGCTCACTTGATTTTGTCGTA
>JBOFBL010000200.1:0-2549 GCA_051645545.1 Casimicrobium sp. | reverse complement strand
TCCTCCCCCCTCGTGGGGGAGGATGTCGCGCAGCGACAGGAGAGGGGTCGCCCCCTCGCGGCACTGCCAGAATGGAGAGATCTCCCTCTCCCGCCCTTCGGTCACCCTCTCCCCTCAAGGGAGAGGGGATTTAGATGAGCGATCGCTCGATCGCTTTTCTAAGTCGATATGAAACCCAGCAAAGACCTCTCCGAACGCGCCCTGGGCTGGCTGTTGCTCTCGCCTGTGGGCTTGTTGCTCGCCGTGATCGTGATCTATCCGGTCGGGCAGCTTTTGTATTCGAGCTTCTTCACGATTCGATTGACGGAGCCCTGGCTCGGCACGCCCTTCGTGGGTTTCGATAACTACGTAAAAGCGTGGGAAGACG
The DNA here is from genome assembly GCA_051645545.1 of Casimicrobium sp. Taxonomy (GTDB): domain Bacteria; phylum Pseudomonadota; class Gammaproteobacteria; order Burkholderiales; family Casimicrobiaceae; genus Casimicrobium. Next base: position 2,182 of record JBOFBL010000200.1, on the reverse strand, counting down.
AACGTTTCTGGGGCGCACTTAAAAACACGATCCTCTATATCGTCATCACCGTGCCCGGGTCGTTGATCGTAGGCTTGGGACTTGCGATGCTCGCCAACATGCCGTTCAAACGCAAATGGCCGGTACGTCTTGCGCTCCTGTTGCCGTGGGCGTTGCCACTCGTGTTCGCAGGGTTGATCTTCCGCTGGTTCTTCGATTTCAGACTCGGTTTCATCAACGATTTCGTATCGCGCTTCGGATTCGATCCACTGCCGTGGCTCACGCAACCCACGCTCGCGAAGATCGCCATCTGTATCGCGATCATCTGGAAGTCATCATCCTTTATGGCGCTCGTATTGCTCGCCGGTTTGCAATCGATTCCGAAATCGCTCTATGAAGCCGCGGAAGTCGACGGCGCAGGCAAGTGGTTGCAGTTCAAAGAGATCACGCTGCCGATGCTCGTGCCCGCCATCTTCGTTGCGCTCATCTTCCGCACGATCACAGCAATTCAAACCTTCGATATTCCATATGCGATGACCGGCGGCGGCCCCGGTGACTCCACCGAAACGCTTGCGATGTACATCCACAAAAACACGCTCGACTTTCTAGATTTCGGCTACGGCTCCGCGCTCGCGGCGATCATGTTCATCGTATCGATCATTGCGACGAGCGGTTATCTTCGTTATACGCAGCGCAGTGCGGGGAGAGATTGATGAACATCGCGTCTTGTTCCCTCCCCCCGGGGGGGAGGGTTAGGGAGAGGGTAACGACGCCCCGCCCCCGGTCGAGATTAGGCTGGTATCGTCGTGGATCGAGGATTCGTTCTCCAATCCTCGCGGTACTCGCTCAACAAACACCCTCACCCCAACCCTCTCCCCCAGGGCGAGGGAGCAAGTCATGAACATCGCCGCAATGAAAACCAAATCGATGGTGCTGCTCGCAGCGGCAATCGTCGTCGTCAACGGTTTCTTCCCAGCGATCTGGATTTTGTTCACCTCGCTTAAAACCGAAAGCGAGTTGCTGCAATTTCCGATCACCTACATTCCGCGTGACCCAACGCTCGTGAACTATTACCAAGCGTTCACCGAGAAGCCGTTGCATCTGTTTATTTTGAATAGCGTGATCGTCGCTGGCGCGTCCACGATCATCACGGTGCTCGTTGCAGCACTTGCAGCCTACGCGCTCACGCGACTCAAAATGCCGAAGCGCAACTTGCTCATGAGCATCTTGCTCGCGGTGTCAATGTTCCCGCTCATCTCGCTGATCGTGCCGCTCTTTCAAGTGATGCGCGAAATCGGTTTACTCAATAACTATCTGTCGTTGATCCTGCCCTACACTGTGCTCTCGCTACCCGTGTGTACGCTCGTGATGGCGAGTTTTTTCCAGGACATTTCGCCCGATCTCGAAGCCGCCGCGATGGTCGACGGTTGTACGCGTGTGCAAGCACTCTTCAAAATCGTATTGCCGTTGGCGGCACCTGGCGTGTTCACCGCAGCGATCTTGGCCTTCGTGAATGCATGGGACGAGTTCCTGCTCGCGCTCACCTTCCTCTCGCGCGAAAGCATGCGAACGCTCTCGGTCGGTATCACGCTTTATCAAGGCGAATTCGCATTCCCGTGGCCGCTCATTTCTGCAGCGCTGATCGTTGCCATCGTGCCGGTGTGCATCTTGATTGCGGTGTTCCAGGAACGCGTGGTCGGCGGGCTCACGGCGGGCGGCGTGAAAGGTTAACTCCGCACTCCAGCACACTCAATGATCGCCCAATATTATCGGGCGATTATTTGTTTTTAACTATTTTTCGAGAAAAACAAAAAAACGGTCGTATCGCCCGAGATAACTGGGCGATACAGATCAGGGCTAGCTATACGTTCACGCTACGCACGCGTAGCGCGCAGTGCTCGCAGAAACGCTTTGATTTCCTCGTTCGGTTGCTGCGCCACTTTCCAGTACTCTGAGCAATCGGATTTGCGCGCAAGCAAATTCATGTTCACTAACTCGCGCCGCAGAGTCACGTGGTCGCCATAGCTGTGCCACGCCTTGAGCACGCTGTTGACTTCTTTTTCTGTGTAGCGCTTCTTCGCATCGAAGCGCAGCCACAAGCCCCACATCGCGATGCGCTGCACCGCGAACTTGTATGGCCAACGCGCGAGTTTGCCGTCCGCATCGAATTGCGTGAGCGCTTTTGTGGCGTGCGGAGTGAGTT
>JBOFBL010000199.1:0-9232 GCA_051645545.1 Casimicrobium sp. | reverse complement strand
GCGATCTTCAACCAGAACACCGGGTTGACAGTGTAGAACGCGCTGCCCTTGATTCCATACAGCACACGCAGCGTGCCCACGATCAAGAGCAACAGCGCAGCGATGCCATACGCCGCATCAAGCTTTGGCAAGAAGCGTACCGAATCAGCAGAAATCGCTCCGCGCAACACCGCCCATTCGGCCATGATGAGACCGACAAGCCCGAAGGCAAGCAAGTGGTGAAAAATCGCAAGATTCGCGTCGAGGCTCATAGCATTCCTAAGTACTTTTCGTTGTTCGGCTCCGTTCGTGGTGATCCCGTATCTAGTACGGGACTAAGGGCATGCTCACACTCACTTCTGTTCGTGGTGAACTTGTCAAACCATGAACGGACTACAGCAATTCAGTCCAATCCGCGCGCTCGACGAACCACTTATCTTTTTCGTATCGCCATCGTGTCGTGAAATCCCAGCTCTGCGCACGCTCGGGAATGATGCCCGAGCCCCCACCCGCGACCACTGTGATGCGTGCAGTTGCGGTGGAGCCCGTAATGTTCACCTCGCGAATCGTCGCGTTCAAATAGATGTTCGGGTTCGTAAGAAACACCGCCGCGACGGTGCGCTTAGCTTCATCTTTCGACATACCGCCCGAACCGCTGCGCGAAAAATCCGGCGCGAGATAGCTCATAAGCTTCGAGTTATCGCGCGCTTTCACCGCCGCCTCCATTTCGGCGATCGATGCGCGTAATGCTTTTTCGGGGTCGGTGCGCGAACAGGCGGTGAGTGCAAGCAAAACCAATGTGAATGCGAGCACTGTAAGGCCGCGCGTTGCGTTCGATTTTCGATTCATCTCGCGATTATCCAGTTTTGTCTTTCCCGCGAAGTCGGGAATCCACGCTTAGTAGACATGTACTATAATTTGTACAAGTTAGCCTGACGCGAAACACGCAAAATCATGCAGATCATCAATTTCTCCGACGCACGAAACAACTTGAAGGACATTATCGATCGCGTGGTTGAGGATGCGGATTACACCGTTATTGCGCGCCGCGACGCACCGAACGCGGTGATCGTGTCGCAGGAATATTTCGACGCGATGATGGAAACGGTGCATCTTCTGAAAGTACCCGCTAACGCCGCACACTTGCAAAAGTCCATCACACAATACCGCCAAGGCAAAACCAAAGTTCGCGAGCTCGTTAGCGAAGCGTAGTTGTCGCGCTCTCGATGGCACAAGCGCTGCAACAAGTCGCGTTCACCCATGCCGCGTGGCAGGACTACGTTTGGTGGCAAACGCAAGACAAAAAAACACTACGTCGAATCAATCAACTAATCGAGGCAACGCTGCGCGATCCGTTCGACGGCATCGGCAAACCCGAAGCACTACGCGAAAACCTGAGCGGGTTTTGGTCGCGACGGATAGATGATGCGAATCGGTTGGTTTATGCGGTGGAGGCGACGCGGCTTGTGGTGATTGCGTGTCGGTATCACTATTGATCACGCGAGTTCGTAGCAAAAGGAAAACGCGTGTGCGGCGGTTAACAGTTCAATCAGACGGCTCTACCCTCGTGCTTCAAAGCGGTTGACTCTTTCATGCATGCGGCAGAAATGAACCGAGAGCTTCAACACGAACAAATAAAAGCCTACCATGCTCAATGATGCTATGCGTTCGCTAGCGTTTACGCCGCTTCCTATGTCCCGCGTCGGCACAGAATGGACATCATCAAAACGGATGATAGATTCTTCGCGGAGACTGCCACCGGCAGGTAGGTAAAAGAGATTCGTGGGTTTCTGTTGTCGTATTGCAGCGCATTGATCCTCAATACGCTTGTCGTCGGCGCCTCGCGATGACAACAATTGCCGATACTTCGCCACTGAAATCAGCGGTGCGACGATTGCTCTTTGGGGCACTAGGCGCAGGTTACTTTGATCGAGATCGCATGTGTTTGATAGCACAACCACATCTACGCGACCCAGTTCTCCGGATGCATAGTTGCGAATCGGCACACGAGACCAAGCGTCGCCTTGAAGCACTCCGTTTTCAGGCGAATTTAAGTAGTACTGGATTGGATTTGGCCAGTTGCGTAGAACTGACGCAAGCTCAGTCTTTTCGTCTTGCGTTAAATAGTACGGGATATAGTCCGCAATCGTGTCGCGGTCAATTTGCATAAACTAGTACTACGAACGCGAGTACAAATCCCAAGCGTTTTCGTCCAGCAATTGTTCAAACTCCGGATCAAGGCGGGTTTGGTCTCGGAGAAGGCGCTGATAGAGCGAGGTCACTGCATCGGTAAGCGAATCGGAATGCGAAAGCGCAGTCAGACTCCAACCGACGGCGGTCGAGGTTGGCGTTGTAGTTTCCGTCGAGTACGAGCGACGGTCTTTCAGGCTCTTCGCCGAAAGGGCGTAGTGAGTGTCGGCAGTTTCTGACAACGCGACACTCGGGAGCAAGGCACTCGCCGTAACCGATGCGAGAAGAATGGAATATCTAGTTTGCATAAACAGGCTCTAGGGACGCTAAACCGGATTCTGTCAAGCAATCAAAGAAAACGCCCTTATTCGAGCTATGAAGTCTATCAAGGCTTGCGACCGAATTCCCAATCCAATCGACCAGATTGATGTTTTGAAGGGCGATACTTGAATCAACATCTACAACAACTCCCACGCGCGAACCTAGGTTCGGGATAGTAGCTCCCGCAGGCGCGGCGATTTGAATCGTATGAGTGATGTCGCCGTCCTCTGTTTCTAAGCGCAAACCAAAACCTCTTGAGCTTGCGCTTTTACCGGCGAGCACTAGCGTTAGGTTCAACTTAGCGATTTCCTCGCGTAGACTTCCGCCAGAAAGCATGTCTATGTAGCGCATCGAAAATCGGTTAATGGACGTTATTTGACTCGCACTCGCGATCACCTTAAGAAGTTGCGTGATTGCCGGTCGGAATGCGCTCCAGCCCGGATATGGCTGCGGACACGTTAGGGCAACTGAGTGCTTAGCGACCAACAACGTAAATCCATTCCAGCCAAGACGCAGTTTTGGTTGAAAAGCGAGATTTGGGTCTAACTTTTCAACTTCCGCCGGAAGATCCATTCCCAGCCTCTCACCGCCAGTCGCCCCGAGCGAGGAATAAAACAAACCTGGTAGCAACAATGATGCGTCTACAGATGAGCTAAATCTCAGCTCAAACACAGCCTCAATCAACGGCTCTTTACCGAGTTTTATCGGGTACTGTTTCATTACCGAAGTTTACCGCCAGCCGAGCCCAGCTCGTCACATAACCAGCCGATACTGCCCACCTACTTCAAACAGCGCATCCGTAATCTACCCGAGTAAACAAACCTTCACGGCTCCCATCAGTTCGGCGAGGACGCTGCAGTTAGTGGTCGCGGTTCGTTTTGACGAGCGCGCGCTGCTACGTTGATTGAGCTACACCATCAAACACCTGCCGTGCCCAAGCAGGCGGCTCACAATACCGCTTCGTAAGCGCTCCGTTCGATGCCCGAAAACCAAGCGTTGGGCTCGTGCCGTCCACGCTGTTGTCGTACACATATAAGCGATCAACGCTCCGCGCGAGTAGCGTGCAGTTCGCAATGGATTTGCTGTAGCGTGAAATGATTTTGCCGATCGGCACTTCGTGTCCGCCTTGCATGACGCGTCGTGCAATGCGTGCGGCGTTGATCGCGGGGTCGCTGGTACCGACGAAGAAGAGGCGAACGAAGTAGCCCGCATCCATCGCGCGCAGCACGAAATCGACTTTGTCCTCGCCTGAGAGCACGGTTTCGAAGGCGAGGTCTGCTTTATCTTTCAAACACTGCTCGCGTCGCTCGGCGGCAAGGTTAGCGGCTTTGATGACGGCGTCGGGCGAATTCCAGTCGCCGAATTCGTCGCGCGCAATGTTGTCTGGGTTGATGTAGACGCAGCCTTGCATCCATTCATGGCGCAAGACGGCTTCGGTGATCGACGTTTTGCCTGCGCCATTCGGGCCGGCAACGATGATGAGACGTGGACGCAGCGAAACCAACGTCGGATGCAAGGTTAGCGACGTGTCGTGTTGAATTGTTTGCGCAGGTACGCCATACGCGCTTCCGCTGCGCGCAGGTCTTGCGTCATCTGTTCGCGAAAGCGTTCGTCGGCGACTGCGCGCTTCTCGCGTGCGACGCGGGCGACGTCGTCCATCACGGCGGCGAGTTGTTCGTCCGTGGGCTCTTGATCGACGGCGAGCGGGTCAACAAACTTCGGGGTGGTGGTCGCGCTAGACATTTCCGGTACTCTCACTTCCATACGCTGATGGTATCGCAATCGCTTGGTGGGCACGGGGTGCTCACCCTACATCGATCTACATACTTCGCCGATATTGGCCGCCTACTTCAAACAGCGCGTCGGTAATCTGCCCCAACGAGCAAACTTTCACCGCTTCCATCAGTTCGGCGAAGACGTTGCCGCCGCTCATTGCGGTTTGTTTGAGTTTGGCAAGCGCGGTGCCTGATGCGTTCGCATGCTTCGCGTGAAACTCGTTCAGGCGTTTGAGTTGCGATTGCTTTTCTTCGTCGGTGGAGCGCGCGAGCTCTAGCGTTTCGGGTACCGGGTCGCCATTCGGATTGCGGAAGGTGTTGACGCCGATGATCGGCAGCGTGCCGTCGTGCTTGAGCCATTCGTAGTGCATCGATTCTTCTTGAATCTTGCCGCGCTGATAGCCGGTTTCCATCGCGCCTAGAACGCCGCCGCGCTCGCTGATCGCTTCGAATTCTTTGAGCACCGCTTCTTCGACGAGATCGGTTAACTCGTCAATGATGAACGCACCTTGATTTGGGTTTTCGTTTTTCGCGAGACCCCATTCGCGATTGATGATGAGCTGAATCGCCATTGCGCGGCGCACGGATTCGTCGGTTGGCGTGGTGATCGCTTCGTCGAACGCATTCGTGTGCAGGCTGTTGCAGTTGTCGTACACAGCGATCAAAGCTTGCAGCGTGGTACGGATGTCGTTGAACTGAATTTCCTGCGCGTGCAGACTGCGGCCACTCGTTTGAATGTGGTACTTGAGCTTTTGCGAGCGCTCGTTCGCGCCGTATTTCTCGCGCATGGTCACCGCCCAAATGCGACGCGCAACGCGACCGAGCACGCTGTATTCCGGATCCATGCCGTTCGAGAAGAAGAACGAAAGATTCGGTGCGAAATCGTCGATGTGCATGCCACGCGCGAGATAGGTTTCCACGAAGGTGAAACCGTTCGACAGCGTGAACGCAAGTTGCGAAATCGGATTCGCACCCGCTTCTGCGATGTGATAGCCGCTGATCGACACCGAATAGAAATTGCGCACGCGGTTGTGCACGAAATATTCTTGAATGTCGCCCATCACTTTGAGCGAAAACTCGGTGGAGAAAATGCAGGTGTTTTGGCCTTGATCTTCTTTCAGAATGTCGGCCTGCACCGTGCCGCGCACGTTCTCCAGCGTCCAGGCTTTGATTTTCGCGATTTCGTCGTCGGTCGGTTCACGTTTGTTATCCGCCCTGAACTTCGCGAACTGTTGATCGATTGCGGTGTTCATAAAGAACGCGAGGATCGTCGGCGCGGGACCGTTGATCGTCATCGAAACGCTGGTCGCCGGATCGCACAGATCGAAACCATCGTAGAGCACTTTCATGTCTTCAACGGTTGCGATCGACACGCCACTATTGCCGACCTTGCCGTAAATGTCGGGACGCAGCGCGGGGTCGTTGCCATAGAGCGTGACGCTATCGAACGCGGTCGATAGTCGCTTCGCGGGCATGCCCTCGGAGACTTTCTTGAAGCGACGGTTCGTCCGGAATGCGTCGCCTTCGCCTGCGAACATGCGCGTGGGATCTTCGTTCTCGCGCTTGAACGCGAACACGCCCGCCGTGAATGGGAACGAGCCGGGCACATTCTCTTTCAATTGCCACTTGAGGATTTCGCCTTCGTCTTCGTATTTCGGCAGCGCGACTTTTTTGATCTTGGTGCCGGAGAGCGAGGTTGTGGTGAGCTTGGTGCGAATTTCTTTGTCGCGAATCTTTACGACGTACTCGTCGCCAGAGTAGGCGGCGACTGTTTGCGGCCACATGTCGAGGAGTTTTTTGGCGCGTGGGTCGAGGGATTGCTCACGTGCTGTGATTGCTTCCGCGAGCGCGTTCTGTATTTCCGTTCGCCCTGAGCTTGTCGAAGGGTGAATGGATTTCGAGGCGCTCGATCCTTCGACAGGCTCAGGACGAGCGGAGACTACGCCGAGCATCTTCGCGCTCTCGCGCAACTGCTGCCGCTCGCGTGCAATGCGCGCCTGCGCGTTCGCCCATACGTGGTACGAGCGCACGGTGTCGGCGATTTCTGCGAGATAGCGCGCACGATTGCCGGGCACGATCGCTTGCGTTTGCGAGGACGCGCGCGCTGCAATCCTCGCGAGCGTTCCTGATTTGAGCTTCAAACCCTTCGCTACGAGCGTCGGCACAATCGCTTGGTAAAGTGCCGTCACGCCGTCGTCGGCAAACCGCGATGCCATCGTTCCGAACACCGGCATCTCGTCGGTTGCCGTGTTCCATGCTTCTTTATTTCGCTGCACCTGTTTGCGCACATCTCGTAGCGCATCTTGCGCACCTTTGCGATCGAATTTATTGATGGCAACGAAATCGGCGAAATCGAGCATGTCGATTTTTTCGAGCTGCGATGCGGCACCGAATTCGGGGGTCATCACGTACAGCGAGCAATCAACGTGCGGCACGATTGCGGCGTCGCCTTGGCCGATGCCTGAAGTCTCCACGAGTATCACGTCGAAGCCGTGCGCTTTGCACGCGGCGATCGCATCGGGCAGCGCTTTCGAAATCTCCGAGCCACCCGAATCGCGTGTTGCGAGCGAGCGCATGTAAATGTTTTCATGGTTGATCGCATTCATGCGAATGCGATCGCCGAGCAATGCGCCGCCTGATTTACGACGCGACGGATCGATCGAAATGATCGCGATCTTTAGCGCATCGTTTTGGTCGATGCGGAAACGGCGCACGAGTTCATCGGTGAGCGAGGATTTGCCTGCGCCGCCGGTGCCGGTGATGCCGAGGGTGGGTGTTGCGACTTTCGCGGCTTGTTCGCGTAAGGCTTTGAGTTCGGCGTCGGTGAATGCGCCGGCTTCGACGCGAGTGATTACGCGTGCGAGTGCTGTGTAGCCCGTCCCCTCCCCTTCAAGGGGAGGGTTAGGGTGGGGATGGGTTTCATTGGAAGTTGTAGTTGACGAACCCCATCCCCCACCTAGCCTCCCCCTTGAAGGGGGAGGGACCTTACTGAGATCATGATCGCAAGCGACGATCATTTCGTTAATCATCCCCTGCAAACCCATCTTCGCGCCGTCCTCCGGCGAGAAGATGCGAGTGACGCCGTAGTCGTGCAACTCTTTGATCTCCGTTGGCACGATTACGCCGCCGCCACCGCCAAAGACTTTAATGTGACTCGCGCCTGCCTCGCGCAGCATGTCGATCATGTATTTGAAGTATTCGACGTGCCCGCCCTGATACGAGCTGATTGCGATGCCGTGCGCATCCTCTTGTAGCGCCGCGTCGACCACTTCTTTCACGCTGCGGTTATGGCCGAGATGAATCACTTCGCAGCCACTGCCCTGCAGAATGCGCCGCATGATGTTGATCGCGGCGTCGTGCCCGTCGAACAAACTCGCGGCGGTGACAAAGCGCACCTTATGCGTCGGTTTGTAGACGAGATGCTTGGTATCCATGTTCGACATGACTCACTCCACGCGCGGGAAAACGGCAGAAGTGAATTTTCGCAGAAAACGGCGCGAAGTTGACGTTAACGTCAACTTATCGTGAACTGGGTGGGAGCGATCTGCGCTACGACCAAAATTAAGAAGTGACCGCGACGAGCGCCGCGCCTACGGGGAAAGCCGCTTCGCGACAAGCATGCCAATCAACATTGCAGGAAGGAACAGCGCAATGTCCATGCCGCCCACGGCGACGCTCGCAATCGCGGGCCCCGGACAATATCCAGCTAACCCCCAGCCTGCGCCAAATAACAGGGCACCGACGATTAAACGACGATCTATCGATTTATTATCTGGCAGGTCGTATTGCACAGAAAAATAGGGCGTTGCACGCTTAGGTTGGACGAAAAACGCAATCGCTGCGACGAGCAATGCGCCCGCCATCACGAAGGCAAGGCTTGCGTCCCAACGACCGCTTGCGATACCGCCAACGTCGAGAAATGCTTGCACTTTGTTTGGATCAGTCATGCCGCCAACGACGAGTCCAGCGGCAAAGATCACGCCCGCGAGGAAGGTCACAAATATTCTCATGGCGCGCACCTCACGAGAACATCGCGCGCAGCAATGCGACGACCGCTACTCCCGTCGCCATGAATGTAAGCGTCGCAACAAGCGAACGCAGCGATCCGCGCGCGAGCCCGCACACGCCGTGGCCGCTCGTGCAGCCGCTACCGATCACGGTGCCAATCCCCACAAGCGCGCCCGCCGAGATCAGCAACCACGGCGCGCGCCTCACCTCGGCATACGCATCTAGATACCACGTGAAAAACGCGCCACCGAACACAAGCCCCGCGATGAACGCCCATCGCCAATCGCGACCGCGGCGCTCGGTCATTGCGCTGGCAACAATACCGCTCACACCTGCGACGCGCCCGACGGACGCGAGCACAATCCACACGGCGACGCCGATTAGCAGGCCGCCCACAAACGATGAAAGAAAAGAAAGCATGTCGTAGTTCAGTTTTACAAGTTGGATCGCAACTATCTTGTTTCAGTTCCAGATTAATGCGAGAGAAGGCGCGCACGATGCGTGCGCACGGCAAGAGAGAGCCATGAAGTATCGTACTAATTTTGAGTCGGAGCGGCCTCGCGCATGCCATGCAAAATGCACGCAACGACCATCGGAGTTTTTGTAATGGAACCGAAAGAAACACTTAAAGATTTCGTGCGACCCGCAGCGGGCTATGCGGGCGACATCGCGCCGGATGATGCATTCGCTGCGCGGCAACTGGGTGAAGCGCTGCTCGTCGACATTCGCACCGACGCAGAGCGCGAATGGGTTGGTTTCGTGCCAGATGCGAAAGTCGTCGCGTGGAAGCAATGGCCCGGCGGCGTGCCGAATGCGAACTTTGATGCGGAGATTACGGCGCTCGCAAACGCGAATGGGAACAAACCATTGTTGATGCTGTGTCGCTCAGGCGTTCGCTCGATTGCATCTGCCAAACGTGCGACCGAACTCGGACTGGTTGCGTACAACATTCTCGAAGG
>JBOFBL010000198.1:0-5648 GCA_051645545.1 Casimicrobium sp. | reverse complement strand
CTTTTGCATAGGCCAATGCGTTTTGATAAGCAACCTCGGTGAGGCCGAGCGATTGCATGCCGACGCCAATGCGCGCGGCATTCATCATCACGAACATCGCAGCGAGACCTTTGTTCGGTGCACCCACGAGCCAGCCGGTTGCGCCATCGAGCGCGATTTGCGCTGTGGCGTTACCGTGAATGCCCATCTTGTGTTCGAGACCCGTGCAAAAAATTTGATTGCGCGCACCGAGCGTTTGATCAGCGTTCGGAATGAACTTCGGCACGATGAAGAGCGAGATTCCCTTCGATCCCACGGGCGCGTCGGGCAGGCGCGCGAGCACGAGGTGCACGATGTTCTCTGCGAGATCGTGTTCACCGGAGCTGATGAAAATTTTGTTACCCGTGATCTTGTACGAACCGTCGGCGTTCGGCTCGGCTTTGGTTCGCAGCATGCCGAGATCGGTACCGCAATGCGGTTCGGTCAAACACATGGTGCCCGTCCATTCGCCGCTCGTGATCTTTGGAAGATAAGTTTTCTTCTGCTCGGGCGTGCCGTGCGCATGCAGGCATTCGTACGCGCCGTGCGTGAGACCGGGATACATCGTCCACGCCTGGTTTGCACTGTTCAACATTTCGTAGAACGCTTGGTTCACCGTAAGCGGCAAACCTTGACCGCCGTATTCGGGATCGCAGGAAAGCGCGGCCCAACCGCCTTCGACGTACTGTTTGTACGCCTCCTTAAAACCCTTCGGCGCTTTCACTTCGTGCGTCGCTTGATCGAGCACGCAGCCTTCGCGATCGCCCGATTGATTGAGCGGGAAAATCACTTCGCTTGCGAATTTGCCGCCCTCTTCGAGGATCGCCATCACGGTGTCCATGTCATTGTCGGCGTGGGCGGGCAACGATTTGAAAACGCCCGGTACGTCGAGCAGTTCTTCCATCACGAAGCGCATATCGCGCAGCGGCGGGGTGTAGGTAGGCATGGTTCAGTCCTTCACAAAAGCGTTCTCAAACGAGTGTTTGAATTGTGACGGACTGCGGAGTCAGGAAAGCGTTTGAAACCCCTATTTCACCGAGTATAGAGACTTCACTCTACGGGTTTTGCAACAGACAAAGCGTCATTCTCTATGGCGGTGGCAACATCTAGAGCTGTATTCCAGCAATACACATTTCTTCCCAATTTATTTGGGGCGTAACGACGAAAACTATACTTCTCGAAAAATAACAAAAAAACCTTATTCGCCCAATTTTCTTAGGCGATGTGTAAAAGTGTTGGTTCTCAAAAAAAGCGACTTGCACCACCTCAGCGTTGCATACGTAGCGCGGAGGTGCCGCGCAGGGTATCGACACTTGCTTGATACGCGACCGAGAAATCGTTGAAAGCGGCATTCGATATTGCAGCGTCTTGATCGTCGCGCAATGCAAATGTATCGAATCCCGCTCGAGACAACAAAAACACTTGATCGCGCTGAATATCGCCGACCGCACGCAACTCACCCGTCCAGCCGTAACGAGTTCGCAGTTGCTGCGCGATCGAATAGCCGCGACCGTCGGTGAAGCTTGGGAAGTCGATCGCGATCAAACGCAGTTTGTCAAACTCCTTTGCGATGCTCGCTGGATCATCGGATGGAGAGAGCAATATGCCGAGTGCCTTCGCACGATTTGTTAAGGTGTCTGCCAGATCGTGAAAATGCGCGAACGGAAGAATCACGCAGCTACCGACCGGAACCACGCTCACGTCGCTTGCGTAGGCGATCCAAGGATCGCCCATGCGTTCGCCGCGTCGATCAATGAGCTTCGGCATAGACGTTCTCCTTAAACGGTTCAATTCCCACGCGCGCAACGACATCGACGAAGCGTTCGTCGTCGCGTTCACGCAAACTCAAATAAGTTTGAATGAGTTTTTCTACGACATCGGGCACATCGTTTCGCGCGAACGACGGGCCGATGATTTTGCCAATGCGTGCAGTGTCTTTACCGTCGATCGCAATCGTTTGCGCGCCGCCAATCGTGACCTGATACCACTCTTCGCCGTTCTTATCGACACCGAGGATACCGATGTGGCCGACATGGTGATGACCGCAGGCGTTGATGCAGCCCGAGATGTTCAGATCAAGTTCACCAATATCGAATTGGTAATCGAGCGATTCGAAGCGATCATGAATTGCTTGCGCAACGGGAATACTCACGGCGTTCGCAAGCGAACAGAAGTCGCCGCCCGGGCAGGCAATGATGTTGCCGATGAGTCCGATATTCGCGGTTGCGAAGCCAAGCGCTTTGATCTCGCTCCACAGCTCGGGCAAGGCACGTTTCTCAACGTCAGCGAAGACCAGGTTTTGCTCGTGTGTGACGCGAAGCTCGCCTTGCGAGTAGCGATCTGCAAGCGATGCGATTGCCTCCATCTCGTCAGCGGTAACGTCGCCAGGTGGCACGCCCTTGCGTTTGAGCGATAACGTCACAGCAGCGTAACCTGCGACACGGTGCGCATGCGTATTGCGTTTGAGCCAACGCGAAAACTCATTGTTGCTCGCCGAGAGCGTGACGACATTGGCATCGTCTTGCGGCAAGTTGAGATGTTTCGCTTCAGTAAAACGTTTGGCAATCGCGGAGACTTGCAGATCGGTCAAACGCGTCGGACCGCTCTTCGTTGCTTGAAATTCGTCATCGACGAGTTTTGCAAACTGCTCGACCCCGGTCTCTTTGACGGTGATCTTAATGCGCGCTTTGTACTTGTTGTCACGACGACCGTTTAAGTTGTAAACGCGAAGAATCGCTTCAAGATAAGTGATGAGATGCTGCCACGGCAGGAACTCGTTGATGACGACACCAACGATCGGCGTGCGCCCCAAACCGCCGCCCACCGCGACACGAAAACCGACATTCCCATCAGCATCTTTCGTCGCCTGCAATCCGATGTCGTGCACGAGAATCGCCGCGCGGTCTTCATGCGACCCACTAATTGCGATCTTGAACTTACGCGGTAAATAGGCAAACTCTGGATGAATCGTGCTCCACTGACGAATGATTTCCGCCCATACGAGAGGATTGACGACTTCGTCGGGCGCGACGCCCGCAAACTGATCGGTGGTCGTGTTGCGAATGCAGTTGCCGCTGGTTTGAATCGCGTGCATCTGCACACTTGCGAGATCGGCCAGGATGTCGGGCACACGCGCGAGCTCGGGCCAGTTGTACTGAATGTTTTGCCGCGTCGTGAAGTGCGCGTAGTTGCGGTCGTACTTGCGCGCAATATGCGCGAACATGCGCAACTGCCTAGTGTTCAGCAATCCATAAGGAATCGCAACGCGCAGCATCGGTGCATGCTTTTGCACGTAGAGACCGTTTTGCAAGCGAAGCGGTCGAAACTCGTCTTCCGAGAGTTTGCCAGCGAGAAAACGCTCCGTTTGCCCGCGAAACTGCGCAACGCGCTCATCGACGATCGTTTGGTCGAATTCGGTGTATTGATACATACGCACATTGTGTGAGCGCTCCGCAAATAGCTATTTTTCTAATTTTGCATATAGATATTACGGATAGTAAATTTGCAGAAGAGAAAACTCTGAAAGCCGACAAATCGATTGGCCTCGGTTTGGTTTTTCGCACGGTGACTGCGAAAATATGTGACCGGGTTTATTTGCGTTAAGGGAGTCTCCATGAAAAAAATCGTTCTGTTATCCACATTGCTTGCCGCGTTCGGCACGTTCGTCGCTTCCGCGCAAACTGCACCTGCACCTGCACCTGCACCTGTTCCTGCGCCAGCGGCTGCTGTTGTTGAGAAAAAAGCGCCGGTTGCAGTCAATGCTGCGAACACGGGTGATGTGGTCACCGGCAAAGCTGCGTGGTACGGCAAAAAATTCAACGGTCGCAAAACCGCAAGCGGACAGCGCTATAACGCCGCCGCGTTGACTGCGGCAAGTAATACGCTGCCTTTCGGTACGCTCGTGCGCGTCACCAACATGAAGAACAAGAAAAGCGTTGTGGTTCGCATCAACGATCGTGGTCCTTCGCAACCCGATCGCATCATCGATTTATCGCGTGCAGCAGCGGCGAAAATCGGGATGCTGCGCAGCGGCGTCGCTGAGGTCGAAGTCAAGGTGATCGGCATGTCGAAAGGCAAGAAAGCAAAACGCGCAAAAGCGGCGTAGGTTCGCAGCACTACGAACAAGGGCACTGCGGTGCCCTTTTTTGTGCGCGACAATTGCAAGTATGAATTCGCCGGTTCGCACGACAAAACGCACAGCTGATATCGCCTTTGCTCCGATTGCAGATCACCGGGCGCGCGTTTTGATTTTGGGCAGTATGCCCGGTGTCGCATCTCTTCAAGCGCGCGAGTATTACGCGCATCCGCAAAATGCATTCTGGAAATTGCTTGCAATGATGTTCGGCTTTGATCGATCGCTACCGTACGATCGGCGCGTCGACGCGTTATTGGCATCGAGAATTGCACTGTGGGATGTGCTTCACGCTTGTGTGCGCGAGGGAAGCCTTGACAGCGACATCGAACGCGCGAGTGAAGTGCCAAACGACTTTGCCGCGTTTTTTTCAACGCACCCCGCCATTGAGCGTGTGTGTTTCAACGGAAGCGCTGCGGAAGCATTGTTCAAACGCCATTGCAAAGCGCTCTATGACGATAAACGAGTTGCGTACCTACGCTTGCCGTCGAGCAGTCCTGCGCACGCAAGCCTGTCGTTCGATGCGAAGCTCGCACGCTGGTCTAGCGCGCTAAAAGAGTGACGCCTGACGACTGTTATCTTCAGTTGCCGGCACACGAAATTCTGACGCGTCCAATGCAACCAGATTTCCCGAGCTCAAACCGAGCCTCGCACAGGTTTTTCGAAAACGCTGGCGAATGAGATCGGCATAGATACCGGTGCCACGCATGCGTGCGCCGAATTCGCTCACGTTTTCGCGACCGCCTTTCAGATCTCGAATGCGATTCATCACATGTTCCACGCGATCCGGAAAATGTTGCGCGAGCCAGTCCTTAAACAACGCTTTGAGCTCATACGGCAAACGAATAATGGTGTAGCTCGCAGCGACTGCGCCATGATCCTTCGAGGCCTCAAGCACGCGTTCGATGAATTCGTCGTTGATGAACGGAATAATCGGCGCGACCAAGACACAGGTCGGCACGCCCGCATCGGCAAGCGCGCGCACTGCACGCAGGCGATTGGCAGGCGTGCTCGCACGAGGCTCCAGGATTCGCGTGAGCTCGTTGTCAAGCTGCGAGATCGATACGAACACGTTGATCAAATTGTGCTTTGCAAATTCGGCGAGCAAATCGATGTCGCGTTCGATAAGCGCGTTCTTGGTGACGATAGTGATCGGATGTTTCGCCTCAAGCAACACCTCGAGACAAGCACGTGTAATCTTCTCGTCGCGCTCAATCGGTTGATATGGATCGGTGTTCGCGCCAAGATTGATTGCCGACGGCTTATAGCCGCGCCGCGAGATTTCCTTGCGCAACAACACTGCGGCGTTACGTTTTGCAAAAAGCTGCGTTTCAAAGTCAATGCCCGGCGAGAGATTAACGTAGGCATGCGACGGTCTTGCGTAGCAGTAAATGCACCCATGCTCGCAGCCGCGATACGGATTGATCGATTGTTCAAAACGAAGGTCGGGCGAATCGTTGCGCGAGATGATCGATTTCGCCTGCTCGACATGAATGAC
>JBOFBL010000197.1:0-4741 GCA_051645545.1 Casimicrobium sp. | reverse complement strand
TTCGGTTTGCCATGAATTTAGAAAAAGTCATCTTCGGGTTCTTCATCATTCTCGCCTGCACCTTGAATTTCGGGTTCTTCATTGGCGACATCGATCGACCGGAGCTGCATCATCCGACCGAATTGGCGGCGGCGGTGGTGGTCAATCTGATCGCACTGATTCTCAAATTTGGCGACCGCACCCATTTGGGCGCAACGCATTTGGCGACGAGTCTGGTTGCGAGCGTGCAATTGGTGGCCGCCGCACTGGTATGGACGATTCACATCTACATCGAAGGTAAGCCAATGGACGGCAGCACGATTTCAACCGTCGTTTCGCTCTCGGGCGGCGCGCTGCTCGCCAATGTGATCTCGGTGATTTTGTTGATCGGTGAAACGCTCAAACAACAGCGCTAATCTGCAACACCGCTCTTCGCCATGTCCGACGTGCTGTTCCTGATTCTGCGACGCCTGCGCGCGCCGCTGATCGTGCTCATCATCGCCTACACGATCGGTGTCATCGGGCTCACCTTGATGCCGGGGCAGTATCCCGACGGACAGCCGTGGAAGATGAGCATCTTTCACGCGTTCTACGTGGTGAGCTATACGGCAACGACGATCGGCTTCGGCGAATTGCCCTATCCCTTCAGCGATCCGCAGCGCTTGTGGCTCACGTTCACGATCTATCTCACCGTCATCGCATGGACTTACACCCTCGGCGCAATCTTCACATTGATTTCGGATGTGACGTTTCGCGCCGCAATCGCGCGCAGCGTCTTCGCCTGGCGCGTTCGCACGCTCGGTGAGCCGTTTTATGTGCTGTGCGGTTATGGGCAAAGCGCGCGTACGCTCGCGCATGCGCTCGATCGCATGGGCATTCGCGTGATCGTCGTCGAAATGCGCAAGGAACGCGCTGCATCGATTGCCATCGAATCGTTTAGCTCCGCGGCGATCGTGCTCAACGAAGACGCGCGTTTGCCCAATGTGCTTCGCGATGCGGGCATTTACAAACGCGAATGCCGTGGTTTGATTGCGATCACTGGCGACGACAAAGCGAACCAAACCATTGCGATTGGCGCGCGCACACTGCGCCCGAATCTGCATGTGATGGCTCGAGTGAAAACCGACGCCGCGCGCATCAATCTCGAATCGTTC
The DNA here is from genome assembly GCA_051645545.1 of Casimicrobium sp. Taxonomy (GTDB): domain Bacteria; phylum Pseudomonadota; class Gammaproteobacteria; order Burkholderiales; family Casimicrobiaceae; genus Casimicrobium. The sequence goes on along the minus strand of JBOFBL010000197.1, from coordinate 3,608 downwards.
GGCGGTGTGGATGTGATCAATCCGTTCGATACCTTCGCTCATAACGTCGCGCTCGATTTGGATCACCCTGAAGTGTTGCGGCTTGAAGAATGGCTAACGGCAACGCCGGATGCTGCGTGCCCTGCGCGCATCGGTATTCCAGCAGGGCCTTGGGTGATCGTCGGTTATGGGCGTTTCGGGCAATCGATTGCCTATGTGCTCGACGAACGCGGTATTTCCTGGCGTGCGATCGACAATCACGAGCTCGACGAAATGACCGAAGGTCGCGATCGCGTATTGATCGGCGACAACACCGAGCGTGCGCTGCGTGAGGCCGACATTGCAAACGCGGCAGTGCTCGTCGCCGGCACTGATAACGATGCGGCGAATTTAGCCGCCGTGACGCTTGCACGACGCGTCAACCCAAACATCTGGACGATCATTCGCCAAAACCACATCGCCGATCGCGTACTGATCCGCGCGGCGAAATCGAATTTGCGATTCGTGCAATCCGACATCATGGTGCACGAGTGTTTGCAGCTCATCAATGAGCCCTTGCTGGGCGTGTTTTTGAAACGCATGCGACAGGAAGGCGGCATATTTGCCGCTGATGCGCTCGCACGAATTCAAGCGCGCGTCGGCGATCGCGCACCGCTCGCGTGGGCATTCAAATGCGATTTATTGCAAGCGGGAATTTTCTACGCGAAGTTGCAGCAAGGCTCGCCGCTCACGCTCAAAGCGCTGTTGCTCGACCGCGACAATGCGGATGAATCGCAACCGGCGATCGCGCTCATGCTCTTGCGCGGCGAACAAACGATGCTATTGCCCGATGAAGACACCGTTATGATGAACGGCGACAATGTGCTGTTCGTGGGTCGCGATGAAGTGCGACGCATGATGCTTGCGGTTGCCGCCGATCCGTCCGCGATGGCGGTGCAGTTAACTGGCGTCGAACCACCGCGCACCTGGCTATTCCGAAAAATTCACGCGCGGCGCCAGCAGCACGCCGCACAATAAACGCCTATGTTTGATTTTTGGCCCACCTGCGGTTATCGCTTTTTAGAAGCACGCGACAACGCGCTCGTCGTCACCGACGATTTTCTGCGCATGCTTTACTTGCGCCCCGAGGTCGCGCCGATTGCCGAATCCTGCGCAGCCGAATTGAAATTGCACGAAGCGCTCAGCAAGGAACCGCGTCGCGCCGTTGCATCCGCCGAACTGTTGTCGATGAAGGATCCCGATGCGCAGGCGAACTATCGCGTGATGCTCAAGTTTCGCGATCGCTTGCTCGCGGCACCGACGCTCGAAGCGGCGTACATGAATCTGTTCAAAGGCGACGGCGTCGATGTGCCGCCGCTCTTTGTGTTTCAGCTCACACAGATTTTCTTGCGGCATATTCTCGGCAACGATGCAGACCCACTCGAAGCGCGTATGACGGAATGTTTGTTTCGCGTGCAGAAGATTTCGGTGCTCGAAGACGGCGCGGTGATGGCGGCCGACGATGAAACAATCGAAACGTTTTCGGAGACCGGCGGTTTCGGTTCGCTCGGTGAGTTACTCAAAAAACAAAACACGCCGACGCGCTCGATCGATCTCGATGTGCTGAATACCGAGAACAAAGACGAATACTGGTCGCGCGATGAGCGTTTCGATTTCGCGGTGTCGTTGAATCGCGGGCAGCCTGCGCTCGATGCACTGATGCACGTGCTTGAGAAATGGGTGAAGCATTTCCTGGGCGTGGAGGTGGAGATCAAACATCGCCGCGAAATCGATGACAAAACCTGGGTGTGGCACGTTGGCCTCGATGCCACGGCTTCATCGATCTTGAACGATCTCTACAACAATGAAGCAGTCGAAGAAGAACGTATGGCTCGCCTGCTCTGTCTCTTCGAATTGCGTTTCAAGAATCCTTCCGACATGCGCGCCAATATCGCGGGCAAACCGGTGTATCTCGCGATGGCCATGGACGCTGAGAACAAACTCAAACTTAAACCGCAAAACCTTCTGCTCAATCTGCCGCTCAATCGGGCGTGACTTTAGATATTCCTCACAGCAATACGACTTACCGCCCAATTTAATTGGGTCTTTCTATAGATTACTCATGTTTTCGAAAACATGTAAAAACGCGTTTATCGCCCAAATAAATAAGGCGATACTTTGTAATGTTGTTGTTGATATTTCGCACCGCAACAAAATCGCTCAAGAGGCATAGAATCCGCGCCTTGACCTCGAATAACACAATGAAATGAGTGCTCACAGCACGCGTGAGGCGACGGGTCGACGACTCGCAGCACTCTCGCTCGGCGCCGTCGGCGTCGTCTACGGCGATATCGGAACGTCCCCGATTTACGCCATGAAAGAAGTCTTCTTCAGCAGCGGGCATTCGATTGCGCTTACCCAGGCGAATGTGCTCGGCGTGCTCTCGCTCATTTTCTGGGTGCTCACAATCGTCGTTGCGATCAAGTACGCGATCATGATTTTGCGCGCCGACAATGATGGCGAAGGCGGCGCGATGGTGTTGCTCGGGCTCGCGTTGCGTGCCGTGACGAACGTCGCGAAGCGTCGTTACCTCACCTTGATCGGCATTACGGGCGTCGCGCTCTTCTTCGGCGATTCGATCATCACGCCCGCGGTCTCTGTGCTCGGTGCGATGGAGGGACTCACTGAAATCAATCCGAAGCTGCATGTCATTGTGGTGCCCGCTGCGCTCGTCATTTTGACCCTGCTCTTCGCTGTGCAGAAATGGGGCACCGGCAGCGTGAGCTCTTGGTTCGGCCCGATCATGGCGTTCTGGTTCGGCGTGCTCGGTGCACTCGGGCTCTTTCACGTGAGCCAAAACTTCGCCGTGCTCGCGGCGATCAATCCCGCGTACGCCGTCGGATTTTTTATCGACAACCCAGCTTTGTCCTTAATTGTTTTGGGTTCTGCGGTACTCGCAGTGACCGGCGCCGAAGCGGTTTACGCAGACATGGGGCATTTCGGTCGACGCCCGATTCGCGTCGCGTGGTTCAGTTGGGTGATGCCCGCGCTCGTGTTGAATTACTTCGGTCAAGGCGCGCTGATTCTCAAAACCTGCGCCGCGAACAGCGCAGCAGGCACCGCGTGCAAGCTGCATCCGTTCTACGATCAGGTGCCGCATTTCCTGTTGATTCCACTCGTGATTCTCACCGCGATCGCCACCGTCGTCGCCTCGCAGGCGGTGATCTCAGGCGCATTCTCGATTGCGCGGCAAGCCGTTCAACTCGGATTCGTTCCACGCATGCAAATCGTGCACACCTCGCACAAGAGCGAAGGACAGATTTATGTCCCGGCGATCAACTGGACGCTCTTCGTGCTCGTGTTTATCGTCGTGATCTCGTTCCGATCAACGAGCAATCTCGCCGCCGCTTACGGTCTCGCGGTGACAGGTGCGATGTTCGTCGATACGATTTTGTTTGCGATCGTTATCTTCGGTTTGTGGAAATGGAATCGCGTGTTCGCGGCCGTGTTGATCGCGCTATTCGCGATCGTCGATATTGCCCTACTCGCAGCGACCGCGATCAAGATTCCCGACGGCGGCTGGTTCCCGCTCCTGGTCGCATTCGTCGTGCTCGTGCTGATGACCTCGTGGAAACGTGGTCGCACTCTGA
>JBOFBL010000196.1:0-6086 GCA_051645545.1 Casimicrobium sp. | reverse complement strand
ATGAATGATGGCATCGAAACCGCGCGAGGCGATGGCGTATGAGTCAACCTGATGACATGACGCCGGAGATGCGCCGCACCATCACGCTCGGGATGGATGCTGATGCGTTTCTCTCGACGAACGTAGGGCGAGCCCTGATCGCGCGCGCGGAGTCGCAGATTCAAGCCGCGATGGAAGAGCTAATTGAAGTCTCGCCAACTAACACTGAAACGATTCGAAAACTGCAATTTGAAGCGCAGCTCGGACATCGGTTCCAGTTGTGGCTCAGAGACATGATTCAAGAAGGCCAAAACGCAGAAAACCAATACCGCAGCCAGTCCGACGATGTGACTGGCAGCTAACAGAACACCTCACAGTGTCGCGGCGACTGCGTAAGTCGTACTACTCATCCGTGATCCCTTTGCCCCGCGCGAGCAATCGCCGGGGCTTTTTTATTTGGAGAAATCGAAATGCCCGATACCACCGCTATCCACGAGGACGCGGACGCTCAGAACGCAGCGTTGCTTGCTCAACACGTCCAGCCGAAATCAGACCGCGAGATCATGATGGAGGAAATGGCTGCACGCATCGCAGGCGAACGCGGCGAGGCCGAGTCCAAAGCGGCAACAAACGACGACGATCCAGACAAAGAAACCGGTCACAACGCGGACGCAGCGGCAACTCAGCAGCAAACCCCAGCGTCAACAACCAACGACACGCAAATCGCAGCACAACTGGCGCAAGATGATCGCCCTAGCGCAATTGATATCGCGACCGAAGGCAAGCGCACCGTCAAACTGAAAATCGACGGCGAAGAGCGCGAAGTCTCGCTCGAAAACATGTACCGCAACTTTCAGAAAGCCGAAGCCGCTGACAAGCGGTTGTCCGAGGCGACTCGACTTCTGGAAGAGGCAAAGAAAGTAAACGCCGCTGCACCCGCACCGGCATCCACCGAATCCACGGCAACGACCGAAGCGAAACCGCCGGCCGAAGCCAAAAAGAAACTACTCGCCGCTCTGTTCTCAGGCGACGAGCAAGCCGCAGACGCAGCACTCGACGAACTTCTTGTGACGGGACGGCCTCAGCCAATGGCAACGCCTACCCCAGATCCTGAGCAGTTCGCTCGCGAGGTTGCGCCCGCAATCAAGCAGCAGTTAGACATCGACAGTGCATTGAGCGCTTTCCGCGCCGAGTACCCGGACGTTGTTGCTGACCCATATCTCGAACAGAAAGCCGCCGACGCAACGAAGGCTGCTCTCGCAGAAGGAAAGTCTTTTGCGGAAGCCCTCAAGATCGGCGGGGATCAAACCCGAGACTGGATCAGAGCTATCGCCGGAGTACCCGCGCCTGGGAAGCCAACGACCACAGACACGATGACTGAACGGCTCACCCGCAAGCAAACCGCGACATCAGATCAAGTCGTAGGTGCTAGCGCCAAGTTGACTCCCCAACCGGAAAAAGAGGAATCGCGCGAAGACTATCTCGCAGAAATGCGGAAGTTGCGCGGCCAACCGCCTGTTGGGTAGTCGATCTTCGACAAGCCCTTTAGGAGTAATTCATCATGGCTGGACAAGTTTGGTCCACTAACAACGAGGGCGGCTTCATGTCGTCCTACAAACTGTCAAAAGTGCTTCGCTACGCGTTGCAACCGTCAGTAAAGTTCCGTCAGTTCGCGGATGTCAAAGACGCTGCACTGTCGGCAAAAAACAAAGGCGATAAGTACACCTGGAACGTGTACTCGGACGTCACGACACAAGGCACGTCGCTTCCGGAAAACTCGACGATGCCTGAGACTGGTTTCAAGATCAGTCAGCAATCGATGACGATGACGGAGTACGGCAACTCGGTTCCGTACACCGGGAAGTTGGATGATTTGAGCGAGCATCCGGTTCGCGAGATCATCCAGAAAGTCATCAAGGACGACGCCAAGAAAGCGTTTGACATCGCGGCACACGCGCAATTCAACGCGACGCCGCTGCGCGTTGCCCCAACCGGCGGCACCAGCACCACGGCGGTAACGCTCACCGATACCGGCACGACCGCAGTTATTAACAACGTCGCGCTTGGCACCGGCCACGTCAAAGCAATCGTTGACATCATGAAAGAAAGAAACATCCCGCCGTATATGGGGGATGACTACATGGCGTTGGCTTGGCCGTCAACGTTCCGTCCGTTCAAGAACGAACTCGAGCAGTTGTTCAAGTACGTTCAAACCGGCGTGACGATGATCATGAACGGCGAGATCGGCCGCTACGAGAACACTCGTTTCGTGGAGCAAACCAACGTCGCGAAATCGACGTGGACCAATGCGAAATCGGACTGGGCGTTCTTCTTCGGCAACGATACCGTGGCCGAGGGCATCATCATCCCCGAGGAAATGCGCGGCAAGATTCCTTCCGACTACGGTCGTTCGAAAGGTATCGCGTGGTACTACCTCGGTGGCTTCGGCATCTGTCATCCCGGCACCGGTCCAGACGCAGCGATCACGCGGAAAACCGCGCGCATCGTGAAGTGGGATAGCGCGTCCTAATCCACCGAACTGAAGCAAAGCACCGGGGACGCCTGGTGCTGCGTTTCTCAGGAGATCATCATGGAAAAACCGATGAAGATGTCATCCGCATCCACGGATGGCGCCACCGAATCTTCGATGGGCGATTGCAGTTCCGCAGACCTTACCAAAGGATTCTGCAAGCTCGCGCCCATTGAAGAACCTTACAACTCACCGTTTCAAACCGTCGAAGGTGGCTTTCTTGGTCGCGCTCGTGGTTGGGAACGATAGGAGCAGCAATGAAGTATTTCCCGCTACCCACAGGCTCGCTCCAAGGCGACACCAGCGTAGTACCGGATCGCGGCACATCGGAAGGTGTGACGGATACCTACGGCGCTGATGTTTCCGGCGACGCCACTAACCGAATCGGCTCCATCGCATCATCGACTAAATCGACGCCAGCGATGGAACGGCTCAATCGTCAGGAGAAATGATGAAGACGCTCAATCGCACCGAGCCCTTTGATACCGTTCACGGGCTCGACGAGAAAGGTCGTCGCTATTTCCAAGACGGCGACTATTTCGATGTCGAAGGGAACTTGGTTCCTGCTGACATTGACCCAGAAGCAGAGGCTGCAAAAGCAGAAGCCGCGAAGCGAGCCGAAGCCGAAGCACGCGCAGCGGCAGAGGCACAAGCCCAGGCGGAGGCAGCAGAAAAAGCCGCCGAAGCCGAACGACTTGCAGCCGAGAATGCTGCGAAGGACGCCGCCGATGTTGCCGCTCGTGAGCAGTCCGAAGCTGACGCAGCCGCAGCCGCAGCGGACGAAGCGGCTCGACTCGCGAAGGAAGAGGCGGACGAAGCCGCAGCAGCTAAGGCGAAAGCCGATGCCGCCGCCGCTGATCTGAAGCCAGCAATTGCGACCAAGGCTAAGCGGAAGTGAAACTCGCGGAACTGATCTCGATCTTTCGCGCTGAGGCCGACGATACGGCGCAACCGTTTCTTTGGTCTGACGTTGATGCGATCGAGTTCGCAAACGATGCAGAAAACGAGGCGTGTCGTCGCGCTCGGCTAATCACCGACGCTTCGACCGCCGCAATTTGTGAGCGCGCCGTGGCCGCTAACGCCGTCATGGTGTCGCTTGATCCTCGGGTCATCTTCGTGCGCCGTGCAAAACTCGATTCCCAATCGATGCCGCTTGCGCTTGTCGATCATCGCGATCTCGATATGCAGAATCCGCGCTGGGAGTTGCAAGCCGGGACGCCACGCGCGATTGTGCGCAATTGGGAGAGCGGCAAGCTGCGGCTGTATCCGATGCCCAGCGCAGCGGATACCTTGCGCTTGCGCGTCGTACGAACACCGCTTGTGCCGATGGCCAATGCAGCAAGCAATGGTGATTCGCCTGAGATCGCGCCGCGTTATCACCGCTCGCTCGTTTACTGGATGCTGTACCGCGCCTTCTCGCGCAAAGATACCCAGACGCAAGATGATCGCCGTGCCGCTGAATATCTCGCCCTCTTTGAGAACGAGTTCGGCAAGAAATCAAGCGCGATCGACGAGACCTACATCAACGAGAACTACCAAGAAGACTCGTTCGACGGCGTGTTCTAGCGCCTCGTAAACCAATCAACTCATTTAACGCAACGCCAATTGAAAAGGGCGTAGCGCGGTTTTCTACTGCTTTTCGAAAGGAAGCGTAATCATGGCAAACACCTTATACGACAAAGGGCGTCAGCGCTTTCTTGAAGCGCAGATCAACTGGTTGACAGATACGATCAAAGTGATTCTCGTTGATACGTCGGCGTACACGGGCAACTTCACAACGCACGAATACCTCAGCGACATTTCGGCGTCGGCAAGGATTGCTGGGCCAATTACCCTGACAAGCAAGACAACCACGGGCGGCGCCGCCGATGCCGCTGACGTCACGTTCACGTCCGTGTCTGGTGCAAGCATTGAAGCCATCGTGATCTACAAGGACACGGGAACAGAAGGCACCTCGCCACTGATCGCGTACATCGATACCGCGACCGGCCTACCAATCACGCCGAATGGTGGTGACATCATTGTGACGTGGGATAACGGGCCAAATCGTATCTACAAGTTGTGACCGAGTCCGCATTTCGTAGAGTTTTTAAGGTGTAATCTATGCCGAACTTTGTTCAGGTTTACAAAAGTACGGACGCCGGTGCGCCGACGTTAACGGGGCAGTCCAGCAAGCTTGTTGATTTGCTCAAGACCGTACTGGTCAACGGCTATCCCACGACGTCGGTATCGTCGATGACGCGCACAGGAAGCATTGTTACCGTTACGCTCGCGGCGGCGAACTCCACCATCGTGACTGGTGAGCATAGAACGATCGCTGGGGCCGCAGAAACCGACTACAACGGCACTTGGCCCGTCACCGTGATTTCGTCGACGCAATACAGCTTTAACGTCGGCGCGGCCACCCCGGCATCACCGGCAACAGGCACGCTCACGGAGCGCAAGGCATCACTGAATTGGTCGAATCCGTTTAACGGCACCAATGCTGCCGTTTTTCGTTCGCAGAACACCGCGAGCCCTCAGCACTACTTGCAGGTTATTGATAATGGTGCCACATCTGGTGGCGCGCGTGAAGTGCAGGTCTACGCGTTTGAAACGATGAGCGCTAACGACACCGGCACAAATCGATTCCCAAGCGTCGCGCAACAGGGTGCCAATGGTTTGTGTTGGATGAAGTCATCCTCGCTTGATGCGGTGGCGCGCGCGTGGACGATCATCGGCGACGACAAGGCGTTCTACCTGCAAACTAATGCGAACAATTCTGACGGGACAACAAACCTGTACGGCTTTGGCTGCTTTCCGAGCTACAAAGTAGGCGATGCCTACAACACCTTCATTGCGGGGCAGGCGTTTTTTAACAGCACATCACCGAACGTTACAGGGGTCAATGTCAACACGCAATTTGTCGCTAACAATGCCACCCTTGCGGGCAATGGCGGGCTGTTCTTGGCGCGACCGTTTTCCCAGGTTGGCTCTTCAGTGGGCGCGTGTACGGTAGCGGCAATGGGAAATTTATCGAGTGGAAGCCCGTTTGGTGCAAATATTACTGGTACAAATGCGTGCGCCTATCCCGAGCCGGTAACCTCTGGCGCAGTTGTCTATCCTGTATTGATCGTGGAGTCATCTGCGATCGGCAATCCGATACGAGGTCGCCTCCCAGGGTTTTTTCCGCCTTTTCATCGAGCGCCTTTTACAAATTACGACGAAATCACAGGCATCACTGGACTAGGTAGCGCGGCCCTAGTTGTGCTTACGATGCAATCGCAGTCATCTAATATTGGTCAAGTCGGCATTGACCGTGTCGGCCCGTGGTAGCGCATGGCAAACGCAACCTCTGGCAACGCATATCTTCCCGATGTGATCGGGACTCGCGCAGCGGCTAACGATGGTATAGGCGAGCGAAAAGCAATCGTTCTGTACAACGTTTCCAGGTTTGACGGCAGAGGCAACACGTTCTCAGGCGTTAAACGCATCGCAGGCGTGACGCAGCGCGACGGACTGCCTGTTGCGCGACGAGTTTTTCTTTTTGTACAGCCGTCGATGACGTTGATTCGCGATGCGTACACGGAGCTACCTC
>JBOFBL010000195.1:0-3980 GCA_051645545.1 Casimicrobium sp. | reverse complement strand
CCTCCTCGCGCGAATGCAGTTCGCAGCGAACATCACATTCCACATCCTGTTTCCAACCATCACCATCGCGCTTGGCTGGATGTTGCTCTTCTTCCGTTTGCGATTCAAAGCAACGCGCGACGAGAAATGGGAAGAGGCGTATTACTTCTGGACGAAGATCTTCGCGCTGACTTTCGCGCTCGGTGTTGTCTCCGGCATCACCATGAGTTTTCAGTTTGGCACCAACTGGCCGGGCTTTATGGAGAAAGCAGGCAACATCGCGGGGCCGTTGCTCGGCTACGAAGTGCTCACCGCATTCTTTCTAGAAGCAACGTTCCTGGGCATCATGCTTTTCGGTCGCGGTCGTGTCTCCGAGCGCACGCACTTGATCGCTACGTTTCTGGTTGCCTTCGGAACCACGATGAGCGCATTCTGGATTCTCTCGCTCAATTCGTGGATGCAAACGCCCGCGGGCTACGAAATCATCAACGGAAAGTTTCACGCGACCGATTGGCTCGCGATCGTGTTTAACCCATCGTTTCCATATCGCTTCACCCACATGCTGCTCGCCAGCGGTCTCACGATGAGCTTCGTCGTCGCGGGCGTGAGTGCGTGGCAGATTGTGAAGAAAATCGATACACCGGCGACTACTGCCGCGTTCAAAGCGGCGATCATTGCCGCTGCAGTGTTGATTCCGATTCAGATTTTTGTGGGCGATCTGCACGGCCTCAACACGCTCAAACATCAACCCGCGAAAGTTGCGGCGATGGAGGGCTTGTGGAACACCGAGAAAGGTGCGCCCCTCGTGGTGTTCGGTATTCCGGATAAAGAAACGAAATCGAATCTCTACGCCATTGAAATTCCTAAGCTCGCGAGCTTGATCTTGACGCACGATCCCGAAGGCGAGCTCAAAGGTATCAACGAATTCGAAGGTAAACATCCACCCGTCGCGCCAGTCTTTTGGGCGTTTCGCGTGATGGTCGGCACGGGGTTGTTGATGCTTCTGGCGAGCTGGGTCACGCTTGCCTACCTGCGTAAGCGCACGCCCGCGACTCTGCCGAAGCCGCTACTCTATGGACTCTCGTTGATGGTGTTCTCAGGTTGGCTTGCAACGGTCGCGGGTTGGTACGTGAGCGAAATTGGTCGCCAGCCTTACATCGTTTACGGCGTCGTCACCGTTGCCGAGACTGCGGCAAAACATGCGCCTGCGTTGATTGGGCTCACGTTCGTGGGTTACTTGCTGCTCTACACGTTTCTTTTGATCGCGTACGTGCTTGTTGTGAAGCGACTCGCCGAGAAACCCAATCGCGGGCAAGCGCTGGCGCTGCCGGCGCATATGCGCGCCCGCGTTCGTGCGCCTGCGGGAGAGTAGCGATGGAATTCCTAAACACCGCCCTCCCACTTTTCTTCATGGCCGCAATGGGGCTCGCGATGTTGGCCTACGTCGTGCTCGATGGCTATGACCTGGGCGTCGGCATGCTTTTGCCACGCGCCGCGAATGACGATGAGAAAGACCTGATGGTCGCAAGCATCGGTCCGTTTTGGGACGCGAACGAGACATGGCTCGTGCTCGGTGTCGGCATTTTGTTGATCGCATTTCCGCAAGCGCACGGCTTGATACTCACTTCGCTTTACTTGCCCGTCGCTGCAATGCTGTTGGGCCTCACCTTGCGCGGTGTTGCATTCGATTTCCGCATCAAAGCGGGCGACGCGAAGAAGCCGTTTTGGAATGCAATGTTCACGGCCGGTTCGTTCATCGCCGCCGCGTCGCAAGGTTGGATGCTCGGCAGCTACATCACGAGTTTCAGCGACGGTGCGTTCGCGTATGCATTCAACGTCCTGATCGCGCTCGCCGTGTGCGCAACTTATGCGCTACTTGGCGCCGGCTGGCTCATCATGAAAGCCGAAGGCGATCTGCAACTTCGCGCGCTCGCATGGGCGCGTCAAGCAACGATTCCGTTTGCGCTTGGGATCGCTGCGATTTCGCTCGCGACACCCGTGGTGAGCGAGACAATTTTCAATAAGTGGTTTAAGTTGCCGGACTTCTTCGCGTTGCTTCCAATTCCGCTCGTCACGGCGGCTGCGGTTGCGGCGCTCTGGCACGTGAGCGGTCGCAAATCGATCATGCAAGCAGGTTACGGCTGGATCGTATTCGCAGCGACCGTGCTCGTGCTCGTGCTCGCCACACTTGGCCTCGCATATTCGATCTATCCTTACATCGTGATCGATCGATTGAACGTGTGGGAAGCGGCAAGCGCCACTGAATCGCTCATCATCATCTTCATCGGCACTGCGATTACCTTGCCCACGATCATCGTCTACACGGTCTTTGTGTATCGTGTTTTTTGGGGCAAAGCGCGAGATTTGAGCTATGGCGCGGGCTAGCCAGGGCGTGCATCGTGTCAGCCTCGATGTCCGAAGAGCACTTTGAGCGCTTCGCGATATTGCGCCTGACCGACTGAATTGGTGTTGTGATGTGAACCGCCTTCCACTGCAACAAATCGCTTGGGCTGTGCGGCAGATTCGTAGAGCCTGCGACCCAGGTCGAGCGGAATGACGCGATCCTCAGTGCCATGTACTACGAGAAGTGGCGAGCCGATTTGCTTAACCTTGCGCTCTGAATCGAAGCGCTGAGTAATCAACCAACTGACGGGCAGCCAACCCCACTTCATCGTCTTGAACACTTCAGGGATTGAGGTGAAGGTACCTTCAACAAGCGTACCCTTTTCATCGGCTACGCGTGCGGCGAGTTCGATCGCGATGGCGCCGCCCAGGGAGTGGCCAAAGATGTAGCGCGCTCGATCGGGATAGCGCGCGGCGATCCATTTCCACGCTTGCTCGGCATCTTCATACGCCTTGTCTTCGGCGGGCGTGTCGTCGGTGCTCTTGCCGAACCCGCGATAGTCGACCGCCACCACCGTGAACCCAAGATCGCGCATCCGATTCATGCGAAACGCGCTACCGACGACGTTCCAACGTGCGCCGTGCAGGTAAAGCAAGACGGGCGCGTTTTTGTCTTCCGCCGGGCTAATCAGTAAATGCAGTTTGGCCGACTGTCCGGTGACCTCGGAAGCAAATTCGATCCAGGCATCTTCCATGCCGTTGGCGGCTTCGGCGCTGTTACCCCACGTTCGATCGCTCGGACTGAAAATCCATTGACCTTGCTTGACGTGGAGCGTAGTGCAGCCCGCCACTAGGCAAATTATCGAAACGACCGCTAATGAGGCAATAGAGCGTTTGGTGAGGGAGCGCATTAGAACCGACGATTGCTGAGCGACATTGACATCATTTTCTCTCACTCTGGGCCGCGTCGTCCTCTTATGCTTGCATTGAGTGGGATGCGTGGTGTCGCGACACTGCTTTGCTTCTGAGCGCCACGTGCTTTGTTTCGCGCGCACTCATTCGTTTGCGCCAAACCTTAAAGGACTGATCCTTCAGCTTGGTGCGCATCAAACGTACGACGCCCGATTCGTTCACGTTGAACTGATGTTCGATTGCCTCGAACGGCGTCCGATCTTCCCATGCCATTTCGATGATTCGCGACACATCGGCGACGCTCAAATCGGCCACGTTGCTCTGGGAGCGCATGGTTGCCTGAGCTCGCTTACGCTTTCTTAACCCAAGCGCTACACCAGCCTTTTCCGGCGACTTGCTTTTCGCCAAATAGTGGACAACCGCCCGAGGCGTCGGATTCTTTGCCTTTGTACAGCGCGCAGTTTGTACACACTTGACCTTTAGCGTATTTGGGAAACTTTTTCGTGTCGACTTTAGTTGCATCGGCAAAATAGCCCAGCGCCACCGCTTGGGCGTCTTTTTCGTCAAGTTTTGTTTGTGCGTGTGCGGGTTGCGCGAGGCGGGCGCTGCACGCCGTGGCTGCTGCAACGAGGATGAAGGTGCGTCGGTTCGTGTTCATTAAATGCTCGAAGTTTGCGCAAGCAATGGAGAGGCAACAGGGCGACGGGCTTGCGAGCCGTCCGCGTTGTTGATCAAAAAATCTGCTA
>JBOFBL010000194.1:0-2650 GCA_051645545.1 Casimicrobium sp. | reverse complement strand
ACCGACAAACGCTTTGAGTTGATCGAATTTGTTGCCAACTTGAATGACGGTCGCCGCGAGCGAACCGCCTAAGAAATCACCGAAACGTTGCGCCTCCGCCGATGATTCGCGGAGCTTTTCGCCGAGCGCGAATCCGGTGCCAGCCGCCGCCACAGCCGGCACCAACCCCGTGACCGCTAGTCGCAACGCATTCACACCAAGGGCACCGGCAGCGCCCGCCGTACCGGTCGCCGCCAAACCAGCCGCTAGCGGCGCGAGAATCGGCGACAGCGCTCTCGACGCAACCGCGCCAACCGTCAACGCGCCCGCCAACGAAGCGATTACCGCACCGACATTTTTCGTCGTCGGACTCAACTCATTGAACGATTTCAACAGCGCGGTGAGCCCTTGCAACAGCGGCAACGCGCCTTCGAGCAACGCCTTGCCGAGCGCGACTTTCGAGCGCTCTAATTCGGCGTTAAAAATCTTTAATTGCTGCTCTGGCGTGTTCTTGAGCTTGTTGAACGCGTCCTGCGTTGCCCCCGCCGCCTTGCCCGCCTCTTGCACCGATTCGCGCAGCAAGTCGTAGTTCTGCGTGAAAAGCGCGACGGCGCGCTGGCCTTCCACATCGGGAATCAATTTGCGCAGCGTGCCGGGACCGACGTTCAACTTCACAAGCTGCTCGATCGTGCCGACCAAGCCGTTGAACGTGATGCCCAAGCGCGCCATTTCTGCCGCCGCTTCGGGCGTGGGCGCTGCAAGCTGTTTGATGGCACCCTCAAGCGCCACCATCGCGCGCGACGCAGGCAACCCGGAACGAGTAAGCACCACCACCGCACCGCTTAACTCTTCAAGCGTGACGCCTGCCGTTCGCGCGGCGGGCAGCACCAAACCGAATTTATCGGCCAGCTCTTCAAACGAGATCACACCATCTTTCACCGTTTGAAAGAGGATGTCGAAGACTTTTGGCAACTGCCCCGCTTGCAGTTGGTACGCGTTCAACACCTGCACGCCGATGCGCGCGGCGTTGTCGATCGTGGTGAGACCGGCGACCGCTGCTTTTGCGGAGGCCTCGAGCACGCTAATGGCATTTTCGGGCGGGATGCCCGAGCCGATAATGTTGTAGAGCGCCTTAAACGCGGTTGGCAATTCGATGCCAATTTGCGCGGAAAGGCGCAGCACGCTTTGCCCGAGCACATCAAGCTGAACCTTGTTCAACTGCGTGATTGAGGCGACGGAAGCGAGCCCTTGCTCATAGCGCGAGGCCGAGGCGATGACTTCGCGCGCGGCGCGCGTGTAGGCCAATGTGGAGCCGAGCACGCCCGCAATCGCGATGCCGAGCTGCTGCATGTTGTTGGTAACGCCGACTTGCGATTGCGCGAGCTCTTGCGTGCGCAATCGCAGCGCGATCTTTGCTTCGGCCAACTCTTGCACCGACGCACCGCTGCGACGCAGCGTTTCATACGCCTGCTGCAAGCGCTGCACTTCCGCGCGCTGCTCGGCCAAGCTTTTCACGCCGAGGATGCCGCGCGCGTTGTTGATTTCGGCGGCGGCGGCGGCTTTTTGCAGCGACTCCGCTAAGCGGATTTCTTCGCTGGCGAGCGCTTTGGTATCGACGCCCGCTTGCACGAGCGCGTTACTTAATTTGCCAATCTTGCTATCAAGATTATTGGCCGAGCGCACCGCGGCGTTAAATTCTTTGTCGGCATCTTTCAGCGCGCGAACGAGCAGCTTGTAGCCCGTGTCGTCTTTATTCGTATTGGCGACGATGCGGCGCAACTCGTCAGCACGACGACCCAGCTCGGTGATGCGTTCGCTCGCGGCTTTGGCGTCGTTTTGCAACCCCTTGAGCACGTCGATTTTGCCGAGCGCATCGCCAATGGATTTCACATCGGCAATCGCTTTTGAGCGAAACTCGCGCAATGAGACCGTGGCGGAGGCGGCGTCGTAGTCGAGCTCGACTTTGTATTTGCCAACCACGTCACTCATCGGATTTCTGGCTTTCGGCGATTTCTTCTATTGCGGATTCGAAGATGCGATAGGGGTAGTGCCAGGCGTGGGCGTGGCCGGTGCGGATGAGGGTTGCGACAGCGCGCTCAATGCTTGCGACAGGGTCGCCGCGAAGTCGGGCGCGAGCTTGTCGAAAAAAAAAGCGTTGAGCCGTTTGCACGCAGCGACCAGCGCTTCGATTTCGGAGGGGCGCGCATCAAGCAGCATTGCCTCAGTGACCGTGCTCATCGTTTCGAGATATTCGCGGCTGATGCCGTTGATCAAGAGCGCTCGGTCGACGATGGCGGACGCCCAGGCTTCGCCGAGCAAGGCCATGCGGTCATCATCGGTTTGCGGCGCGACGAAGCGCACCCACAACGCATTCAAGGCACGCGCCAACGCGCGACGCGGCTTTGATTCGATGACCGACCAATCAACGAGCGATCGAGCCACAGGCAAGCGCGCAGGCTTGACCGTTTTTGGTGGCGTGAGCCCGAGCAATTGGCGAAGCTCTTCCATCGTGAGCTCTCGCACAACGACAGATTGACCGGCGATTTCGACGGTCTCAGTTTGAATTTTCATAAGGCAGAGCGATTGCCCAAAAAGGAAGAAAACAACAGTGCGGCGGGGAGGATGCAAGAGCGATCGTTTCGCTCCCGAGCACCCTTACATCCACCGCGCC
>JBOFBL010000193.1:0-2267 GCA_051645545.1 Casimicrobium sp. | reverse complement strand
CGATGGCGCCACGCACCGCCTCTGTTGCACCGATTCACAATCGCGTGACGAGCGGCAATTTCGTTGTTG
The DNA here is from genome assembly GCA_051645545.1 of Casimicrobium sp. Taxonomy (GTDB): domain Bacteria; phylum Pseudomonadota; class Gammaproteobacteria; order Burkholderiales; family Casimicrobiaceae; genus Casimicrobium. The sequence goes on along the minus strand of JBOFBL010000193.1, from coordinate 2,198 downwards.
CGAAACCGATTGGTGTGGTCGATGGTGTCGACATGAAATACAGCGGCGAAGTGCGTCGCGTCGACGCGCAAGCGATCAACGATTGTTTGAAGGACGGCGATATCGTATTGATGTCGACGCTCGCGTATTCAACTTCCGGTGACACGTTCAATTTAACCGTCGAAGAAGTTGCCACGCAAACGGCCATCGCACTCAAAGCACAAAAGCTCGTGTTCCTGCTCGACACACCTGGCGTGCTCGACAAAGAAGGGCAAGTGATCAGCACGCTCTACACGCGTGAAGCAAGCGACATCGCAAGCAAAGCACCACAAGCCTCCGACGTGCAACTCTTTTTGCAAGCAGCGGTGCGTGCCTGCCAGAAAGGAGTGTCGCGTGCGCACCTGATCGGCCGCAAATTAGACGGCGCGATTCTGCAAGAGCTTTTCACGCGCGACGGCATCGGCACCATGATCTCGGTGGATAGCCTCGACAATTTGCGCCCTGCAACCATCGACGACATCGGCGCGCTGCTCTCGATCATCGAACCGCTCGAGCGACAAGGCGTGCTCGTGCCGCGCGCACGTGCAACGTTCGAACGCGAGATCGATCGTTTCTTTCTCGCCGAACACGACGGACAGGTCATCGGCTGCGCTGCGCTCTATCCATTTCCGGAGGCAAACAAAGCAGAGCTCGCCTGCCTCGCTGTCAACCCCGATTACCGTCGCGAAGGCTATGGAGAGCGCTTAATGAAAGCCGTGGAGCGTGCGGCGAAAGATCATGGCATCAACACGCTTTTCGTACTCACCACACGCACCGCGCATTGGTTTATCGAACGAGGATTTCGCGCTGCGACGATCGCCGATTTGCCGGAGAAGAAGCAAGCGCTTTATAACTTCGAACGTAACTCACAGGTGTATGTAAAGTCGCTCGCTTGACGCGTGCGACCTTACAGGACGTCGCCCTTCGGGCTAGGACGACGTGCTTCGCACCAGCACGACGCGCTTTGCGCTATGACGCGAGCAGATACCTAAGTAGTCGCGACTACGATTGATTTTTTGAAGGAAACTTTTTATGACGCGTATGGTTAATTGCATCAAACTCGGTCGCGAAGCCGAAGGGCTCGATTTCGCACCTTATCCTGGTGAACTTGGTAAGAAGATTTACGAAAACGTCAGCAAAGAAGCGTGGAAGGCTTGGGTCAGTCATCAAACGATGTTGATCAACGAAAACCGCCTCGGGCTCGCGGATCCGCGTGCGCGTAAATACCTGGCCGAGCAAATGGAAAAATATTTCTTCTCCGGCGGCGCCGAGATCGCTAGCGGTTACGTTCCACCCTCTAACCAGGACAAGTAGGAACGACCCCGGTCGCGATCGACATTTCCAGAATTTGTGGGAGCGCGCTTGCGCGCGAATCGATCGATAAGGAAGACTTCCGTTAATTTTGTAGAGGTGTTGCGACGCTGTTATTCGCGCGCAAGCGCACTCCCACAGATAGTTTGATCGCGGCGAGCGCCGCTCCTACCGAGTGAAACCAATGAACGCCATCTCCCGCTTCCCCGTCCCCGAGCTGAACAACATCCCCGAGGACATTCGCACGCGCATGCTCGAAGTGCAAGAGAAAGCTGGCTTCATTCCGAATGTCTTCTTCACGCTCGCGCATCGTCCCGATGAATGCCGCGCGTTTTTTGCGTATCACGACGCGCTCATGATGAAGGAAACGCCCGCGCTCAACAGAGCCGAGCGCGAAATGATTGTGGTCGCAACGAGCGGCGCGAACGATTGCCTCTATTGCGTTGTCGCACATGGCGCGATCCTGCGCGTGTACACGAAGAACCCGCGCATCGCCGATCAAGTCGCAATCAATCATCGCAAAGCAGAAATCACACCGAAGCAGCGCGCAATGCTCGATTACGCAATGAAAGTTGCACTGCATTCAAACGAAATCGAGGTGAGTGATTTCGACGCATTACGAGCACATGGGTTCACCGACGACGATGTTTGGGACATCGGCTCGATCACTGCGTTTTTTGGCATGAGCAATCGCATCGCGAATTTCGCAAGCATGCGTCCGAACGACGATTTCTATTTGATGGGGCGCGTGCCGCGCCAGAAGGTGTAGGAGCGGCTCTGCCGCGATTCGCGTGTCGAAAAATAGAGTGACTGGATTGGCGAGGTTCATCGCGGCAGAGCCGCTCCTACAGACGAACAACAATGCCACC
>JBOFBL010000192.1:0-3982 GCA_051645545.1 Casimicrobium sp. | reverse complement strand
CTCGCTTCACGTGCGAGCGCGAGCGCATCGCGCATGAACGCCTCGTCCGTCGCTGCCGCCGTTGCCGTAACGCTCGTCATCACATGCCCAGTCGCTGCATCCATTCGGCACGTGCACGCTCGTTTGCGCCACCGATACTGTAATCGCGCTTCATTGCGACCGCCGCTTCCTTGCGATGCTGATTCAGTTTGAATTTGCTTTCCAGCTTTGCCACTGGCATCTCATACGCAACGATCGCATTAAGCATCACAGTTTGAAAATCGCGATCCAAGTCGCGCCATTGCTGCGCATAGGCGGGTTCATGCAACGCAATCAACGATTTAAGCATCGCGTCTTTTCTCTCTTCGCCTGAGAGTTCGTTAGGTTTTCCGTACGCGTGTACCGCGATGTAATTCCAGGTCGGTACACGTTTCAAATCAGGGTACACCGTTGGCGACATATACGCATGCGGGCCGAGAAAGGCGACGATCGATTGTGCTTGCGATTCGCGCAGCACACTCACATGCGGGTTCGCGCGCGCGAGATGAAAATGCAGCGTCGTCTTTTCACCATCGTCATCGACCACAATCGGAATGTGCGAAGCCAGAGGGTCGCCATTTTGCTGCGTTGTGATGAGCGTTGCGAACGAATGCGTTCGCATGATCTCGATCGAAAACCCACGATCGGGCGATTCGAAGTGTTTTGGGATGTACATGCCGGAAGTGTACGAAAGCGCAAGCGAAATCGAGTTCGCCACGTCATAAATTTGTCAGCGCCGACGCTATTTCCGAGTCGCAACCTTTCGCCCAACCCAGATAACCGCGACTGTCGCGAGCGCGACCGCGAACATCGCGCCATCGATCGTTTCGCCCAGCAAAATTGCGGAAAACGTGAGTGTCAAAAATAGCTGAACGAGTTGTACCTGACTCACCTTCGCGATGCCACCGAGCGCGAGTCCGCGGTACCAGAAGAAGAATCCGATCCACTGACTCATCAAACCGAGATACGCAAATGCGGCCCATGCACTAGCCGAGGCAAGCGCGGGCTGAGTGGGCATCGTGTAGAGGCTAATCGCGAGCGTACCGGGCAATCCCAAAATGAGCGCCCACGTGATGACCTCCGGCCCGGAGAGATATTTCGTCGCGATTGCCCCGCAGGCATAGCCAAACCCACCGAGTACGACGCCCACAAGCAACAACACATCCGCGCGATGCAACGAACCGTCGGTGCGGCTCCATGCGTACGCGCACACGATCGTCGTGCCAATCAGCGCGCAAATCCAAAACGCACGCGACAGTCGTTCACGATTCAAACTCGCGCCGATGATCGCGGTGGCCAGCGGCAAGATGCCATTGACGACGGCGGCATGACTCGCCTGCGTCGTTTCGAGCGCGATCGTATTCAATAGCGGCCAGCCGAACACGATGCCAAATGTCGCGCCGGCAATCGGAAGCCACGCGGCGCGCGGCGGCAATCCGTAGCCTTTGATAAGCAAGAACACGATGCCCGCCGCAGCACCAAGCACGGTACGCCCCGACCACGCGAACCATGACGAAAGAACGCCACCACTCATCGCGATCTTGGTCATTGGCAGGGTTGCCGCAAAAATCAACACACCGAGAAAACCGAGCGTTAAGCCCTTCGCGCTGTCGGCGGCGGCAACATGCGTTGTATGTGAGGGCGCGATGCCCTGTGGGTCGGTCGAGCTCATTAAAAAACGCCGAAACCCGGCGCGTCGTTCGATATATCGAACATCATAAAACAATACGAACCAACCGACAAATACTATAGCCAAATAAATAGATGATTGCCCAAATTATTTGGGCTATAAAAGCATTTATCTTACTTATCAATAACACGTTAAAAACGCCGAATCGCCCAATAAAATTGGGCAAATACTAATGATGACATATTACTTCTTTACATTTCCCCTAGGCGGCGCATAGATCACCAAAATCCACTCTGCTTTACGTGGACCGATGTTTTTGATCGAGTGTTCGATATCTGCAACGAACTGCGCTGCGTCACCTTCGTTCAGTTTTAACGTGCGCCGACCGACCGTGACTTCGATCTTTCCCGACAACACGACGATATGTTCTTGCGTACCCATACTGTGCGATGGGAACGCACCGGTTGCTTTTTTCGCGGGCAAACTGTTGTGCACGATTTCGATCGCAGCGTCTGGGCTCACGGGCGAGAGTGTGCGGCGCACGAGCCCTGTTTTCGGATCTTTAAAGATCGGTTGTTCGGCTTCGGTTTGAATATGAACCGGCGGCCCGAGTTCGCCGCGCAAGAGCGACGAGAGCGACACGGTCATCCCTTCGGCAAGCTTCGCAAGCATCACTGCCGTAGGGCTCGTGAGCCCCTGTTCGATGCGACTCACGACCGATTTCGACACGCCTGCACGTTTGGCCAGATCGCCAATCGAGAGCTGCTGCACTTCGCGCGTCGCCTTGATCGTCGAACCTACGGTCTGCGCAACCTTCAATGCATTCGACGCCGAGTTCGCAAAGTCACTCGCCGTTTTCATCATCGACAGCGCCGTGCCGAAACCGGACGTCAAACTGCCGAGAGCGGTTTGCTTTCCTCGCGTCACGAGATCGGTCGAAGATGATTTTTTTGCTACCGCCATAACGATGTCCTCCGTTGAATGCACTGCGCGTATTGGCACGACTCACCACGCCCGCTACACCACGCGAAGCATACGGGAAAGAGTTTTGTTAGGCGAGCGATGTGTAGGATTGGTGGAGCGAAGCGATACCCATCGGTCATCGGCGTGAGAGCCCGAAGCGAAAATCAAGCGCGGTTGATGGGTATCGCTTCGCTCCACCCATCCTACTTAAAAATGATCGCGGCTAGAGCCGCTCCTACATGGGATTGACGGTGTAGCCCTCTTTCCCGTCCTTCATCGACCAACCAAGTGCGGTGAGCTCACCACGCAAACGATCGGCTTCGGCCCAGTCCTTCGCATTGCGCGCGGCCCAGCGTGCATCGGCCACTGCGCGCACGTTCGCGGGCACGTCGATCATCTTCGGCTGCCATGTCGCGAGACCTAAGCCGAGCGCTTCGTCGAATGTGAGGAGCGTTGCCTTTTTCTCGGGATTTGGCAAATCGGATTTTGAGACTTCGAACGCAAGCGCGAGCGCTTGCGGAAAGTTCAAATCGTCGTTCAATTTTTCGAGAAATTTACTAACGTACGCTGCGTTGGGCTTGGCGCCCGCTTCACCCATCGCGTAAACGTTTTGTCGGAAACGATCAAGTGCGGTTTGCGCGGCATCGAGCGCTTCCCAACTGAAGTTGAGTTGCGAGCGATAGTGCGCGGTGAGACACAGATAGCGATACGCAATCGGATCGTAGCCTTTGTCAATTAAGAGTTGCACGCGCAGGAATTCACCTGCGGATTTGCTCATCTTGGCGTCGTTGGTGAGCAGGAAATAACCGTGCATCCAGAAGTTCGAAAGGCGCGTACCGTAAGCGGCTTCGGTCTGCGAGATTTCGTTCGTGTGATGCACGGTAATGTGATCTTCGCCGCCACAGTGAATGTCGAAGTATTCGCCTAAGTATTTGTGCGCCATCGCCGAGCATTCGATATGCCAGCCGGGGAAGCCGCGTCCCCAAGGCGCGTCCCACTCCATTTGCCGCTTCTCTTCCGGCGCTGAGAATTTCCAGAGCGCGTAATCGGTGGCGTTTCGCTTCTCGCCCAAATCGACGCGCGCGCCGCCTTGCAAACCTTCTTTATCGAGACGACCGAGATAGCCGTAATCCTCTTGCTTCGCGGTATCGAAATAGACACCGTCGCTCGTGATGTAGGTGTAGCCTTTTTTCTCGATTTCCTGAATGAACGAAATCTGTTCAGCGATGTGGTCGGTGGCTTTGCACCAGGTCGTCGGTTCAACGATATTGAGCGATTTCAAATCCGCGCGAAACGCGTCCGTATAGAGCGCGGCAATTGTCCACGCGGTTTGCCCGGTGCGGCGCGAGCCCGCCTCCATTTTGTCTTCAC
>JBOFBL010000191.1:0-2593 GCA_051645545.1 Casimicrobium sp. | reverse complement strand
GGGACGTTGCGGAGATACCCTGATACGCGGATGAGGTCCCATTGCGTTATATCGGGGGCAGGGGATATGTTGATGCTCTCGTTCTCGAACCAGTAGTAGAGAGGTCGGCCTTCGGAATTGATGAGGGCGTTGCGGGTGGAATACGATGGGTCGAAATCCATCGGCAGAAGCCGCCCCGACGTTATATTTCTCGTGAGGAGGTCCGCAAAGCGCCCTGGCTCCAAGTCGTCCGGGAAGTCGTAAACAGACACTCCGTCTAGGAGGGTGATGTCACGCGACGCGGACAACCGAAGCCAAGGGCTTTTGAGCACAAGGTGCGCTTGTGCTCCACGGATGAAAGAATCGACGAGTTTCGTAGCGCGAGCGCCGCGATCCCCGCCTGTGTTGAGGGTACAACGGGTCAAAACCTCCTCGCGGATCTGGGACAAAGGCCAAGGCGCGGGGAGGGACATAGGTTAACCTTCTAAGGTGCGGCCAGCTAAGGCCCCGAGGTCTAAGGAGCGTGACTCTGCGGTTTCTTTGTCGTTGCCTTGCGCAGCGCGTTCTTGCGCAGCGTCGCGGAGTTGAACCGCGAGGGCGGAGTCTATTTGAGGGGCTAGGCACAACTGGGATAACGGGGCGTTGGCGATGTCTGGAACAGAGGCCAGCCCGACCAAATGCAGTTGAATGGCGACCTTCTCGGCTTCGCTCTTTCGTGCCGCTTTCTCCTCTGGCTTTGCGTTTTTCGCGAGCGCGGGAGAGAGGCTTTCCACTAAGTCCGTGACATCTTTATTCGCCGACACTTCTTTCGGTGCGTTCGGGTTGACGCCTTTGTTGCGGGCAACACGTTCTAACTCGCCTTCGATCACGGTGCGCATCTCGTCTACTACCGGGTAGAGGCGGAGGGCCGCAGGGCCATAAAGGTTCGTTAAACGTGTGTATTCGTCCTCGACGGAAGCAAAAGTACACCAGTAGAACTCTGGCGCGAGGCCGCTCGGAGGTGTAGTGACGGAGATCTGTACCCCGATGCGCTGCCCTTGAATATGTGCGCGGTACAGCGGGATTTCGTGCTTGCCAATGAAGCGCGGAGTCTCTGACTTCGCGAACTCGTACGAGCACATATAGGTGGGCAATTTGATCATGAGTAAGTCTCCTGCGTGGAGGTTACAAAGCGCCTATCAAAAGCAAGACCGAGGGCATAACGCCCTCGGTCCTACCCCCTAACTGTCAGGAGAAAACAGGTCGGGAAAGAAAGTCCCACGTCCACAGGGGCGTGGGGCTGGCGGAGCACGAGGCCCCGCCAGGATAATTACGCGGCAGCAGTTACCACAGCGTTAGCGTTCGGGTTCATGCAGAACAACGACATGCGCCAGTCGAGACTCAGCTTCAGATCGCGGGTTGACGCGGTTGGGGCTGGGACACTCATGGTCCAGTCAGACTTGTTGAACAAACCTAAGCAGATGGTCTTTTCGCACACGATGTAGCAACGTAGATCCCAAGGGATCGTCGGGGCGTACAAGGCGTCTAAGTCCGCGAAGGTCGGGTTGATCTCTAACGCGATGCCCATGTAGCGCAGACCGGAGTCCGCGATGTTAGTGTCGAGTGTTTTGATCTGGGACGTGTCAGCGTTGATTTGCAGGTTGTTGTTGCGCGCATAGCGGCGGTAACGGTCTGCGAAACCACGTCCACAGATCAAGCGGTAGGAACCACGTTCGTTGCCGCGACTCTTCAAGCGGGCGTTCCAGAAGGCGGTATTCATGCCTTCTTCGAGGGTGCCGCCTAAACCACTGGTCAAACCCGTCGCAAAGTAGTGCTGCCATTTCGGATCTGTACGTACGATACCGCCGTAGGAACCGAGGCGGTTCAAAGGGAACATGGCGTCCAAGCCTGGTGTACGCTTGGTGTCTTGCGTGCCGTCTAAGTGGCAAACACGGTCGAAACTGACTTTCGCGGCGTCGCGGAAGTTGCTGACTTTGCTGCCGATGTAGTCGCGTAAGCGGCCTTTTTCGCTGGACGACAGCGGAGTGGCGAGGGTTTTCGACGTCGAATTGAAATCGACTTCGTAGCCCGCGTTCATCAAGTCGGTAGCCCACATAACTAAGCCACGATGTTCATTATACGCCGAGAACTCGGCTTGTTTCGAGGGCATGTTTTCAGCGAACGTCAGGCCGTCTGAGCGGTCCCAACCTTGGTTTTCACCTTCATCGCTGACGGTCATACCGACGCGGATAATGCCTTGCGACATATCCACGGGTTTCTTTCGCCCTTCGAGGAACGCCGAAACCGGCATCGCCTGACGGTCGATAGGCATTTGTTTCATGCGGTTTAAGTAACCCGCATCGGCGCTTTGGATAAGCTCTTGGTAAACAAGAGGGGGGACTTGTACAGGCATAGAGGCTCCGATCAGCGTGACTCAGGTATTCCGTGAGTCATGATATAGTCATCGTACTCTTCGGTCCCACGTTGGGGCACCTTGAGCGGGGTGGGTGGTCCCGACCCTCGTAGCGATGACTCTACCTTGGGTTGGGGAGGACGTGCCAGAAGTTTCGCGAGCACTGCCTCTCGGCATGCTGCATATCGAACACGCATCTCAACAGGGTCATTGAGTTGATTC
>JBOFBL010000190.1:0-8291 GCA_051645545.1 Casimicrobium sp. | reverse complement strand
ATCGGTTTTCCGATTACGCGATCGGTGTTCGCCGACTTCTCGCTCGGCGATGTTGCGAGCGACGTCACCGATGCTTTCGCGCGCACCTATCGTCTTTCGTTGGGGGCTAATGGTGTGCGTGGTGCCGCAGCGCAAGTGTTTTCAGAACAATTCGATCTTCGCGTGGGCGCCGGGCAGCGTGGCGATCTCACGGGCTCGCCGTATCCGGGTTGGCAGCGCAGTCAAGGCTTGCTCGCTTGGGCGGGCTATACGCAGCGATTTGCGCAGCGCTACTTTGCCGGCGTGCAGATTGCAAACGCGCAGCGTATTCAAGCGGCATCAACGACAACGCAATCCTTGATCGACGTACAAAGTGTGGCCGCGAGCGTTGGACGCACGTATAGCCATGCACAAAGCGGTGACTTCAAAGTGCGTGGCACGGTAATCGGCAGTCGCCGCGACGCGGAGCTTTCGCCCGACAGCCGTAGTGCCACGGGTGTTTATTTCGAAGCTGGCTACTTGCATAGCGGCTATCGCCACGAAGTCGGTGCGTATTGGAGCGAGCCCGATCTCTACTATGGCGATTCGCTGCTCGCCTCCGACAGTCGTGGCGCCTACTGGCGCGTGGATCGCAGCGGTACCCGCCTGCAATGGGGCGCGGGCATCGATTACGAACAACGAAACATTTCCGCCGTCGCATCTGCTGTGACAACCGATGTCGTCTCCGCTGGTGCAAATGCCACCTATCGCCTCGATCGCAACAGTTTGGTCGGCGGCAACATCACGTTCAGTGACTCAAAAAACAAAACAAATAACCCGCTGCTCGTGCAAAACGAAGGTAACCGTAGCTATAGCGCAAGTGCGTATTACCAAACGCAGATGGATTGGGGCAGAAGCCGCCTGAGCGCCAATCTTCGTCACAACCAGACGATCGCAACAAACGCGCTGGCCGCCACCGGTGAAACGCTTGAGTGGGAGCACGATTGGGTGACCGCAAAGTACGAAACGCAAAAGCCCGAATTCGTAACCACCCTCGGCGTTGCGCGCGATCGCAGTGGCGAAGAGCGCGAAGAGGTTTCGCCGACCGCGGCTGTGCAATTTCGCTATTGGCTGGATGCCGATTGGAGTGTCGGCGGCAACTTGCGCTATGCATCGCGCACGAGCAACCTCTCGGTGAGTCGTGGGCTCTCGGGAATGCTCTCCTCTGAGCGCGTGTTCGGTGGTGGTTGGCGCGTTGGCCTTTCGGCGAGCATCAACGAAGCCAACGTGCGGGTGAAAAATGACGGCACGTTCGGTGGTGTGCTTGACGGCGGCTCGCTCGTGACCCGCAGCAACGATAAATCGGTTTTCCTTTACGTGCGCTACGACGGCACGCGCGGCACACCCTATCAAGCGCTTGGTTTGCGCAACGCGGGCGCTGCGGGCACGGGCGACATTCGCGGCATCGTTTATTTCGACGGTAATCGCGATGGCGAACAACAGGCCGACGAGCGCGGTGTGCCGGGTGTCGAAGTCACTCTCGACGGTCGCTATCGCACCATCACCAACGCCGAAGGCCGTTTTGAATTTCCGGTGGTTGCCACAGGCAGTCACCGTCTCACACTCAAGCTCGAAACGGTGCCGCTGCCTTGGGGCGCAGCGCTTGAAAGCGGTTCGAGTATCGATGTTCCATTGCGCGGCAGCGCTCAGGCACGCATCCCCGTGGTGCGCGTAGGCGAGTGAGTCGAGCGATGAAACGATGCTTCCAAGAACGCACGCTTGCCAAGCCTCAAAGTTTCGAAGGCTCGAAGCTTGGCAAGGCGCGCTTGGAGGTATCCCCAGGGGGCAACCCGTCGCGATTTTCGCGTGCGGCTGCTCAAAGTGCAAATCAATATCAACGATGTTCTTGAAAGGAACAACACGATGAAACAGCAAAAACAATGGATCGCAGCAGCGATCGCTGCCGCACTCGCAGGCGCAAACGGCGTGGCCATGGCCGAATCCTCATATGGCTACGACAGCAGCGCACCGATTAACAATGTAACGGCGAAGGTCGAGCTTGATGTGAAAGTTGTGGTGCCGAAAGTAATCATGCTGCGCGTTGGCGCAAGCGGCGCATGTCGCGGTGATCGCAGCAGTGCACAGCACAATGGCGGCGGAGGGCACGGCTGCGGCGGTGGCAGCGACGACATCTCGATTCTCGGCTCGATCGACGGTTTGCGCGATGGCAACAATCGTTCGTTCAGTTGGGATGGCACTGCGCCAACGTTTGATGTCGATGCCAACGGTGGTTATCGTGGCAACGGAAAAACGCAGGCGTGGGCTTGGACTAATTCAAGCGGTGGCGGCAAAGTAACCTGCTCGACCAGTGGCTCAGGTGCATCGGTGGCGGGTAACGTGACTGTTGCCAGCAGCCCTGTCTCCAATGGTGGCCTGGCGCATCCAAGCGCTGACGCAGCCTGCAGCGGCGGTAGCACCAACTTTGCAAAACACAAAGTGGTGAGCTCCACGTGGCAGTTTGGCATGACGCCTGCAGCGATGGGTTCGCTGGACGCGGGCGAATACAAGTTCACCATCGCCTACACCGCGACCTCGCTCTAACAGGCACCGTAATCATGCAAGCCTCTGCAATGACCGCTAACACCACGACGCTTGCGCCACCGACGAAGCGTGCTTCGGGCGCAGCGCGCAACGTAATCGGCGCAGGGGCGCGCGTGTCACTTGGGATGATCGCGTTTTGCGCGTTGCTCGCGCAAGCGCAAGCCGTGATCACCGATTTGAGTCAGGCGACCCAGGCGCAGCATCAACTGCGCATTAAAGTCGGCAGTCAACAAAACAGTGTCGATACAGTGAGTTTCGGCACGATCCCAGGCGCTTCGGTCGGTAACGGTACCCCCGTGCCCGCGCTCGACCGCAGCGGCATCGAAATTTCGGTGTATGCGTGGACGCCGGGTAGCAATGAGCGCTCGGTCGTGCTCACTGCAAACTCATCGGTTGGCATGCATTGCGTGACCACGACATCGTGTGGCAACACCGCAATCCCTTTCGATACCGTCAGTTGGACGTCAAGCGGCGGTGACATTCGCGCCGGACGTTTCGATCTATCCGCGAACCAGCATCTCGCGCGCGCGAACTCCGATCGCACGATGAAGAGCACCTTGTTTTTTCGCTACGCGAACGCCACGGTCTATCCCGCAGGCACCTATCGCGGGCGTGTCACCTTCACTGCGAGCATGCCATGAACACTCGCTTCATCTCAGGTTTTCTCGCCGCGTTTTTCGCAAGCGGTGTCTTCAGCACGGCGCATAGCATGATCGAGCGGCTTGACGATAACGCATCAAGCATGCGATTTGTGTCGCCGCAGCGCGTCATACACAGCGGCTTCAACGCTTTCGCCGACGCGATTGAGGCAACCTTGCCGACACACACCACGCTTCATTTCGGACGCGTGAACTATCGACTCGCGACTGCGAAGTACGTTGGCAAGAAAGCGCGGATTTTCTTCGTGATTCCGCACGCCGATCGAATGGTGAGCGCCCCGTCGGCGCTACGCGTTGAATGGCGCGGCGGTCGCACGTTCGCAAACGGCAGCGCGTTTTCCGGCGAGCGAATTCCAGTGTGGCAAGGCGTGGTGACGAATTCCGTTTTGAGCGAAGACATCGAGCTGACCATGCAACTCGATTTGCATCGCTTGCAACCCGGCAGCGCGCGCATGAGCGCGAACATTGAATCATATTTTGAAATTGAGGTGTTACCGTGAATCGCACGACTTTCTCAACGAAGTTTCTACGCATTGCACGCATCGTCTGCATGATGTCCTTGGGGGCTTTCGTTGCTCCGCAGGTTGATGCTTCGTCGTTTGAAATCGGCGCGACACCAACACGTTTTGTGCTTACTGGAAAAAGCGCATCGCGCATCGGTCAGACGCTCACGATTTTCAATCTTGCGGGGGCTGCGACCGAGTTGTCGGTGCGCACGCTCGATTGGACGTACAGCGAAGCGGGTGAAGTGACGTATCACGACGAGCTGTTGCCCAATAGTTGTCGCGAATGGGTCACGCTGGAGCGTAAGCTCGTAAAAATCAATGCGCGTGACAAACGTGCGTTTCGCTTCCAAATCGATGTGCCGCCCAATGCACCGCGCGGCGAATGTCGCTTCATGCTCACGCTTGAAGGCGTGGAGCCCGCGCATCGACCGTTGATCGAATCGGGCAATGCCAGTTTGAGTGTGCCCGTCACCGGTCGTATCGCACTCGCCGTGTACGTCGCGGTCAACGGCGCCGAGCCTAAACTTGAAATGAAAGAAGTGACGACGATTGAGGCCGACGGCCGTAAAACGCCCGTCGTCAAAGTGTCGAACACAGGCGATGCGCACGCGCGTCTCGACGGCGCGTTGAGCGCAACGGACGCAGAAAAAAAATCGTTCGAGTTGTTACCAGACAGTTCGCCCATTCTCCCGGGCCAAACGCGCAACATCCGTCTTCAGGCTAAAGCGGAAGGCTCGAACGATGCCGTGATGATGACATTTCCAGTGGTCAGCAAAGGCAGTATCGATTGGGACCGCGGCGCCTTCAAAGTTAACGCAGAGTTTCGCTAGATGAACGCGCGAATTTTCATCATGCTCGCGTTACTCGTGCTTGCCAATGCGCAGGCGCGCGCGGATGTGCGCGTGAGCAAACACGATAGCGGAAATGCAGCACTCGCAGCGTCCGCGCATCTAGATTTTTCACTCTTGTTAGATCGTTTCATTTCTCTATCCGTTGGCAACGGCGCGAGTGTGCATTTCGATCTTTCCTCGCTCATCCACAATTGCAAAGATGCGGCGCTAGGTAGCTGCTTCGGTAATGGAGAGACGATTGCTGCGGAGCGCGGCGGCGTGCTGCCGGTGAGCGTGAAAAGTAACGCAGGCGAAGTAAGAATTACTGCAATCGCAACGCAGCCGCTTCGCAGTGAGTCGAGCAGCGACACGATTGGCGCATCGCAAATCAAAATCGCATCAAGCGATCGTGCGAATCTGCCCGCGCCGCAACTGGTCGATGAGGGCGCAAGCGCTCCCGTCAGTGTGAATCCGACTTCATTCGGCGGACGCGTCACCGATCGACGCGCGAATTGGACGTTCACTTACGCGAACATCGTGTCGCCGACTGCGGGTACCTATCGCGGAAAAATTGTATTTACGGCGACCGCGTTCTAGCGATCACAGATACTCGTGCAGCTCGCGAGGTGGATCGTTTTTGATCGAAGTGATCTGCACCTAAATCGAAGAGGGCATCAATCGGTGGACGATGCGGGCAGATCGCGAGCGACCGATGTCGACCCGAAGCAGTCTTTCGATCGTTGAATTCAAGTGTCTGTATGACGCGAATGATTTTTTGCCAAAGTCGGACTTCATCGCGTTGCGTGTATTTGGTCAGACAGTTGTTACGGAACGCCCGAGGCCGTCGATACCGTCGCCTTACCGCCAGATTTTTGCTTCGGAGAAATTTACTCAATGCCAAGGGCTAACAGATGCACCACCAAACACCGCTTCCTGGCGCATTGCTGGGGAAAACAAACTGTATAACGCACTCGTATCAGACGCACTGACTTGGTCGAGCAAAGCTCGCTGCACATCGGTTAGTGCGAGAGTTAGTGCGTTTGCGTTATCCAGCACTTGCTCGGCGCGGCTTACACCCATTAGGGTAGAGTCGACACCAGTCCGACAGGAAACCCACGACAATGCAACACGCGTTGGGCTTTGCCCAACTTCAGATGCTACGCGGCAAAGGACGTCCACAGTCTTCCAGTTGCGCTCAGTAAACAAGCTATCACCAAACGGATTGGCGCCATCAAGCCGCTTATCGTCCGCTGACCGCTGCTCGTTAGACCTAGCTGCCGTGACGGGCAAACCAGCAGCTCTGGGCGCAGACGCTTCTACTTTTGCTCGGTCATACTTGCCTGTCAGTAGTCCGAAAGCAAGTGGGCTCCAAGGCACTATGCTCATTCCGAATTCTCGCGCAAGCGGCACATGCTCGTTCTCAATGTCGCGATTAACCAAGGAATAGAAATACTGCAACGCTATCGGCGCCGGTAAACCACGCACTGCGGCGAGTGTTGCCAATTTGGAGACGTACCAAGCAGGTGCGTTCGATATGCCCCAATATCTAGTCTTGCCAGTGCGCACAAGCGTTGCCATCGTCTCGAGAAGCTCTTCTGCAGGTGTCGCACCATCCCACACATGAGCCCAGAATAGATCGATGTAGTCGGTCTTCAGTCTGCGTAGCGAACCTTCAATCGAGGTGTGCAAGTGCTTAGCGCTGTTACCGCCAGCTAGAGGGTGCGTTCCATTGGCAAAACCAGCTTTGGTAGCGATAACGAGCCGATCACGCAGGCCACGCTCAGCAATAAAGCTACCCAACATCTGTTCACTTCGACCGCTCGAATAAACATCAGCGGTGTCAACAAAGTTACCACCGGCATCTATATACGAATCGAAAATCGCACGTGACGTAGACTCATCTGAGCCCCAACGGGCCATACCAAAAGTCATTGTTCCGAGCGCAAGAGGACTCACCGCGAGGCCGCTACGGCCAAGCGTTCGGTAGTTTGCAAACGACATAGCTATATTTTCATAGTGATTGATATGAAATAGTAACATCAATATTCAGATTGCACCAATTGTTTTATAGTGATTGATATGAAACAAACAGAAACCAAACTACGCCGAAAAACCGGGCGTCCTTTGTCCTTTGATCGTGAAGCAGCGCTCCACCAAGCGATGCTCTTGTTTTGGCGACACGGATATGAATCCACGTCGCTCAATGATTTGACGGTAGCAATGGGCGTTACTCCCCCTAGCATTTATGCGGCGTTTGGCGACAAGAAGCAGCTTTTTCGGGAATCGGTTAGACGCTATCTCTCCGGCACCGCTACGCCCACAACAATCATTGATGGGGCAAGTACGGCCCGACAGGCTGTATGGGACCTTCTCAAGGCTTCAGCCATTGCGTTTACTAGTGATGACCTACCACGAGGTTGCTTGTTGGCAAGCTCAACGATTAGTTGCTCTGCAGCGGCGACCGACCTGCAGGCGGAGCTCGCTGGTATTCGACGACAAATAGAAGCATGCCTCAAAAACAAAATCGTTTGTGATGTCTCGGCGGGCAATCTACCAAATACAACGGATGCCTCTGCAATTGCTGGGCACGTCATGGCGGTTATTCAAGGTATGTCCACACTTGCACGCGATGGCGCATCACGCAGCAAACTTGTGCGAGTAGCTCAAACCGCAATGAGAGCATTGCCAGAAAAAGACTAGGTTGACAGTTTGTACCGTTCAACCACAGGAAGGGTAATCGGCAGTTGATAGGAGCACCCTCTCACCCCTTCTCACTCAATTGCCAAGCGCGGTTTAGTCAAAATAGCTTATGCGATGTCTTTCGTGTAGCTACGTTCGATGAAAAATGACATGAAGGTCTTGGTGGCATCGTATCGGAGAAATCAATTGGTCCCGAATCGGCGCGGCATTGAAGATCTGCAGGAAAGGCTTGAGCTGTCATTCGATTTCGGGCTCTGAGGGTTCGCATTTGGCCGAACTCTGGCGATCGCGAACGTGCGCTTTCGGCTAACAACTGTCCGACACACATGGCAGCGACGCGAACCTACTAGGCGCACTATTTCGATTCGTCAAACTTATCGGTTAATTTCGACAGAAATTCCGCTCAACTTGGTGAACGATCACGCAGCACAACGAAAAAACGACGGTGACGCGACGCGCTAGCTTCGTTGATGCACGAGCTTCGTCGATATGATTCGTGAAGTGGTTTGAGAACGAGTAATTCTCACTTCCAACTATTTACGTTATCGCCCAATTTAAATGGGTAATAAAAGAATTTATATTGCTTTTCGATAAATATCAAAATTTAATGAATCGCCCAATTAAATCGGGCGATCAGTAACAATGCTGGATGCGCTTGAATTTCACCTCTGTCATTAAAGAAATCGGTCGCGGCGCACGAGGTGCGCGTGGGCTTGAGCCTGCGCTTGCGCGCGCGAGCTTTCTCGCGTTGCTCAACGACGAAATCGACGATGTGCAACTCGGCGCATGGTGGCTTGCGATGCGCATTAAGGGTGAGACGGCTGATGAACTTGCCGCGTTCGAAGCTGCGATGCAAGAAACACTTTCGTTTCGCGTGCGTTGCGATTTTCCGTGCGTCGTGCTGCCTTGCTACAACGGTGCGCGGCAATTGCCGAACTTAACGCCGCTACTTGCGTGGACGCTTGCCAAGCGTGGCGTTCGCGTGCTCCTGCACGGTGTGCGAAATGATCCGACGCGCGTCACGACGTTCGAGCTTT
>JBOFBL010000189.1:0-1037 GCA_051645545.1 Casimicrobium sp. | reverse complement strand
TGCGTAAGCCGACGCGCGCACTATGCGCGCCCGAAGAGTCGTTTGAATCCGAGCCATTGTGTCTCCCAAAAAGTGGTGCCGTAATTGCGACCTGTTGTTTGATCGCGAATACCCGTCGCTGGATATTCGTCGCGGAAATCTGCCGTAGCAAATAGCTTATCCCAAAACGAGAACATCACGGCGAAATTCACGCCTTGACGCTGTCCCTCGTGACCCAAGCCGATCGCATGATGCACGCGATGAAATTGCGGGCTCACGAGCACGTACTTGAGCGGGCCGAAATTCCAGCGCAGGTTCGCATGCGAGAGCGATTCGATGAACTTGGTCGCAAAGATCACGAGCGGAAACTGCGCGGGCGGCACACCGATCAACAGCGCAATCGTCGCCATCCAGAACGCAGCGATGACTTCATCGAGGATGTGATTGCGATCGTCGGTCCAAAACGTCATATCGCGCTGCGCATGATGCAGCGCATGCAATTGCCACCACCAGTGAATGCTGTGTTGCAAACGATGTCGCCAGTATTCAAAGAAGTCGATGATGAGCACGTAGAGCAATACGCTCACTAAGGGATTCGCAGCGAGCGAAGGCGCAAAGTCTTCCAGCGAGAACGGTGCGAAGCCTTGCAGTCGCAGCCACGCGTCGAGCGGCGTGAACAGCGCGAGCAGCAAACCAAACGAGAGCAGCGGCAGAAGCCCCAACTTGTTCACGAGTGTGTACGCGATGTCGGTGCGCGTGTTGCGTGCGTCAGCGATCGCTTGTGCGGGCGCGAGGCGCTCCAGCGGCAAACAAACCAGCGCGACCGCAACGACGGAGAGCAAACCGCCCAAAAAAAACGCCGTCGCATCAAATGCGCGTTCGCTCCACGACATTGCATCCATCGCAAAGAGCAAAGGCTGCACGGTGGTCGTGAACAACCACGCGACGGCGGATTCGAAGAGCTGCGTTAGCAATTCCATAGCAGTATTGTAGGAGCGGCTTGCCGCGACCCAGGACGGAACCCCGTTTATTCAAATGTGGAGATTTATGCCTACCTT
>JBOFBL010000188.1:0-7724 GCA_051645545.1 Casimicrobium sp. | reverse complement strand
CTTTTTGAACGCTGGGTCACTGGTGCGCGACGGTTTATCGCGGCGGAGCCGCTCCTACAGATTGATAGCCGTCGACAAATTAAATTGCTTTTGTATGCCTAAATTTTTCGCTTTGATTGCTTGTGTGCTTGCGCTCGTGTCTTGCCGCCAAACCGACTTAGGCGAAGGCGGCAGCAAAGTGAGTGGTAGTGCAGGGCCGGCTGGCCCGAAAGACGCTGCGCGCGAACTCGTCATCTGCGCAGAGCCCATTGGTACGATTGCGCTTGCCGAATCGCCACATGGCTACACGGTGTTGTCGAGCTATCAATTGCCGCCGACGCCGCTGCCGCTCATTCGCGTGATGATGCAGCAAAGTGGCTGTTTCAAAGTCGTTGACCGCGCCGCAGGTTTGCGTGGCACGATTCAGGAGCAAGACCTTAAAGACAAAGGCATTTTGAAAGCAGAGACGGTACCAAAAAAAGGCGAAGGCATCGGCGCGCGCATGACGCTCACGCCCTCACTCACGTTCAGTGAAAACGATGCAGGTGGCGGTATTGGAGGCATCATCTCGATGATTCCGGTGCTGCGCGACTACGCAGGCGTCGCGAGCCAAGTGAAATTCAAAGAGGCGCAGGTCGTTCTTTTGCTTACGGACAATGAAACGACGGAACAACTTGCGGCAGCGACCGGTTCCGCGCGTGCGACCGATTTGGGCGTTGGCGGTCTAGTGATCGGCAAAGTGATTGGTGGTGCCGCAGGTTGGGGCATCACTAACGAAGGCAAAGTGATCGCGGCGGCGTTTCTCGATGCGCACAACAAGCTTGTTGCGCAGGCGCGCGCGATGCAGAGGAAAGCGTGAATATGCGCTTTATCCGTGGGAGCGCGCTTGCGCGCGAATTCCCAGTTTGCCCTGCGTGGGCTTCGGATGATGAAGCCACTTGCTCGAAGGCGGCATTCGCGTGCGAGCGCGCTCCCACAATCGAAAAGTGAAACCGCTCATCCTCCTCGTCGAAGACGAAGACGCCATCGCGCAGACATTGATCTACGCGCTCTCGACCGATGGTTTCGCGCCTACGCATGTGCGCATGCTCGCCGACGCGCGTGCAGTGCTCGCGACGGCGCAACCTGCGCTCGCGATCCTTGATGTCGGTTTGCCCGATGGTTCGGGTTTCGATCTGTGTCGCGAGTTGCGAAGTGGCGCATTTGGAAACGCAGGTTTGCCGATTCTGATGCTTACGGCGCGCAGCGAAGAGGTCGATCGTATCGTGGGTCTCGAACTCGGTGCCGATGACTACGTGACGAAACCGTTCTCGCCTCGCGAAGTATCGCTTCGAGTGAAAACTATTCTTCGTCGCAGTGAACCCGCGAGAGTGTCAAGCGGCAAAGCGCTCTTCTGCATTGATCGCGAAGCGCAGCGTATCGAATTCGCGGGACAGATGTTGACGCTCGCGAAGCGCGAATATTTGCTGCTTAAAACTTTGCTCGAACGTCCTGGCCGCATCTGTTCGCGCGACATGTTGCTCGATACCGTGTGGGGCATGGACGCCGAAAGCGGCGATCGCACTGTGGACACCCATGTGAAAACCTTGCGCGCGAAACTCAAAGCGATACGCGATGACATCGATCCCATCGAGACACATCGTGGAATGGGCTACTCGATTGCCGTTGAGTTTGCGAGTTGATTCGTGCATCTAGGTATCCGGCTTCTCTTTGGCGTGTTCCTGATTCTGGGCGTTGCGGCGTTCTTTGTGTTGCGCGTATTTGTGAACGAAGTGAAACCTTCGGTGCGCGATGTGCTCGAAGAAGTAATGGTTGATTCCGCGAACGCTTTCGCCGAACTCGCGGCACCCGACTTGGTGAATGGCACGATCGCGAATGGCGGCTTCGCAGCGGCGATGAAGGCGTACAACCAACGCGAATTGAGCGCGAGGATTTCAGGGCTCAAAAAAGAATCCGTCGATTTTCGCGTGTACGTTACCGATGCCAAGGGCGTCGTTCAATACGATTCGGAGAACATCGCGGTCGGACAGGATTACAGCCGCTGGCGCGATGTATTGCTGACTTTGCGCGGCGAGTACGGCGCGCGCGTTTCTCGCGATACCGAGCGCGACGACGGCACGTCGGTGTTTTATGTTGCTGCACCGATTGTTCACGAAGGGCAACGCATCGGCGTGCTCACGCTCGCAAAAAATTCCTCAACCGTCGCGCCGATCATCGATCGTGCGGAGCGAAAGATTCTGGTGAGCGGTGCGTGGCTGATCGGTTTGTCGCTCGCGATCGGCGTGCTTGCAACCTGGTGGATTGTTCATTCGGTGCGCAAGCTCGCTCGCTTTGCCGATGAAGTGGAAGCAGGTCAAAAGACTACCGCGCCAGAGCTCCCAGGTGAACTCGGCAAACTCGCACGCGCAATGCACGGCATGCGTGAACGACTCGAAGGCAAGCGCTACGTTGAAAACACGGTGCGCGCACTCACGCACGAGGTGAAATCGCCAATCGCTGCGATTCGCGGCGCAGGCGAATTGCTGCGAGAACCGCTGCCCGACGCAGAGCGCGAGAAGTTCTCCGCTACCGTCGTCGAACAGACCGAGCGCATGCAGCGGACGGTCGATCGCTTGCTCGAACTCTCGAAACTCGAAGTGCGTTACGCGCCAGCGAATCTCGAATCTGTCGATCTAGTTGCAATTGCGAAAGAAGTAATCGCGAATGCGATGTCGCGCAACGCGAACGTCACAATCGAATTTGCGGGCGTTGAATCTGCGAAAACTTCGGGCGATCGAGAGGCGTTGTTACTCGCGATCTCAAACCTTGTCGAAAACGCGATCGCTTTCTCGCCGAGCGATTCACCGATTCGAGTTGAGATTGCAACGGAAGGTTTGCAAACGCACATTGACGTGATCGATCATGGCCTTGGCTTCGCGGAATTTGCTGTCGATCGAATCGGTGAGCGATTCGTGTCCTCGCCACGACCGGATGGTGGCTCGAAGAGCAGTGGTCTTGGGCTCGCGATAGCCAAGCAAGTTGCAGAGTTGCATCGCGGGTCACTCACGCTCGTGAGTGTGCGTGCGCCCACGCGGGTGAGGTTGTCGTTTCCGCGATAGTCCCCTCCCCTTCAAGGGGAGGGCTAGGGTGGGGATGGGTTTCATTTCCTGTCCAGTAGCCGAACCCCATCCCCCTCCTAGCCTCCCCCTTGAAGGGGGAGGAACTATGCGACAACTTCACACCCGCTTCACAAACTTCATTTTTCGCACACGTAAACG
Source organism: Casimicrobium sp. (assembly GCA_051645545.1). Lineage (GTDB taxonomy): Bacteria > Pseudomonadota > Gammaproteobacteria > Burkholderiales > Casimicrobiaceae > Casimicrobium. Next base: position 4,488 of record JBOFBL010000188.1, on the reverse strand, counting down.
CGAAATATTCCTCTCTAACGATTGCTTGGAAAGGAAAACCAATGAAACTCGGGATCATCGTAAAAGGTATTGCGCTCTTTTTTGTCATCGTACTGTTATTGATCGGTATCGATCGCATTGGCAACATTGCTCACGAGCGCGGCATGTATCGACAACAGGCGGTGGAGAGCGTGCGCAAGAGTCTGGCTGGCGCGCAAACGGTGGCGGGCGTTGTACTCACGCGTGTTTGCACGGAAACAATCGAAACCGTTACCGAAATCGACAAGAAGAAAACTGTCGATAAGTCGGAACGAAAAATTGTGTTGCGTGCGCTGCCGCAGTCGCTTAAATGGTCGGCGGTGAGTGAAATCGAACCTCGCTATCGCGGACTCTACAAAGTCAACTCATTTAATCTCGCGGCGAAGGGGCTCGTCGAATGGAGCGATCTGAGCGAACTTTCGCCACCGACTGTGCGCGACAACGTGGTTGCCGTGAAATGCGAAGCGCCTCGTGCGGAATTCAGCGTTTCCGATGCGCGCGGGATTCGCTCGATCAAGTTGAATGCGTCGGGTCAAACCTTAAAAACAGAAGCGATGAGCGAAGGCAAAGCGTTTCGCTCGGGGTTCTCGGCAAAATTCCAGATCGACGATGCTGCGCTTAAGAACGCTGCGCAAATCAATCTCGAGATTAACCTGGTCGGCACCGAGTCGCTCGCGTTTGTACCGCTTGGTAATGAGAACCTGGTCGAAGTGAAATCCGGCTGGCCACATCCTTCGTTTGCAGGTGCGTTCTTGCCCACCGAGCGCAGCGTACGCGACGAAGGCTTCGATGCGAAGTGGAGTATTTCTTCGCTCGCATCGACCGCTCGGTCGAGTTTGATGCGCGGCGGTTCGGTGTGTTCGTTGGGGCGAGATGGCGATAGCGAGCAATATGTTTCCGGAGTGCAAGCGGAAGCGGCAGTCGAGCGTGCGGCTGCGTCGACACAACCGGCCAGCGCCTCGGCGGGCTGTGTGCAATCGTTCGGTGTGTCGTTTATCGATCCGGTAAATCCTGCGTCGCTCGCCGATCGCGCGACTAAGTACGCGTTTCTGTTCATCGCGCTTACGTTCGTGGGCATCGTGTTGCTTGAAGTGATGAAAGGTGCGCGCGTACACCCGATTCAATATTTCCTGATCGGTGCCGCACTCGCTGCCTTCTTTTTGTTGCTCATTTCGCTCTCGGAGCATGTGAGCTTTGCAATCGCCTATCTCGTTGCCGCAGTCGCCTGTGTGTCGCTCGTGGGCGTGTATGCGAAGGCGGTGCTGGGCGGTTGGTCGCGGGCGGTGCCGACCATGGCCGGGCTTGGCGCGCTCTATGGCGTTCTCTTTGTGGTGTTGCAGTCCGAACAACATGCGCTCTTGGCAGGTTCATTACTGCTCTTTGCAACGCTTGCTGCGGTCATGTTGCTCACGCGCAATGTGCAATGGCATCGTGTGTCGGAGCGAATTGCACCGCGCGCGCAGCCTGCTGCGGTGAACAACACGACCACTGACGCCTCGTAAGGAAGGTGCATCATGAATCTCCTCTTTCGCACACTGACTCGTCGTCCACTCGCACTCTGGGGCGCGGTGCTGTTGCTCTTCGCGATTGGCACGTATCTGCGCTTAACGAGCATCGATCGCGGCACACCAACCATTGGTGTTGCCGTATACGTGTTGATCCTAGTGCTTTTCTTCACGATGATCGCAGTGCCGATCGGGATGACGGCGGGCATCGCGGCGCGTTGGCTTGTTCGTTGGTCGATTGCGCCAACGCGCGTGCGCGCGGTCGCTGCGCTTATTGCTGCGTTCGCGGTGTTTGCGTTTCACAATTTGGGGCGAACGCTGCCGCCGTGGCACGTGTGGGCGATCGCCGCAGCGATTACTGCACTGCTCACGCTCTCCACCTATCGCTGGGGGCGACTGTTTGTGATCGCGTGGCGTGCGGATCGCGCAGCGCTCGCGCATGCGAGATTGCAAGAGATCAGCGGCACGCGTAGTGCCTTCGATCTGCGCAATTTCTAGCGGCACGATGTCTTCTGTTGTCGGACACGCGCTCGTTGGTGCGAGCGTGTTCTTGGTTACCAATCGCGTTGTGGATCGGCGCTCGCTGCCAGCACTTGCCATCTTTGTGCTGCTCGCGATCTGCCCAGATTTCGATTACTTCGCGATTTGGCTCTGGGGATGGGTGACCACGCCGCGCGTTACCCATACGTTGTTGTTCTGTGTGATCGCGTCAGTCATTGCTTGGCGCTGCACGAAGCGCATGCGCAGCAATGGCGATGCCAACGTTTCGTTCTTAGCGTTGCTCGCGGCGAGTACGTCGCATTTGTTGCTTGATTTGTTTGTGGGCGCGCATTCGTTGCCTCTGTTGTGGCCGCTGCCTTCGCACGATGTGTCGGCGCCAATCGGATTACTGCCGAGCGCGGCGCGCCTTCGTCATGGCAACTATTATTTGTGGCGCAATCTTTTGATCGAAATTTCGGTTTTGCTACCGCTCTGCGCATTCGCAATTGCCTTGACGCGAGACGTGTCGTACCGCGCGATCGCCAAGTGCGCGATCTTCATCTCGCCTGCGTGGGGATTTGCGCTCGCGTGGTCGATTGCGTTGCCGCGATGAAGAAAAAGCCTCTGCTGTCTTGTCCGATCGACGCAACCGCCGTACACGGGCAGTTGCCACGAGGCTTCGCGAGCGATGCGCGCGCGTTCCGCCAGTGGTGGCGCATGTTGGCGCAGGCGAACGCGCTCGAATTGACAGCGAACATCGACAAAAAACACGTGACTAAATCACTACAAAATATATTGACGTAACGCCTTATTTTTTGGGCTAGTATCTATAAAAATAATATAATCAATATATAAATAAATATAGCGTATCACCCAATTAAATTGGGCGATAGACGATGTTGTCGGTTTAAGTTTGTAGCGTGTGAAGCGCTACCCAATCTGCATGCCGGTGATTAGCGACTCTATGCGCGTTGCGTTTTTTGCCTGTCAGGGTGCGCAAAAGAATTTGTCGAAGACAACGAAAGGCACGATTGCTACACTGCACGTGGTCTACCTGCGTTAGACAATTTGGAAAACGCGCGAAAACGCTCTCAGTTGCGAAAAACAATGTGTTATTTGCAGCGATTGAAGATGCGATGTTCCGTTCGGCTACCTATAAGAAATTGACACCGTGCTTACGGCGTTGGATCGCGAAATCAGAGAAACAATATGTCTGCCACCGAAAACTTAAGCCTCGCGCGCGAACAGGTCACCGTCATTTCCGCAGGCGAAAAATCGCGTGTTTCAGTGCTGCCACCGCTCGCGATGAGCTTCGAGCGTTTGCCCAAAACGCTTGCCGATCCGCTTGAGACGCAGTGGTACAGCACCTTGGCGGAGCGCGCAGGGCAGGGCACTGCGTGGCGTCTTGCCGACGGCGGCGAGGCGGCGCATCTCTATGTCGAGGAGAGCAAAACCTCCGGTAAATGGCTGCTCAAAACGCGCAACGCCGAATTCCCACAAATCTCTTGGGAAATCGATGCGCACTCTGGTTCGCAGCTCACGCTCGCACTCGCCGATATTCGTCGCGCAATGCTCTATGCGCGTCAAGTGAAACTGCGTGAAATCAATGGCGAATCAGCCGATCTGCGCGCGATCGAGGGCTTGCTGGCTCGCGCCGATTGGCGCTTCACCATGCTGCGCTTCGAGGGGCTCACCTCCGTGTTGCTCGCTGATCGCGACGCGAGGGTTGTGCACGGAGTCGACTCCGCCGGACTCGATCGAATTTTCGAGCGCAATGCGCGCATCGTCGCCGCACCGATCACGTTGGACACCTCGCTCAAATTGATTCCGACGGTATACATGCCGCTTGATGCGTTCATGATCCGCTTGTCGATGGAGCATCCGAGCTTTCGTTCGCGTGCCGCCGCCGATCTAAAAAATCGCACCTACTTTCTTGAGCAGTGGCCCAACCTCAAAATGCTCAAGCTGCCGCCTGGTTTGTCGCAACTCTGCACACCGATGGCTGCAAAACCCATCTCCCACAGCAATCTGCTCAAAAGCGTCTCGTACGACGCGGTTCGCGTCGAACGTTTTATTTTTGGCCTTCTCTGGAGTGGGCACGCCACGGCGAATCCCGCATTCGGCGAAACTAGCGAAGGTAAATCAGGTCCCTTATCGATGGATAAGCTCCGCGCGAAAAGCTCGGTATCGGGCTTCTTTAAACGCTTGTTCGGGCGCGGTAAGGCTGCCTAGCCATCGCTCGTATTGATCGGATTCAGCGCGTCGCGTTGGAGATCAATGCTGCCTGTGCATAGTCATTGCCGAGAGCTCGCGGGATAATCAATGTTCCGCCTCATCAACGCAGTCCTCCATGAACGCACCGATCAACGCATCGACGCTTGCCAAGAAAGACGTCGCCAATCATTTTCATCCGTACACGAATCTTCGTGCGATTGAAAAAGACGCACCGCTCATCATCGTCGAAGGCGATGGCATCGAAGTCATC
>JBOFBL010000187.1:0-1240 GCA_051645545.1 Casimicrobium sp. | reverse complement strand
CGCTTGGAATCAACAAGCGTTGCGTGGCAATCGAGACGTCTTTACCCAAACCACTTGCACGCAGTTTTTCGAAAACGATGCGTTCGTGCGCCGCATGCATGTCGATCAATACGAGCCCCTGCGCGTTTTGCGCGAGGATATAGATGCCGTGCAATTGCGCGAGCGCGAAACCGAGCGGGTGATCGCCGGCGGGCAGCGATGAAGATGCGTCCGAAACACTTCGATTTGACGCTACATCTTCAAGGGGAGAAGGTTTCGCTCCCGCCTCTTCAAGGGGAGGACTGGGGTGGGGATGGGGTTCCCTCGCGCTTATCGATCTTTGCGAAGCATCAGTTCCAAACATGAACGAGGTCGTGCGCTCACTCACCTTCAAATCAAGCGACTCAGTACGCGGCTGATACGTAAACCCGCGCTGCACCACCGGCGCACTCACCTCAATCTGCTGCCCAAACAATTTCGGCGCAGCCGATGCGGCTGTCTCCGTCGACGCGCTCGATGAAAGCGCGCGCTCAACGGCTCTTCGCACAAATTGATGCACCGCTTGTGAATCGCGAAAGCGCACTTCGGTCTTCGCTGGATGCACGTTGACATCAACCGCACGCGGATCGAGTGTCAATGACAACACAAACGACGGCGCACTCGCACCATGCATCTGATCGCGCAGTGCATCGCGAATGGCGTGCAACACCACACGATCGCGCACCCAACGGCCATTCACAAATAAATGCTGTGCGTCGCGATTAGGTACGCTCGAATTCGGCCGCAACACGTAACCCTCGACGGTCAACATCCCGCCGATCACTTCCACGCGATTCGCCGCAGCGAACCATTCGCGTGAGAGCACTTCGGCAACCCGATCCTCACGCGTTTGCGCGGGCACGCGAAGCGCGACGCGATCGTTGTGCTACAACTGAAACGCAACGTCAGGTCGCGCGAGTGCTGCGCGTTTCACCGCTTCCAAACAATGTGCGAACTCTGTCGCTTCGGTTTTTAGAAAACGACGACGCGCGGGTGTGTTGAAAAAAAGCTCGGCGACCGAAACGGTCGTTCCGTTGCGCGCGGAAACCGGCTCAATCGGATGCACGGCGCCGCCTTCGGCGCGAATGCGAAGTGCGCTCTCGCCATTTGCCACGCGACTCGTGAGCGACAAACGCGAAACCGATGCAATCGATGCGAGCGCTTCGCCGCGAAACCCGAATGACCCGACCGCTTCCAAGTCGTCGAGCGTAGCACTCTTCGA
>JBOFBL010000186.1:0-1965 GCA_051645545.1 Casimicrobium sp. | reverse complement strand
AGAAAGTGGCCCACATAGCGCGACCAGGTGCTCGCCGCCACGGGCACGCCCGCTTGCCCTAAGTATTTGCCGCTCGCATCGAGGCAAATCAAAATCATGAGCGCGCAGGTCATCAAGATCACGGCGCGGCGGTGTCGCTGTTGTTGGGTCGGCATTCGAGGAGGTGTTTCGCTACGCGGCGATAATAGCGTTTTGTTTTGACCAAGCCCATTTACGAATGAACGCCTCCGCGCATATCTTCGACGTGACTGTTGAGAATTTCGAAACCGACGTGATCGCCGCGTCCGACACCACGCCCATCGTGCTCGATTTCTGGGCCGAATGGTGCGGCCCGTGCAAAACGCTCACACCGATTCTGGAAAAGCTCGCCGTCGAATATGGCGGGCGATTCCGTCTCGCCAAAGTCGATACCGAAGCGCAGCAAGAAATTGCAGGCATGTTCGGCATTCGCTCGATTCCTACAGTGATCGCGCTCAAAGGCCAAAAGCCGGTGAGTGCGTTTCAAGGCGCGCAACCGGAAGCACGCGTTCGCGAGTTTCTCGACAAAGTGCTGCCGAGCGTTGGCGAAGAAAAACTCGGCAAAGCAAAGGAAAAACTCGACGCGGGCGACATCGAAGGCGCGATCGACGAATTGAAAGTCGCACTCGCACTCACGCCATCGCTCGACAGCGCCCGCGTCATGCTCGCTGACATCGCCATGCGCGATAACCGGATCGAAGAAGCAAAACAATATCTTGCGCAATGCAAACCAGTCACGCAAATGGATGAAGATTTCCAGCGCGTTGCGTTTCGAATCGAAGCGGCGGAACAAGCGGGCAATTCGCCCGAAGCCGCCGCGCTCAAAGCGCGTATCGCGAAGGACGCGAGCGATCACGATGCACGCTTGCAGCTCGCCGCCGTGCTCGCCAACGAATCACAATTCGAACCCGCGTTCCAAACCCTGATCGAGAGCATTCAAATCGATCGCAACTGGAACGAGCAGGCGGCGCGCAAAAAACTCATCGAATACTTCGCGCTGGCGAAGGATCAACCGGAATTGGTGCGACGATTTAGGCAGTTGTTGTCCAGCACTTTAAATTGATCCCCTCCCCTTCAAGGGGAGGGCTAGGGTGGGGATGGGGTTCTTTCGCACAGTCCGCATCTTCCCGCTACTTAACCCCATCCCCTTCCCGGAGCCGCACTTGGCGACAAGCTCGTCTATGTCCCCCTTGAAGGGGGAGGGACTTTTTCATTGACCCTCGCCACCTTTTCTCTCGTCATCCTCGCCGCGCTGATTCACGCAGGCTGGAATCTGCTTGCAAAAAAGGCGGGCGGCGGTGCTGCCTTTGTGTTTCTCGGCGTTGTGGCAACGACCGCGATTTATCTGCCGATGATGCTCGTGTGGTGGTGGCATGTTCCCTCGCTTTTTATCGATGTCACCGCGTTGCAATGGCTGATGATCGCGCTATCGGCACTCGTCCACGTGGTGTATTCGTTTGCCTTGCAGCGCGGGTATCGGGTGGCCGATTACGGCGTGGTCTATCCCGTGGCGCGCGGCACTGGCCCGTTTCTCTCGAGCATGGTTGCAATCGTGTTTCTCGGCGAAGCGCTTACGCTGAATTCGGCGATTGGTATCGTCGCTATCGTCTGCGGCATCTTCGTGCTCGCGGGCGGGCTGCGCGCGTTACGCGATCGCTCGCCACGCGCACGTGAGGGCGTGCTCTGGGGCTTAGCAACGGGCGCTTGCATCGCGCTTTACACCGTTCTCGATGGCTACTCGGTGAAACATCTCGCGCTGGCGCCTGTATTACTTCAGTATCTGAGTAACGCGCTGCGCGCTTTATTTTTATCGCCGCTGATGTTTACGCAACGAAACGAAATCAGCATCGAATGGAAGAAAAACTGGCGCTACATCGTTGCCATCAGCGCGGTTGCTCCGATCGCGTACATCTTAGTTTTGATCGCCATGCAGACCGCGCCGATTTC
>JBOFBL010000185.1:0-5668 GCA_051645545.1 Casimicrobium sp. | reverse complement strand
AAGCTATCTGCCGTCGAATGATTCTGTGTTCACGCGCCATTCTTATCGGTAAGTCCGTTTCGCGCGCGAGCGCGCTCCCACAGCCTATAGAAGCGACTCATGTAGAAGACACCCCACGCCATGCACGCTCTCTACAATGCGCGCATGGCTATCGATCCCGTCGTCCTTTTCTTTGTCCTTGGCTTAATCGGCGGTTTTCTCAAGAGCGATCTTGAGTTGCCGAAACCGTTTCTCGAAGCACTCACGATTTTTCTTTTGCTCTCGCTTGGCTTGAAGGGCGGCGTTGCGATTTCGAAGAGCGATCCTTTGTCGCTCGTGATGCCCGCGATTGCGCTCATCGTTGGAGCGCTTGTTCTCGCGTTTCTCGCATTTCAAATCTTGTTTCGCGCCGGGCGTTTGTCGCGCATCGATGCAGCGGCGACGGCTGCGCATTACGGATCGGTGAGCGTGATCACTTTCGTCGTGGCGCAAACTTATCTCACGAAAATCGGCGTCGACTTCGGTGCGCAGATGTCGTTCTATCTCGCTGTGCTTGAAGTGCCCGCGCTGATTCTTGCGGCTGCACTCGGCAAACGCGACGAGGCAACGCCAGGACACTGGGTCGAATTCACGCGCGAACTGATGTTCGGAAAGAGCGTGCTACTTTTGATCGGCGGCATGGCGATCGGCGCGATTGCGGGCGAGAAAGGCGTCGATCCTTTTGCGCCGTTGTTCTTCGATTTGTTTAAAGGCGTTGTATGTTTCTTGTTGCTTGAATTGGGCGTAACCACGGCGCGGCAATTTCCCGAGCTCAAACGAAGCGGCGTGTTTCTCGCAGTGTTCGGCATGGTGTTTCCGCTCGGCGCGGCAGTGTTCGGTGCGGTGATCGCAAAAATGCTTGGCTTCACGCTCGGCGATCAAACGCTGGTCGCCGTGCTCTTCGCGAGTGCGAGCTATATCGCGGCGCCGTCTGCGATGCGCGTTGCCTTGCCACACGCGAATTTAGGCATCGCAATTGCGCCGGTGCTCGCGATCACGTTTCCGTTCAACGTGATCTTCGGCATTCCGATTTATCACCGAATGGTTATTGCGATTTCTCAGTAGCAACACAATCGCTAATCGCCCAATTAAATTGGGCGATAGAGTTGATTTTCACTGATTTCGACAGCAAAGTTTTAGCGCGTCATGCCCAAATTAAATTGGGCGTTAAGCGATAGCGTTGGCAACTAACTTCGGCGCAACATTTACATCGAACGCGCCCGCCATTTGCTTCTCGAGAATTTCGATTTCGCGCGCGGCGGCGACCTGCGCCATGCGCGCGACGACGCCATACGAATAGAAGCGATTCGGCGCGCAGCCGCCGACCGCTTGCACGTCGGGCGTGCAGGGTTTCTCGAACGCGAGCGGCACGAACTGCGCACCCGGCGCGTTGAGGCTTTCATCGATCGCACGATTCGCATGCACTCGATAGAAACCGCCGACAACGAAACGATCGACCATGTAGACGACGGGCTCTGCAATCGCGTCATCAACGCGCTCGTTCGTATAAACGCCTTCTTGAATGATGACCTCGTGCACTTCAAGCCCTTCCTTCACGACGGCCATTTTCTTTCGCGCATCGCGATTGAGTGAAGCGATTTCTTCTGCGGAGCGCACCGTCATGATGCCCATGCCATAGGTGCCTGCGTCGGCCTTCACGATCACGAACGGTTTGTCGGTTACACCGTACTCGTCGTACTTCTTCTGAATTTTGTCGAGCACCTTCGCAACATTTTTTTGCAAACACTCAAGCCCCGTTTGCGCTTTGAAATCCACTTCGCCGCATTGCTCGAAATATGGATTGATGAGCCACGGGTCGATCTTGAGCAGCTTACCCACGTCCTCGGCCACCGTGTCGTAGGCCGCGAAGTGCTGTGACTTGCGTCGATTCGTCCAACCCGCAAAGGGCGGCGGCACCATCGGCTGCGAAACGCCTTTGAGCACATCAGGCACACCGCCCGAGAGATCGTTGTTGAGCACGATTGCGCAGGGATCGAAGTCCTTGAGCGTTAGCTTGTCACCGACTCGAATGATCGGCTCTAAGACGAGCACGCGACCCGAAGGCAAGGTGATCGGCGTCACTTCCTTCAAATCGGGAATCAAAGAGCCGACACGCACGCGCACGCCCGCTTGCTGCATGAGACCAATCAATGTCGTGACATTCTCGAGGTAGTAAGTGTTGCGCGTGTGATTCTCGGGAATCAGCATCACACTCTTCGCGCTACAACCGAAACGCGTCACTGCGCTCATCACCGCTTGCACGACCAGCGGATGAAACTGCGGATTTAAATTGTTGAAGCCCGCAGGAAACAGATTGGTGTCGACAGGCGCCAATTTGTAGCCTGCAAATCGCAAGTCAACGCTCGCATAAAACGGCACATCGTGCTGTTGCCATTGCTGCCGGAAATAGGCTTCGAGCTCCGGCTGTGCGTCGATGAATGTGCGCTCCAATGCGGCGAGCGGACCCGAAAGTGCGGTGGTGAGATGTGGAACCATTCGACGAGTTTAGAGACTATTTCGAAGAATTCAAGAGCGCGCCGAACAAATGAGCGAGAAATAAATTCGCGAGAGCCCGATTTTTGCGAAGCCTTGCGCGATCGTTAATTGGCAATTTCACAGAGCGAAGCGGCTTGCTTCACCGCCAAACGAAACGGTGCAACGCTTTGCTGCGCTTGCGCAATCATCGCGCCGCCTTCGAGCAGCATCACCACAGCCGTCGCGCGGTCTTTCGCGAGTCGCGGCTTCATGCCATCCGATTGCAATCGCGTTTGCAACGCTTCTGTCATTTCGGCGTAGGCATTGGCAACTGCGAGCCCGAGTTTCGGCGACGTGCTTCGCTCGGCCAAGAATGCGGTAAACAAGGTGCAAAGTTCGTGATTCGTGCGCTCAATCGTGACGGACATTTGCTCGCCCGCTTGCAGCACCACGGCCGCTGTCGTGCGCGCGCGACTCGACGCGAAGAGCGTCAAAATGCTGCGCGTGATTTCAGCGACGACAGCGACGCCGATCTCTTCTTTGCCATCGGGAAAGTGATGATAGAGCGAGCCTTTCGGTGCATTTGCCAATTCGAGAATGTCGTTTAAGCCCGCCCCGTGATAACCGCGTTTGCGAAAAAGCCGTAACGCGGCGGAAAGAATTCGCGCGCGGGTGTCGGGCGCTTCTCCTGCGGGCGAAGGCTGGGTATTTTTTGTTTTTGCGATGTTCATACTCGGCGCAATGCTAGCTCAGGATTGCGCTGTTCGATTGAAACGATATGCAACTAGACCGACTGGTCTAGCTAGTGTAGTATCTCGTTCATGGAAAAAACGACTTCTCACGAGCTGCGTCATCAAGCGCTCGACGGCTACCCGATTGTGAGCACAGTGTTTCCCGCACAATCGGACGAGTTCATTGTGTTTGGCAGCGCAACCGCCGTGCCGCGCGGTTTTTACAAGCGCTTCGCCGAATATGCACGGTCGCGTGGCATCAATGTGATCACGACCGACTATCGCGGCATCGCCGATTCGAAGCAGGGTTCGCTCAAAGGCTTCGAAATGGAATACGCCGATTGGTCGCGCTACGATCTTGCGGCGAGCGTGAAGTGGGCGAGTGAGCGCGGGCGCGTGTGGATGGTCGGGCACAGCTTAGGCGGACATGCGATTGGGCAACTGCCCGATCCGTCCCTGGTGAATGCGGCTTACGTGTGCGGCGTCGGCGCAGGATGGCACGGCTGGATGCCGCAGCCGGAGCGTATGAAGGTTTGGGCGATGTGGAACGTGCTTGGCCCTTTCATTACGAGGGCGCTCGGCTATATGCCAATGAGTAAATTCGGCATCGGTGAAGATTTACCGATGGGCGTTTACCGCGATTGGAAACACTGGTGCGGATTCCCGCATTATTTTTTCGATGACCCGAACGCGCAACATATCGCGTCGAAGTTCGCGAATATCACGATGCCGGTCGCGGCGAACGTAAGCGTCGACGATCTCTGGGCACCGCCGAAATCACGCGACGCATTCTTCAAAGGGTTCGTTAACGCAAAACTGGAACCAATCGATATCACGCCAAAACAACTCGGCGTGAACGCAATCGGACATATGGGCTACTTCCGGCAAAACGCTGGTGCAACGCTTTGGCCGCAAATCATCGAGTGGTTAGCTGGCAAAGGAATGATTGTCAGGTAGCAGGTTACAGGTTACGGGGGGCAGAGAACGGTGCGGACGCGCGGCTAACGATAAACTCGAAGCCTGTATCCCGTCACCTGAACTCTGCACCCTGAATATGGAACGCCGCCCACTTTTTCACGCGAACTTAAACGTCTCCGTCATCTGCCTCGGCACGATGACGTGGGGCGAACAAAACACGGAGGCCGATGCGCACGCGCAGCTCAACTTCGCGATGCAGCATGGCATCAATTTCGTTGACACGGCGGAGATGTACCCCGTGCCGCCACGCGCAGAGACGGGCACGCGCACGGAGACGATTTTGGGCTCGTGGCTTGCCATTCCCGGCAATCGCGAAAAGATCGTGCTCGCTTCCAAAGTTGCCGGTCCCGGTCGCTACGACTGGTTGCGCGAAGAAACGAAGCTCAGCAAGAAAACGATTCTCGCGGCATGCGACTCATCGCTTAAACGGTTGCGCACGGATTACATCGATCTCTATCAGATTCACTGGCCGGATCGCAATGTGGCGGCATTCGGTTCGTGGCAATTCAATCCGGCGCTCGAGCGCGAATATGTGTCCTTCGCCGAACAGATCGAAGCGATGCAGGAACTCATCAAAGCCGGAAAAATTCGTGGTTATGGTTTGTCGAACGAAACCGCATGGGGCACAACGATGTTCTGCCGCGTGGCGGAGCAATTGAACGCACCGAAACCCGCGTCGATTCAAAACGCGTACAGCCTCGTCAATCGAACCTTCGAAGGTGATCTGGCGGAGACGAGTTATCGCGAACAGGTGCCGCTACTGGCGTATTCACCACTCGCGATGGGTGCACTCACGGGGAAATACTATCGCGGTGCGATGCCGCGTGGCTCTCGCTTCGAGCGTTTCCGCGAATTCGGTGGTCGTTATCGCCGACCGCTCGTGATGATCGCAAGCGAAGAGTATGGTGCGCTCGCAAAGAAAATCGGCATGACGCCGCTCGAACTCGCGCTCGCGTTTGTCGTTAATAAATGGTTTGTCGGCAGCGCCATTATCGGCGCAACGAGCGTGCAGCAATTGCAGCAAATCTATAACGCGCATTACGCAAAATTGCCGGAAGAAGCGATGGCGCAAATCGAAGCAATCAGCAATAGATACTTACATCCGGCTGCCTAGGGAAACACTGAACAAGTCCTTCGCGCGCATCGCATCGTCGATTTGATCTGGATCGCGTTGTCGAAAATGCTCGCCATAGCCGTGGCTATGTCTGTGCTTTTCTCCTAGCGCTCCAGCCCAACTCGACGCGCGCTGCATCGCAAGAACTCATTCAGTGTTTCCCCAAGAACTGTAACAATTCTCAGTCTTCGAACCAGGAACCCGGAAAACACGCGAGAGTCAAAGTAACACTGGGGGATTCCTCGGCCGCACTGATCGGCCAGTCTTCAATCAACGCATTGCACGATAAATAGGGCTTAGAACCCTGTTGTCGTTGTCGGGCGACGATGTTTCTGAAAGGAGACTTTATGAA
>JBOFBL010000184.1:0-9027 GCA_051645545.1 Casimicrobium sp. | reverse complement strand
TGGCCGCGCTCCCCGCTTAGCGCGGCCAAGTCCGCGCCTACAACGCGAACTCCATACGGCTAGCGACTTACCAAGACCGCGACGTATCGCTAATCTCCACCAACCCTGGCACCTGCGGCTCGCCAATCGCTCTTGCCAGCTTGTCCCAATCGCGCGTCGCAAGCCCTTCGCGCGCAAGCTGCACGACCGCTTCAAACGCCTGACGCGGCATCTCGCTTTGCTTCATGCCGCCGAGCATCGCCGCGCGTTCCTGATGCGATTGCGCCGGAATCGCAACGGCCAAAATGCCCATCATCTCAGCAGGCGCAACGCTCGCGATGATGCGCTGCTCGATCGCGATCAATTCGGCATCGCTGTATTTCGCCCAGAGCACCGCGTTGTGCTCCAGCTCCTCAAAGCGCATATGCGTCAAATTCTCAGCAACGAACTGCGTCAAATGCAGATACAAGCGATGCGTCTCCGCGTCGCGCGCCCCGTGCGCGACGTTACGAATGCGCGCCACTTCGTTGCGAATGAAATCGATCTCCTCAATGTGCTCGAAATGTTCATCAAGGATTTGCCGCGTGCTGCCGGGCGAACGCGCCTCCATCGCCGGATGCACGTAGTTGTTTTCTTTCTGCAAATGATGCTCGCAAGCCTCCGCAAGCGCATTCACTAAATCGAGCGCCGCGAGGAATTCCAGATCGTCCGCCACGTCCGCGCGACCGAGCGCGTAAACGGTATCGAACATCTGCTTGCGTAACGTTTTGTGGATCATCCGATACATATCCATGCGCGGCGCATGCGCGGCAAGAGCGGCGTTGGACTTCACGGACGGATGGACTGAATCAGCGGACTGAACTTGGGTAGACATGGTTGGAAAGCCTTAGAAATGATGAATGACGGGTTAGAAGAGAGCGCTAAACATGTGTCAGCGCATGTCGTCATTTCATCGATTTCGGGCTAGAGCCACATCGCCCAAAAGAGCCATTGCGATGGGTGGCGGGGAGCCATTCGATACTTAGTTCGGTAGCAGGATCGGAGCTGACACACGTCGGAAACGTGCCAACGGAACATAGGAGAACTTTGAGGATAGGCTACCCCAACGTATCAGAACTGTCGGTTGGTGTTAGGGAGCAAGTTGCTACCATTACTAGGCTCATGTAATCGCAGAGCAAAAAACTATCTTGCAGCACAAATGGAATACCTTCGGAAAGCAATCGGTCATCTGGATTCGTTAGGCAAAACCTTCGGACATTCTGAGCTACAGAGCACCCGTGAAGAAAACAAACTACCTCCCGTTCTTAGATCGTTTATCGAGGTAGCGTCCATCATCGTCGGATTCCTTTTTTTCTTCTTAATTGATATCCCGTGGGTGGCAAAGGCCAACTCAGAAGCGAAGAGCTTTTGGAGCACATTCTTTAACTCTCCGCTACAAAATTGGTGGTTTTTCGTTTCATTAATCTACCTGGTGATTCTTTTCTATAGCTATCGCCTCGTCTACTACCGCCGCATAGCGGGCTTGTCAAAAACTTTTTTTCACAAGCATGGCAGCGCAAACATCGCGCGGGGACTTGCGAGATTTGTAATCCGAACTGCGCTGCCGCTCTCCACGTTAGCTCTAATTCTTTTTCCGCTACGTGCGTACTGGAGCGGGCTTTTGGCCTTTTCCTTCTTGTGTTTCGCTTTCGTTGGTCCGTTTTTGTCGTACGCGCTAAAGAGCTATGTCCCTGCGGGAGAAACCGATATTGAGTTGGTCAAAGTTGCAAAGATGTGGGCACCGCTGAATGGACTCTATTGCATCCAAGCGATTACGATGTATTGTGTGCTCAGCTTGATCTTTGCGATGGACCGGTCGCTATTGAAGGCAAGCGCTCATCTTGCTTTTGTCTCGATCCACGTGGTCACGTTGCTTCATCTTTTTCACAGCTATACGAGAACCGCCGATAAGGGGTACCTTGATCAGCTTGAGTGCGAAACTGTACGTTTCAATGAGCAAATTGCTACTCAAGCGACGGGAGTGGCGAGCAAATGATCTTGTTCAGTAACAATGCAATCCGGGTCATGGTCGGTCTCATCATGGCAGCGCGCCTAGGATGGTCACTTTGCGCTTTCGTTGGAATCAAGCTCGCTGGAGGCAGTGATGCTTATGCAGCGTCTGTTTTCTTGTTCTTAGTGGCTTCCTTCTTGTTTAACGATCTCCTTGACATAAAAAAGGATCGTCTAGGAGCGAGCCACAAAGCGACTATGCAGAATCTCGTTTCAGCAAATCACCTGCGGGCAGTATTGGGTTTCGTCATAGCTAGTTCGATTCTTCCTCTACCAGGACTTTCTTCTACCGAGTTCGTAACGCTTTGTATTGCTTATCTTGTTTCCGCTGCGTACAGCGCACATTTGAAACGTGTTGCACCTTTGCTTGCGACTCCGTTGTGGTGTGCTGCGGTTGTTCTAGTCGGCACCAACGTTGTCGGGAGGTCTTTTGGTGAATTTTTCTACGCATTTCTTTTTTTCTACGGAAGGGAGTTGTTACTTGATTTGAGGGATGTGAACGTAGACGGCCTTTATTGCAAGCGCAGGTCGCTGCCGTGCGCTATTGGTAGCGACCGCACAATTCTGCTTAGTTATTTGTTAGTAGTAGCGGGAATACTCGGCGTATCGATCGAGTCGGTGGTTTCGCGACCCCTGCTTTACATGTTGCTTACCACCACCTCCCTAGCCTATGCGGTTTCGTACCGTTTAGAAGCACGCATGCCCCATTCTTATAAGCACCTATCACGGATGCTCGTCGTGGTGATTTGTACATACTATTTGAACCTAGGGCTTGCGTAGTGTTTTCCGAAGTTAGCTCAGATTTCTTGAGCACTCCAAACTTGGTGCTTCTTATCGCAGGGTACATCGACACAGTGTTTCCGGTGGGTTACGTATTTAACGGGTTAGCGCTCTTCGCGACCTGTTCCGCGCTTTTTGCTGCCTCTAAAGTGAGCGGCCTTGACATATTCGGCTTCGTTTTCGTAGGGGTATACGCTGGCGATGTGACCAACTACTTTTTGGGACGGTTGTTAGGGCCAAAGATCATAACGAGATGGCCGTTTAGCAAGAGGCCGAACCTATTGCCGCGCGGTAGAACTTTCTTGGATCGGTATGGCGTGTATTCATTGGTAGCGGGTAGGTTCATTGCGCCGCTTAGGCCAGTAGTCCCACTGCTTTGTGGTGCTGCAAGTATTCCGTTGCATAAGTTTCTGGTTGCATCAGCAATTTCGTGTGTACTTTGGGTGGCTTTTTGGACCGTGGTGCTCGTGACCACAATTGGGTCTGTTCGCTCACTATAGATCGCGTTGCAGAAAATTGCTCTATGTACAGCGTCGGCCTTTTCGAGCCGGGGCTGATCCAGTCCGTAAGCAATAGCTTTGTCCCAATATGTGCGGGCGTTTGTGGTTAGTGCTGCATTTTCGACTCCCGATACCTCGCCGCCGCGTGCCCGCGCGAATCGACGGCAAGTTTGCCGAGGATATTGGCGACGTGGCGTTTTACGGTGTGGGGCGAGAGGTCGAGTCGTCGCGCGATCATTTTGTTGCTCTCGCCTGCGGCGATCAGGGCGCGAACTTCAAGTCTGCTCGTTGCATCGCGTCCACGAGAACAGGGTGAAAGCGTACTTTCTTCTTTCGCGTTGACTTGCCGCCGCTTGCTTGTTTGATCGCAAGCGGTGTGATCTTTGTGGCGATCAGCGACTCAATTGCGTCGCCGAAGAGCGCGATACAGGAATGACCGGGGTGTTGCGCGGATGTGTATAGCACGCCGTCGCAGTCACGCTCAATTGCGCTATCGGCGATTGCTTGAGAAACATCAAATCGTATTGAAACCAGCGCTGGAAAGTCGTTCGCGCTTTCGCGTGCGTCCACCAAGCGCAGTCTCTCCGTGAGCTTGACTTCGATCAGGGATCGCGCAAGTGCATCCTCTACAGCAAGGAATTTTTGGTCGCGACGGCATAGGGTTTCGTACAGCGCCGTGTGATCGTTGAGGGTGAAGTACGCGACCGCTCCCGCTTTTGGATCGAATCGCCCGACACGCTCCGCAGCGATGTTTCGCGCAAGGATGTGATCGTTAACGAGTAACGATCCGGCTCGCGGGCTAGAAAACTGAATTCGATAGAGCGTTGAGAAGGGGCCGTTGGGATGTAGCTCGGCAATGTTGAGAGATTCAATCCATGTAGGCATATGGGATCAGTGCTAAAGCTCTCCTGCTTCCGCGATGGCCAATACGCGATCACCCATGCCGCGCTGAAGCGCCACTATCGGCGTCAAGCCTTGCAGCGCGGGGTGTGGCGATTCAAAGAACGTCAGTAGCGACCAGCCGTCGGCCGTGCCGAGCGCGTCGGTGATGGCGGGCAACAGGTTCCAAACGGCGGGAGCGAATTGCCAGTTTGGCAATTTGTAGCCGCGCCGTACACCCGTGAGCGCGATGCAACGCCCAGCGTTGATCCAGTTCACTACGGTGGTACGCGTTACTTTAAGTTCTTCAGCCACTTGGTCTGTGGTTCGCATATCGTTTGCAGCTAAACGTTCGACGCGCCGCTCCGCGCCCTCAGCGAGAAGGCGAGCGGAGTGTGCCGCCGAAAGATATTCGCTATCCGCGGCGATGGCAGGTTGCGCGCGCGTGTTGCTTCGTTTGCGGGCACTATTGGATTCGGAAGAGCGGGTTGAAATTGGCATAGCGAAAATCGATCAAATAAGAGGCACTAAGGCGTGTTCCGCGCAAAGGGGATGCGAGCCAAATACGATGGGCGGGGTTGGGTTATGCGCAGGCAATTTCGAGACAACGGAGTTTGAAAATGACCGCACAAAGAAAGCACGCGTGTAGCTAGTGACTCGTTTGTGCTTTTGATGACATTGAGGAGGCGATAGATCCGCGCGTAAGTCGATTTAATGACTTCAATTTCCGAATACGGAAGGTAGCGAAATTCCACATCTAAGCGATCCCCCGCGACGATGAAATTACGCTTGGAGGTCAATCGTATGCAAGAACGTTGACGAGCTTCGTCAGGGCTGTGATCTATGGAAAGATTCGACACTCGGTGCTTTCGTGAAAAGTTTTCTTATGTATGCGAATAGGTTCTACATTGAGTGCGATTTTAGTTCACTTGGAAAAGCTCGTCAAGTTCGTTAACTTAGTTAATTTCGTGAGATTGTTGAATTCCGGTGTTAGCTCATCAACTCCCGATACCGCGCCGCCGCCTGCCCGCGCGAATCGACGGCGAGTTTGCCTAGGATGTTGGCGACGTGGCGTTTCACGGTGTGGGGCGAGAGGTCGAGTCGTCGCGCGATCACTTTGTTGCTTTCGCCTGCGGCGATCAGGGTGAGCACTTCCATTTCACGGGGGCTGATTGATTCGTGAGCGATGTGTGATGCGGTCGATGCGTCGGTCGCGTTCGTTGCGTCCGCGGCGTTCGACTCGCACGTGCTGTTCGTTGCGTGTGCTTGGCTTGTTGCGACGCTGTTCATTGATGCATCGAGCGTCGCGCGTTCGTCGCGGTGCTGCGCTTCGTTGCGTTTCGTCGCATCGGCATTGCCATCGTTGCCGAGCATCGCTTCGGGGAGCCATTGGCGCACAGCTTCGAGCGTTTCGCGTTCGTCGTCGTTGTAGTGCCGCGTGAATTCGGGTTGCGAGATGGCGACGATCGCGTTTGCGCCTGCGAAGCGCGCAGCGAGCGGGTAGCCGCGCTTGCGAATGGTGGCAAGCGCGTCTTTGGCGAGCGAGAGCGCTTGCTGTGTGTTGCCGGAGGTGAGCTCGATTTTGGTGAGGAAGAGGCGCGTCATGGTGGTCATGCCGTGCGCGTCGTTGTCGCCGTATTGAGCGAGCACGCGGGAGAAGAGGCCGCGTGCGTCGCTGTGTCTCGCGTCGAGCATCGCTTCGATGCCGCTGATCGCGAGCGCGGGGCCCTTCAAGCGCTCGACCTCGTCCGGCGTGAGCGTGATGCGAATGGATTCGATGGCGCGTCGCGCGATGTCTTCGCGATCGGCCAACATGGCGGCGCGCAGTTCGATCCAATAGAAATACCAGCTCGCCATGCCTTGCGATTGATAGGTGCGCGTCACGTGCTCGGCGATGCGGCGCAATTCTGCGGTGCCTGCGTCGATCTCGCCTTGCAACGTGCGGCACCAAAGATGCGGCACATGCGTATAGAAGCAGACGTTCATCGGATGATTGATCCACGCGGCGAGCGATACGGCTTCATCAAGCGTTGCGCGCGCATGATCGATTTCGCCGCGCCACATGGCGATCGATCCGCGAAGCCCAAGCGCGACGGAGCGAAGATTTGGGTAATCCTCTCCCGCCGCCGCGAGCGCGCCGCTCGAATAGCGGCTGACGAGCGGTTCCAATTCGCGAAGGCCGAGGTAGCCGGTTGCAGGCAGCAACTGCAACCAAAGCGATGGGTCATTCGCTTTCGGCACTTGCAGAAGCGCTTCGTTGTAATGCGCGTTCGCTTCGCGGAAATTCGCGGTGTCGAACGCACGCGTTGCGCGCTTGAGTGAGACGATCGTGTGCGTGCGCGGATCGGTATGTTCGTCGACGTCCACATCGTAGCGGTCGTCGAATTTGCTCTCGCCGATGGGCGCGTACCCGACGAGCGCGTAGCTCAAATAGGCTTTAGCGAGCTTTTGTTTTGCGATGTTGCCACTGCGTTCGCTGTTCGCGAGCGCGGTTCTCACCTCCTCAATCATGAGCCGGAAGTTCATCGCTTCCCACGCGAACAGTCCGCGAACGATCGCGAGGTCGGTCGAGGTGTCGGCGACCGATTTTGGGAACCGCGAAAGCATCGCGCGCGCAAGACTCGTTTGCCCGGCGGCCATCAGGCGCGGCGCGGTGTGCGCGAATTCGGCGACGGCACTTTCGAAATCTTCACTGGCGATCAAATACTCGATGCGTCGCGTGGCGTCGGCTTCGCTTTCAGCGGCGCGTTTCCAGAGCGCGCGGCGTTCGTCTTGCGGTAAACGATCACGTTCAACCGCGAGGGCATCGCGAAAAATATCGTGCAAACGAATTGCGCGATCATGGCCTTCGACCTCCTGGAAGAAGAGGCCGCGACGCTCGATTTCGTCCAAGCATTGATCGCTATCGCCGCGCCCCGTGACTGCGGCGCAACGCGATGCCGTGAGCTCGGGCAACACAGACGATTGCACGAGGAACGAATGCAAATCGTTGGGCAACGCAGCGAGCACTTCGGTTTGCAAGTATTCGATGGCGTGCCGTTCGCTGCGAACGATCGAGGTTTTTCCGTCGGATGCAAGCGCGAGCGCGATGCCGACGGCCCAGCCCTCCGTACGGGACATGAGCGAATCGATTGACGCTTCTTTGCCCGCTTGTTTGGCGAGCGTTTCCACATCGTTCGCTTCGAAACGCAAATCGTCTTGCCGAATCTCCGCGAGTTGCCCCGTCACGCGCAGGCGCGCAAGCGACCACGGTGGGTCTTCGCGGGTGACGAGTGCGATTGCCCAATTCTCAGGCAAGTGCTCGGGCAGATCGGCGAGGAAATCGTGCAAACGCTCATCCTGCAAGCGATGCGCATCGTCGAGCACGATCACGGCGCGCGTCACCTCAGTCGCGGCAAGCGCGTTGATCAGCGCATCGCGAAACGCGCGGACGCTGTTGGCGGAATCGAGCCCCGCGATCAAGGCGTCGGGCGAAGTTCGCCACGGCGGATCGAACGGATCAAGCGCGGCGACGAGAGCGGAAGCAAAGCGCCCCAGCGTGTCGCTCGCCTCGCAACCGATCCACGCGAACTTGATGTCCGTTGCGTGCGCGGTGAGCGTTTGCATAACGGCGCTCGTTTTGCCGAAGCCACCTGCGGCGGAGACGAGTGTTAACTTGGCGTGAGACAGACCGTTCGCGATGCGTTCACTGAGCAAAGTACGCGCAACGAGCCCCGCGCGAAGACGCGGCGCTTGAATCTTCGTTCGAGCAAAGCTAAGAGTCTCGGTCGCGGCGGTCATTGTTGTGATTCTTTTCGCACGCGATTGCGCGCGGTGCGTCGCAATATCGTAGCGGAAGAGGTGCTAATTCTGCTCGCCGCACGCTAGATGACGTTAATTGCAAATACTTTCACAGCAATGTAGATTTTGCCCAAGTATTGTTTCGTTTTTAGTCAAATAAAACATGTAACTGGAATCGTGTATTCAAACGAGTTTTCCGCGAAAACGTAGACGCAAGTGCTATTGAGCTATCGACCGCAGAGTAACTGATACGTCCGAACGCGCATGATGGGTTACCGCTTGCGCACCGTCACGGTGCGGCTCATTAGCAAGATCGAAACCTTACATAACCTCGGCTTAGGAAAAGCCCTTGTTAGCTGGATAACGTGTATGACAACCGATCCCACTGATGTAATGATCATCATCTATGTGATGGTGCCGTTGCTGAAACGGTGCCAGATTTGAAGACAGAAGTTGGAGGGGTTATGAAGAATGTGATCAGGAGAGTGCGTGCAGCCGTAACGCTTTTATTAATCGCGCTAACTACGCTTTCATGGCAGACGCACGCGCAAGAGATTGCGATTGCCCAAATTGGCCCGTTTACCGGATTGCCTTCGCCGGACGCACATGAGATCAACGCCGGAGCGAACGCCTATTTCGCGGAGGTCAATGAGGCTGGCGGTATCAACGGGCGCAAACTCACGCTTGCCAAGTTTGATGATCAATTCAAAGCCGACGTTTTTGCCGAAGTGTTCGGTAAAGTGCGCGATGAACGAAAGTACGTGGCGCTTCTTTCGCCGATCGGCTCGGCGGCGATGACGAAATTGATCAACGACAAACTGCTGGATAACTCAGGGTTCGTGGTTGTCAACGCCATTCCGGGTTCCGAAGCGTTTCGCAACCCAGGGCATCCGATGCTTTTTCATGTACGCGCGGGGGATCGCGCACAGCTCGATCGCATCATGTCGCATGCGAAGTTGTTGAACGTCACCAACGTTCGTGTGTTTCATCAGGATCTGCCGATTGGAACGGCAGGCCTCAAAGTCGTGAACGAAATCGCCGAACGCTTGAAAGGTTTCAC
>JBOFBL010000183.1:0-1735 GCA_051645545.1 Casimicrobium sp. | reverse complement strand
AGCAACATCAGCAATCCGAATACCGCTAGCGCAAGCCAAAAATAGTCTAGCCCGCGCCTCGCGCTAATAAGGGCCACCGAAATTGGGCCGATAATCTCAATGCCCACCGCAATACCGATCGGGATGCGCTCAAATGCCAGATAGATGCAGATATTCATGATGCCGAGGGAGGCGCCATATCCAAGCAACGGGCTGAGCTGGTTACGCGCGGGCATTTTCAAATGCTTCCCGCGCAGGGCGAGAACGATTACGGCTGCTAAAGAAACGCGCAGAGCGGTCATGCCTGTTGCGCCCAAAACGGGGAACAGGTGCTTTGCAAACGCTGCTCCGGCATTCTGCGCAATCAAGGAGCTTGCGACGGCGAAAACGCCGAGTCCGACTTGATAATTTTGAGCTCGCATGATCGAACGCCTCCGCGCGGTCGCGACAAATCTAGCACTGGCGAACTGCGAATGTCATTCGATTGTATGATTGATTGACGAAATTGGTTGCTGTAATCCCGCCATATGAGTGAAGATTATTCGATAGATGCGACAGATCGCCGCCTTATCGGCGTCCTTCAAGACGATGGCCGGATCACGAATCAGGACTTGGCGCGACAGTGCGGTCTATCTCCTGCTGCCTGCCACGAGCGCATTCGGCGGCTTCGCGAGCGCGGCGTAATCCGGTCGACGGTTGCGCTCATCGAGCCCAAGGCGCTGGATTGTGACCTGCTGATCTTTGTTGAGGTGCTGCTGGACCGGACGACGGATGACGTTTTTCGGGCATTTGCAGACCATGTCCGTTCAATTCCAGAGATTCTCGAATGTCATATGGTGGCTGGCGGGTTCGACTATCTCATCAAGGCCCGGGTGTCAGATATGGCGGCATACCGAATGTTCCTTGGGAACATTCTGGCTTCGGTGCCCGGTGTGCGCGAAACCAGAACCTATGCTGTTCTGGAACAAGTGAAGGAGACCACGAGACTGCCTGTAGGCACTGCCCAGGCAACCAAGTGATGGAAAGATCCTGCGATGGTTGAAATGAACAAGAGCGAATTGCCTCGGCATTGGATTCTGCGGTCAAAGCTGGAGATGCCGCGGAACAACGTGCGCTTGATCAGCCGTCCTCGGCTTCTGGAAAAAATGGACCGCTGGCTGGACATCGATCTCGGCGTTGTCGTGGGGCCAGCGGGCTATGCGAAATCAACTACGATCGCCGAGTGGTGTCGGTTGCACCAGAGCACTGGTGCCATCGTCGCATGGCTGTCGCTGGACGAAGCCGATCGTGAGCCCGCTCAATTTCTGTCTTACCTGATTGCGTCGCTTTCGAGTGCAGGCGTCGTGTCGCACGGCCTTGAAACCGGTGCAGAAGAAGGTTTTTTTGCTGGAGGGATTTCATCTGCTCTCTCTGCCTTGCTTGAAGCGGTTGGCGAGATCGCCACTCCGGTAATACTTGTCCTGGACGACTACCACCGGCTAAATTCGCCAAAGGTCGATGAGTTGCTTCGCAACGTGCTTGGGGCAGCGCCGAGCAATCTGACTGTTGTAGTGGCCACTCGTACACCTCTGCCGTTTGACATCGGTCTCCTGCTTGCTGCGGGACGAGCGGATGAACTTTCCAGCGAGACGCTTGCATTCACGAAAGACGAACTGACGTCGGTGTTTCCGCCCCACGTCAGCGGCGAGGCGATTGCGCTTCTTCACGACCGGACCGAAGGTTGGCCGGTCGCCGTGCAGCTCGCAAAGCTGCTTGT
>JBOFBL010000182.1:0-11034 GCA_051645545.1 Casimicrobium sp. | reverse complement strand
GCAGTTTGCCATCGTCGGCGGTGACGATCCCTGCGGGGCAGAGCCGAGCAAACGTCGATGTTGCGGGTGTGGATCTGGGCACGACGACGCTGGAGGCGACAGCGGTGGGCTACACCGCAGACAGCATGGCTGTGCGGGTGACGTTGCCCGAGTTACGGATCGCGAGTTTGAACAACACTTACGCCATCGGCGCACAACCAAATGCGTTCGTTTCATTTAGCGTTTCCAACGACTTTGCGGGCCCTCGCGCGGTTTCAGAGCGCACTATTAGCCTTACATCGTCAGTCCCCAGTGTCTTCGCCGTGACGTCGCCGATAACGATAGCGGCGGGAGCGAACAGCAGCGGTGCATCCGCTTGCCAAGCAATCGCGGCTGGTACTTCGACGATTACTGCGAGCGCGGTTGATGCTACGCCAAGCGCAGGCTTTACTGTCACCGTTAACCAATAGCGAGGAAAGATCGATGAAACTCTCTCTCCTTGCTAACGGCTTCTCCAACACTTTTCGCATCGCTTGTCGATCGGTCGTTTCACTTGTGTGCGCTACATTGAGTTTGACGTGCAGTTCCTCAATTGAGGCGGCCGATTTAACCGTGACCGACGACGTCGTAGTGAAATTCGGTCGCGATGCTGGAATGACTGTTCGAGATCGATTGGTCACGGGGCAGCGTGTTCATTTCACGTCGATACAAAACGATGCGGTATTAGGGCAAACTGGGACTACGTCACAAACGCCGCAGCTCGGGCAGTGGCGCGGCATCAAAATCGATCCGTCAGTTGTCAATAGTAATTTGGTTATGAGAGGGCTGCGACTCTCCTATGCCGGGGGTAATGGCGGCGCCGCCCTCGAAGTGCCGATATTGAACACCGGAGCTATCGGTCTCCAATCGCTCATTATCGAGCGCTCGACAATTGGTTTGCGCGTCAGTGGCGGTAGCGGCTCAGGCGCTCCCGTGTTTACTGGTTTATCTGTGTCGAACAATGCAACAGGCGTCGAAGTGTCGGGTAACGCAACGCCAACGTTCAGCAATTCAGAATTTATAGGCAATACCGCTTACGGTATCAATAACCTGACACCGGGCTCAATCACTCAGGCAACAGGCAACTGGTGGGGCTCGACAACAGGTCCGCGTGATATTGATGGCAGCCCGGGTAACCCAAGCGGGCAGGGCGATCGCGTTTCGCTTGGAGTGAACTACGGCAGTTTCGCGAATGCTGCGCCGCTCGTCGATTGCAGTGTTGCCGCCGCTAACGGAAGCTACACCACACCCGCGCGCAACGTGAGCCTCGCGTTGTCTTGTCGCAACGCTGTTGAGGTGCGTATTGCCGAATCAACGGCTGACTTAGCGAATGCAAGCTTCGCTGCATTGACGACGCCCTTTGCGTATACGCTCTCAGCACCTGTAGGTAACAAGCAGATCTACGCCGAATTCCGTAGCGCGGGTGGTGCAAACGCGAGAACGGTGGTTGTGAATTCTCCACAACCGTTTAACTTCGTTCCGAATTCGCCGCAAGTTTCTTGGAACACTCCGCAATCGGCATCGACCATTACCGCCGACATCGAGTTGAGCGCATCAGTTGTCGATACTAATCCAATTACGAGCCTTCAATTCTTCGCTAACGGTCAGGCGTTAGGCGCTGCAATCACTAATTCGCCTTATTCGAGAAACTGGCAAGTGACTGCATTTGCCAATGGCAATTACACGCTTGAGGCTCGCGCCACGAATAGTCTCGGCGTAATCGGCAGCGCAACAATCAATGTCACACTTGCAAAACCGCAAACGGATTTCACAGGCCCTGCAATTAGCAACTTAAGTTTTGCAGGCAGTGCGCTAACGTCTGGCCGCATCATCACGGCACCGGGGGCGCTTACGTTCAACATCACCGATCCGAGTGGTGTTGCGTCAACGGTAATAAAAATTGGCGACACTACTTTGACCGGCGGTAGCCTAAGTGGAAACACCTACACGCAATTCATCGACTTCTTAAGTGTCGCTAACGGATCACAAACCCTAACCGTCACTTCCACCGATACGCTCGGCAACGCGACGACGAGTACTACGAGCTTTACGCTCAACATCGCCACGCCCACAATCGCGCCTACCATCGCTTCGCCAGCAAACAATTCAACCGTGGGCACAACAACGGTGAGCATTCGAGGTACAGCTCCGGTCGGTACTCAAGTGCAGCTCTATGTAGACGGCTCATTGGTCGGCGGCTTGCTGAATGTCGATAACGGCGGTAATTTCTTCGGCGTTGTCACGCTTACTGCCGAGGCAACTTACGCGATTACTGCGGATGCGCGCAACATTCGCGGCACCACGCCTTTGAGCTTACCGGTCAGCGTCACCTACGCAATTCCGGAGCCATCGGTAGTGGTTGCAACGCCAAGCAATGGCGCGACGCTAAGTGGTGATAGCAATATAGAACTCGTACCTACAGTGCAAGGTGGGCGAACAATTACGAGCGTGGCGCTATCGATCGATGGCGTCGCAGCGCAAACGTTTACTGCACCACCGTATCGCTATGCCTGGAATGTGGCAAACGTCGCAAACGGATCGCACACAATTTCGGTAGTTGCAACTGATAGCGCAGGTCGCACAGGTAGTGGAAGCGCTACGATCAATCTACAAAAACCGCCGCCTCCTGTCATCACGCCCTACATCGGTCGCATTGATAGCGTAACGCCCAACCAAACGTTTGGTAGTGCACCGATCGCGATCGCGGGCCGTGCGCTCGGGCGTGCTGACAATGTGGCCGTCGGTGGCGCGCCGTTGCTGCTTAAATTTAGCAACGCCGGTTTCGTGCGCACGATCAATGTGGTTACGAACGTGGACGGCACCTTCACCTTTAACTTCGTTCCACAAGAAAACGATAGCGGCAGCTATAACGTTTCGCTGATTCATCCCGATGAGAATACAGTGCCCGCGGCGCAAGGCAATTTCTCCGTCAATCGGTTGACAGTGAACAACAACCGCATTCGCTTGCGCGCGTCGCGCGGCTTCACCGAGCGCTTTACGGTGAACTTAAGCGCATCGGTGGGTAGCACGGCAAGCAATGTCATGCTCGTAACGCCCGCGAGTGCGCAGCCAAGCGGCACATTGCCTTTGGGCGTCAGTGCAACGGCCGCACCAATCACAGTTTCGTCGAACGCGGGTCAAGTGCCCTATGAGATAAGTTTCACAAGTACTGCGCAAAGTCCGAACACGGGCGTATTGGTCGCGCAACTGCTCGCCAATGAATCGGGCAGCGAAGCGCGCGCCGAAATTCGTATCGATTTCGAATTAGTCAATGCCGAGCCTGTGATCGTGCCGACCCCTTCGGTGCTTTCGCTTGGCACTAGACGCGGACAGGTGATCACCGAGCGTGTCACTTTGGAGAACAAGGGCTTGGTTGCTGCCGACGGCGTCACCGCAACCCTGCTCACGGTCGATAACGCAGCGCCGCCCGCTTGGGCCTCGCTTGCGACGGGTAGTTCAATCGGCACGCTCGCCGCCGGCGCAAAAATCGATATGCAAATCAGCGCCACACCCGACACAGGTGTAGACGATGGAATTTATCAATTCAAGCTGCGCGTGCAGCGAAATGTAGGTAACACCCCCACATTGGTTGGCGATCTACCGATCAGCATCGCCGTGACGTCTTCGGAGAACGGTCGCGCCTTCTTTGAAACGGCGAACATTTATACGAATACGCGCGACGCCAACAACAACTTGATTCAGGGTGTTGAGAACGTCCGCATCTCGCTGCAAAACGAAGCGGTACCCACGCAAACGTTCGCCTTCACGACGACCGCGGACGGTACGGTACAAACTAATGAAATTCCTGCAGGCCGTTATCGCTGGCGTGCTTCAGTTGCGAATCATAAAGATGCGAGCGGCATCGTGGTTGTGCGTCCTGGCGGGAATACACAGCAAAAAATATTCCTTGAATACACGGTGGTGAGTTTCAACTTCTCGGTGACGGAGACCACAATTCAGGATCAGTACGATGTTGTGATTACTGCGACTTTCCAAACGCAGGTGCCCGCGCCTGTAGTCATTATTGAGCCGAGCGCGATTAACGTGCCGCCCATGCAAGTCGGCGAACAGATCAGCGGCGAGATCACGATTACGAACTACGGTCTTGTTCGAGCGGATAATGTGGTCTTCACGCCGCCGCAGAGCAATCAAAACTGGAATATCGAAATCGGCGGTACCGTGCCATCGTCGCTCGATGCCAAGTCGCGTATTGTGTTGCCCTACAAGCTCACGCTTGTAAGCGCGCTGCCAAGTGGTGCCGCGCCAATTGCTTTGAAATCGGCGAGCGATAGCGTTTCGCTGATTCAGCGCGCGATGGCCAACGGCATGATCGCATCGACGTCACCCGGCCGGGCTGATTCGAATCTGAGACGCTTGACGCAGAAGTCGACAACATCCTCATGCTCTTCGGTTCAGGCAAGCGGGCAGATCGTCTACGAATTCGATTGCGCGAATGGGGATAGGAGCAGCGGCTCGGGCGGATTTGCATTTACATCAACACGCGGTAGCGCGTGCGGTGGCGGCGTGAGCAATCCTTCCAACCCGACCTGCACCACGTCGACTTGTGGCAATGGCGGTGGGTGGGGTGGGGCTGGCGGTGGCGGCATACCTATTGGCGGACCGACCTGCACTCCCGATTGTCCATCGGGAACCTGCTGCAATGGCGCAGGCTCCGGTGGTGGCGGCAAGTGAGGTACGAGGTAATGATTGAACTAATCGATTTCGTCCACGCCCCGAAAAAACAAGGCGATCAAGAAAGAAACACAGTGATCCTACTTCTTAACAAAACTACGCTTCAGCCCCATGAAAGCGTGATTTCGTTGAAATCATCGTTAGCTCGGCAATGGGCGCTCACGGTTCTCGTCGCGCTCGCTATCGCGTTCACGGCATTGCTACCAATTCGCGTCCACGCCGCTGGCGACGTACGCATGCCGAACATGGAGTACGTGGAGACGAACACGGATTTATCTGTGAAGGTGTTGGGTGGCGAGATCGCGATTCGTCGCACCTGGCATCGCGGCGCGTGGTACATCAATCCCTCCTGGGGGGATTTGAGGTTCCAGCTTGATCCGCTGGACAACTCGGTCAAATCGATCGATCGCATGGGCTCGGTGTTCGAGCGCACGGGCAGCGTCACTGGCAGTACGAGTTCGGAGCCCGCGTATGTGTTCGATCGGCAGTATGTGATCAAGCGCACGACCAATCCCGTGGGTTGGCGCTGGAGCGATCGGCGGGGCAACTGGATTACGTATAGCGCCGAAGGGCGTATCACCAGCTACGGCGATCGAAACAACATCGCCGTGAGCTTTGTTTACGCAGGTAACCCAGCCGCCACAGGCAACCTCACCGAAATCCGCGACCACAATGGCAACGTCGCACTCACGTTCACGTATCAAGGCGAAAGCCTCATCGAAATCGCCGACCGCACGGGTCGCAAAGTGCGCTACGGATACACGGCGGCGGGTGCTGCCAATCGCTTGACGAGCGTCACGGATGCCACGGGGTACGTATGGGCCTACGAATACAACAGTGACGGCCAGATCACCAAAATCACCGACCCTGAGAATCGAAGCTGGACGATTGCCTATGCGAGCAGCGTCCCCGCGCCGGTGGGTTCCACAAACCTTGGCATTCAACTGAAATCGGCGAACACGGGTAGCAGTGCGGCGCAGACAACGTTTCAAACCGGCAGTCAATCGAGCAGCGGCGCGCGCGTTGTATCAAGCGGCACCAGCAGCAACCTGAATCCGAATCTCAATACCGCCGGCGAGCAAGCCGCCGCGATCTATGCGGCGATCGATTCCGTGTTTGGCGCGGGCAGTGGCGGCGGCGCAGTGAATCCTCTGGCAACACCGATTGGCTACGGTACCGGCGGCGCTCGCACCACACAAAAGTCCAATCAAGCGCCGAGCACGAATCCAATTACAGTCGGCGCACAAACACGCGGCAGCACAATCGCGCGAGTGGGCACCATGACCGATCCCTTGGGTCGCGTCACCGCCTATCAGCTTGACTACGATCGAGGCGCGCTGCAATACATCACCACCGTGCGCTATCCGGCCACACCCGAGATACCCGCCGCAGGTGGCTTACCCGCAATCCCCGCGCAACCGGGTCGCATCGTCAACAGTCTCTATGACCGCGAAGGCCGCATGCTGCAACAGGCCACGGGCAGCGGCGCCCAGCGCATCACCAGCACCTTGAACCGTCTCTCTGCATTCGACGAAGAGACGAAGGACGAGCGCGGCTTAACGACCAAGACGATTTACGACAGCGCGAGGAATCCGCTGCGGATCAGCTATCCGGACGGCACCAGCGCAAGTGCGGAGTACGAGGCGAATTTCAGTCTGCCGCTGAGAAGGACGGATGAACGCGGTATCCAAACGCTTTATCAATACGACGCACGCGGCAATCTTTTGCGCATGATCGAAGCGGCGGGCACCAATGACGCGCGGTTAACGGAATACACGTACGATCAGTTTGGGCAACGGCTCACGATGACGCGGCGAGCGAACGCAGTTGTTGGTGGCGACACCGCTGCCACCGTTGCAGCGGCCACGGTCGCCGCTGACGCGAATAACGACGCGACGACGACGTACACGTACGATCAGTACGGCAACTTAACTTCGATGACCGATCCGGAAGGCAATCTCACGCAGCACACCGCGTTTGATGTCATGGGCAACGTAAAAACAAAAACGGATGCACGCAACACGCTGAACGAGTTTGAGTTCGATGCCTTGGGGCGTCCCACCAAAATGACCGAAGCGAAAGGCGACGCTGACGAGCGCAGCGTTTCGTACACCTACGACAAGACAGGGCTGCGACTCACGATGACCGATGCGCGCGGGAATGTCACGACTTATCAATACGACGCGTTAAGACGAAGCATTGGCATGACGCAACCCTTGCTCACAGGAAACACAACCGCTGGCCAAACCCGAATTGATTACGACGCCGAAGGCAGAAAGCTGCGCGACGTCGATCAAGACGGCGTTGCGATGACGTATCGATACGACCTTGATGGGCGTCCCACGGGGAATACGGATGCGGCGGGCAACACCACCGAATTCATCTACGGCTCTACTGCCGCCACGGGCGCGCCGACGCCTGGCGTACAAGCGGGCTTAGAAGGTCTGCTCGCCGCCGTTCGTTATCCGACCTACCGAGAGGACTACCGCTACGACGTAAGAAACCGTCAAACGCAGGTCATTCAATCGCTCGCGACGAACCCGACGAGCGCCACCACGCGGTACACCACGACGACGGAATACGATGCGGTGGGCAATCCGATCAAGCGCACCGATCCGAAGGGCAACGCCACCACAACAGAATACGACGCCTTAAACCGTGCGGTAAAGATCACCGATCCACTCGGTGGCATCACGCAGTTTGTTTACGACCGTCGAGACAACTTGATCCGAGTGATTGATCCGAAAGGCTCCATCACGCAATACGCCTACGACCGAGCGAACAGAAAGCTCGCTGAAGTCAGACCGCTGGGTGACAAGACGACCTACCAATACGATCGCAACTCAAACCTGACCGAGACGATCAGTGCGAACGGCAACAAGCGCACTTACGCCTATGACGCGCTCAATCGCAGAAAGACGGAAGAGCACTTTCTCGGAACGGGCTCACAACCGGGAACAGCACCGATCGCTATCGCCCAATTTACGTGGGGCAACGTCTCAAATATCGCTAATATTGTAACGAGTAATGCTACGCAGGGTGCCCCAACGAATGCGGCGTCTCGGCAGATAAGCTATACCTACGATAAGAACGGCAACTTAACCGCTTGGACGGATAAGCAAGCCACAAGCACCGCCGCCTCAAACGCATCCGATCCGAATCATGCTGCCGCGTCATCCAATGCAGATGTTCTCTCCGGCACCTTCGTTTATGACGAGCTCAATCGGCAAACCTCAATTGGAACGACGTACAACGCCACGAATGCATCGTCGTCGAACGCTTTCACCAAGACGAGCCAGCAGAGTTACACGCTCGCGGCAAGACTGAAAACGAGAACGGATGCGGATGGCAAGAGTCACACGCTCGCCTACGATGCAGCTGGGCGCGTAAGCACACTCGCGCTACCCGCCAACGCAGGCAACATCGGTTTCACGCAATACGAATGGAACCAGATTAAGGCGATCGACTTCCCGAGTGGTGTGAAGCAAACGTATCAGTACGATGCTTTGATGCGACCGACGGAGATCAAGGTCGCGCCGCCAGCGACTGGACCGAACGCCCCAACAAATCAAAACCCGCTCATGTTGTTTGGTTATCAATACGATGAAGTATCGAACCCCACGCAGATCACCAGAGCGTTTCAATCGACTGGAACGAATCCGCCGAACCCGATCGACTCCACGCAAACGAATTACGGCTACGACAAGCTCTATCGCTTGACGAACGTCACGCCAAACCCAGTGACGACTGCAACGCCGATTGAGCAATATGCATACGACTTGGTTCACAACCGACTCGCGGAACAGAAGAGCAATCATCCGAGCGGACTGATCTCGGGAACTACCGTCGGCAAAGCCTTCACTTACAACGCAAATCATCAGCTTGCGGGTATTGCGCAGCTTGTTCAAAGTATCAATCCAGCGAATCAAACTGATCCGAACGCTATTCCAGCGAGCGCAATCGGAACTACGATTGAGAACAGAAATTACAGCGCTGATGGGCACACCAAAGATGTAACACCAACAGGTTCGAACAACGAGAACACGGGGGCTACCGTCGATCAAAATCGGACTTATCTTTACGATGCTTCCGAGCGGCTCGTCGAAGTCAAAACTGCCAACGGCAGCACCGTCGCGACTTATCGATACGATCCGTTTGGACGACGAATCCGAAAAACCGTACTCATCCCGAATACCCAAATCACGCCGCAGAATCCGATTGCACAGCAAGCGGGAACGACATTCTTTGGCTACGCGAGCGAGGGGATGATTGCGGAGTTAACGGATAGCGGGAATCTTAAGGTCGCGTATGCGTATGCGCCTTTGCTCGCAGATGGACGAGAGGCTACATGGCAAACAGCACCGTTGTACAAGCGTGACGTGGTAGCGAGCAGTGATCAACTGCATGTGTTTCACAACGATCATCTTGGGACGCCACATCTGCTCACGGCGATCAATTCACCAGTCGCGGCGGATGTCGGAAAAACAACTTGGCGCGGCCAGCAAGAATCGTTTGGCTCAACTTCAATCGATCAAACAATCGTCAATGCAACCGACCTTGCCAATCAAACCGCCACCGAAAACAACCATCGGTTTCCGGGGCAGTTCTTCGATCAAGAGACGCAGTTGACGCAAAATTTGATTCGTGACTATGAGAACGCAATCGGGCGATACGTACAAGTTGATCCAAAGCTCAGCGAGTCTGACGATCCATACAGTTACGTTGCGGCAAATCCGCTCATGTACGTCGATGAGACGGGCGAGTTGCTTCAACTACCTGTTTTGTTTTGCGTTAGATTTCCGAAGTTATGCCGCGAACTACTTCGCTGCGCGATAAATCCCGCCAAGTGCAAGAAAAGGTTCTGCACTCTCTTGAAGTATCCAAGTTCGCTTTACAAGAACATGTGTGAAGGGATACCCGACTGCGACTTTTGCCCGAGGGAAACATGTGCAGCGAGCACGACCAAACTGTCCCTTCTCCTGGGTTGTTCATCCCTCCGCCAGATGGTCGCGAAGTTCTGTTATGGCGACAAGGAGCCAGGTCATCAGGATCAAATACGGCGAGTAAATGCCAAGATAATCAAGTGCCAGATCGCGGTGGGAATCAACTGCGGAGGTTGCTGTGGATAGCAACTCGATGCTATCCGAGACGGGAGATCTACACGCAGGCTACGTAAAGAACGGGGAGCGTTGGGTGCTCGACAAGATTTCTCAATTGACCTTGAGTGTTCCATTCCTGTCGGAGCTAATGATGGAATTTACGCACTACGGTAACTCCGAGTTGATCGACGCTTTCATTTCGCGCGGAGCAGACGTGAACCATTGTGCCCCTAGCGGGATGCTTCCACTCGAAGCGGCAATCAACGCGTCGCGTATTACTGACGCTATCCTTGTTGTCCGTAAGCTGCTCGAAAGGGGGGCAAACGCAAATGCAACATGCTCAGACGGTAGAACGGTCCTTACCTTAGCGCTCTGCTTGGATCGGCCGCAGATTGTGCATGAGCTATTGCGGGCCGGCGCACAACCAAACTGGTCAAGTTCGCTGTGGGATGAATCGGCGATAAGTTATGCAAGGCGCGTGGGCGCTAAGAACCGAGCGATTACAGAGTTTCTTTCTCGCATTGATTAGTAGCGACAAGCAAAAAGGGGCAGACACGATAAGAGAGGGAAATCGGGGTCAGGGAATCGGGGGAATCGAGGTCAGGGTGAGCTAACCCGGATTTCCCGGACATTGATGAAAGTAGACAATACTTCAGGAGATGTCGAATGGGAAAGACGAAGCAACAACCGCCCGTGGTAGTTGAGAGGGGGATCGAGGTCAGGTCTTTCATTATCGCATTCAATGTGATCCCAACGCCTACCGTTATCGCCCGATTTAATTGGGCGATCAGAAAAATATTATTAGTTTTCGAAAATGTAAAAAAATCAATCTATCGCCCAATTTAGTTGGACAGTTAAGTCAGTTGTTCGAATAACGATTGCAATCTTGTTATGGAGTGCTTTACGTGTTCAGACACGCGCGCTGGCGACACTCGTGCGTTTGCGCACACATGCACGAACGCATCGTTCGCGCCTCCGCGCTCGTGATTTGATTTCCGCTACGCGCGGCGATTACGTTGCAACGACACTGTTCTCGTGAACGCCTGTTGCGCGTTCATGACGCGTATGAGGTTGCTGGCTTTGGAGCGATTTGAATTTGACCCAATCGGACATCAAATGTCCCCCGGACATTTGATGTCCGATTGGTGCCGATGAAGAGAGTCGAACTCCCGACCTTCGCATTACGAATGCGCTGCTCTACCAACTGAGCTACATCGGCACTTCT
>JBOFBL010000181.1:0-6096 GCA_051645545.1 Casimicrobium sp. | reverse complement strand
TCCTCCCTCTACGACCAAACCACACGCCTCGCCTGCTCCTGGGCTTGGCATATGTGTCAACGTGTCAACGAATTGCGTGAGAGAGCTGAGACCGATCACGCGGGTTTCTTGTTACTAACCTGCTTTTCAAATGCAATGTACGCGATAGTTGAACAAAAAAATGTAGCTCTGCACTTATCTGTAACGAAACAGATTCAAATTAGACTGAATTGCTTCCTGCTCCAAGCGCGACGCTTTCTCAATACAGCCACAAAAAACATTCATCTAGTCGTATCGATGCTTTCTGATTCAATAGATGTACGCACGAGAGCGCACGCTCTATACTGTTTAGCACGAACCCAAGCCCAGCAAGGTTCTAAGTTAGAGGCCGTCCTTACGATGGATCGAGCAGAGGCTCTACTTACATGCCAGGATTCAAGCGTTATTGTGCGACGAGCACTAGTGAAAAGAGACATTAAATTCTCGGTTGCTAACGATCCAAGCCAAACGATCGAAATTTTCAAGCAAACTTTAGTTGAAGTCGGGCGTGCGCGGCATCCGGTATATGTGCATCAAAAAGGCGTGTTTGCATATGTTCTGCTGATGTATGGCGATAGGCCTGCTATCGCGCTGAAGCATCTTCGTCATTTAACTAACAGGCAAAGCAAGTTGCTTTGCGGTACATCGATTTTGCCCATAAACATCTTGCGTCTACACATAGCATTGTTTATGTCGAGTCCTACAGAGTTGCACCGTGGTCAAATGGAAGCGACTCTTCGGGACTTTGTTGACAATCATATGAATAAGCCTGGGCACACCGGAGACGAGTACACGGTTGCATTGGCCGAGCTTGTTTGCTTTAGATACGGACAACCTCCACTTCACGGCGAGCTGTGGATTGGCCCGCTATTCCCAAAAATGCTTCAGCAAAACCAAACAGGTACTGAGCGCTGGCTGTTGTATTTAACAGGCGCCTGTATTCACTTGCAACACGGTCATCATACTAGTGCTGTGCGTTTTTATTCTGAAGCAAGACACATTTGCGAGTCGGAACTGCCGCACTTAGGAACAACTGTGGGTCAAGTCTTGTCACTCCTCGGTGAGCGCCTTCAAACAACCAATAGGCACACGGGGTGAACACCGAAATTACTCCAATATTTGTTGTGTGCACCCGACGACTCTGTTAGCGGAGGCCATCGAACGATTTAGTGCGATTAGTTAGAAGTAAAAGAGCGGATCTACGGATTTGCCGCTGATGTAGCCTGAAGCGTTAAACGCTTTGGTGCCAGCGTCAACGCGAATCTCGAAATGTAGGTGTGTGTCGCCTGCGCGCGGCGTGTTGCCTGTTCTGCCCATGGTGCCCACTTGCTCGGTTTCGTCGATCTGTTCGCCTTGACGAACAGCAACGGTGTTTAAGTGCGCATAGATGCTGTGCACACCACCGCCGTGGTCAATCACAACGACGTTGCCGAGCTTTCCTGCGCTGCCCGCAAACAGCACGACGCCCTCGCCACAGGCGACAACTGTGTCGCCGACTTTGCCAACGATGTCGATGCCTGTATGCTTTCCTGACGCGTTGAATGGGCGCGGTGACCCATAAAAACCATCACCCTCGCCGTCCTTATCCGCGCGATTGATTGATCCGTTGCTGATCGGTACAGTCGGAACTGGCCAGGTTACGCGGCCGGGTGTCAGGCCCGAGGTAATGTCGTCTGCGATCGGTGTCGCCGATCGGAGCGCGAGTCTGGTTCGTTCATCGGCGACGCCGGAAGCGGGAAGATTGTTACGGGTTTGAAATCGCTTCAGCGCGCTCTCAGTTCGCGGACCAAAGATGCCGAAGCCCGTGCTCACCTGTTGCTCGCTCATGTAGCCAAGTTCAACGAGTTTGGTTTGGATGTCCTCGACGTGTCTGCCTTGGTCGCCTCGCTTTGAGGCTGGCTGTATCGATCGCAGCGCGATAAACGTTTTGTCGTTTACGATGCCCGTCGACTCGAGTCCTTTGTCGCTTTGAAATTGTTTCAGCGCAGATTCCGTCTTTGGACCAAAAATACCGGGGCCGGAATCGATCTGCTGCTGCGTCATGTAGCCCATGTCGCGAAGTTTTCGTTGTAAGGCGCCCACTTGCTCGCTGCGAGTTCCGCGTTTGAATTCGCCAACTAGTAGCAAATCCAGTGCACGTGATGTGGCTGGATCAAAATTCCCGGTTGATGGAAGGCCGCTTTCTTGTTGAAACAACTTAATTGCCGTAAGCGTCTCAGCATCGATCGTGCCCGTTGCCGCATCTGCTCGTAGTAAGCCGATTGTCGTGAGCCCGCTTTGCAGTTTATCGACATGCTCTCCAACTGCGCCGAGTGCAAACTTGTCTTTTGGGGGTGAGGCGGGGTCGATTTCTTGACCACTCTCCGTTGTCTCTCGAACGTAGGCATCGTCGTAGAAGTTCAACAGATCGGAGATCTTCTTAGCGCCCTGGCCGTAGCGGCCTTGGCCATTCTCTGCGGGGAGGCTCGCCCATTTTTTGGATGCACAGCGCTCAATTGCGCCTTCGATATCGCCTCTGAGAATCAGGTCTAGTGCACCACAATCCTTAAGCAGTTGAATGGCCGCGAGATCCTGTGATTTCGGCGAAAATTCGCTGAGCCCGAGTCGACTCGCGAGCTCGTTCCAGGTGAAGTCGAGAAACTGGTATCGACCTGCAGCGGTAGAGCGCAGCTTTGGCCCCACCTGCACAAGTACTTCGGGGTGCTGAGAATAGTCCGGAATACTCAGCGTGCGCGAGCTTTTGCCCACCCATTCAGGATACTTATCTGACCTGATCACCGTTCCCCATACGAGCGATGCGTATCCCTGATCAGAGCCCGTAAGCGTCCCCTCTGCAAATGCGATCATCGTTAAAAATGCTTTGACCCGTGGGTCTTCGGCCGCCAACTCTATCGATCGACGGTCTGCTATTGGCAACCGCGCGGTTTCGTTGGATCCACCGAGACTCGTGGTGCTGCGGTTGACGAATGGGAACTTCGTCATCGAGTCGAATGAGATTGTTTTGTTGTTATTGACCCGAGGCAAAGCGAGTGAGGACATAGCGAAGCTGCTCCAATGTCAAACGAGAAGGCGGTTGTATGGTCTCTGCGGTTGGTATCGAAAATCGATCCTAGGCGCATCGGCGGCAAATCGGGATTCTGCAAAACTAAACAGTATTTCTTCGAGCATATCTACCGAGGGCTTTGTAGTTCGCGGGTCGAGGAAGTTATTTTGCTGAGAAGTTAACGTGGCGCTGAAACTGCATCAAGTTTCAAATCTAATCGCTTTCAACCGCGTTTGATGATTTATTGATGCGTCACGCGGATCAATCGAGCGCTTCGTAGTCGAGGCTGCTATTTCTTGTGGGGACAACCGCGTCGCACTGGGCTAATGTTCTTGGAAGACCAAACTAGCTTAGTTACATGAACTTAAGAATCGCGACTTTAATTTTGTTTTTGATGGGGCTCCAGGCGAATGCGACCATCACCGGTGTGGTGTATCAGGACTTTAACAGCAACGGAACAAGAGACACCTCGCTGAGCATTGCCAATGCAGGTACGGGCAACGGTACCGTGCTTGTTGCGAACGATAAAGGACTTCCGGGCGTAACGGTCACCGTCACTTGTACAACGGGCGTTGGGCCGGATGGGGTGTATGGATCGAAAGACGATGTGCGAGCTGTGTACCCCTCAGTCGTTACTGACAGTGCTGGCTCATTTACGATCGATACTTCTTCACCGACGCTACCGGTCGCGGGTACTACTGCGAACCCGGCCTGTCGCGTGAGTTTTTCTTGGAATAGCATCGATGCAATCGTCAACTCGTCGCCGAACCCATTGTTCGGAATGTTTCCCGCGTTTAGTGGCAGTGAGAGCGGCACTGCAACGCAATTCGTGAATGACGGCGATGTCGTGCGTTTAGGGCTCAATCACCCAGCCGACTTCTGCCAAAACAATCCAACTTTGGCGACTACATGCTTAACCTACGGTGATGCATCGTCAGCAAGCAATGAGCGACCACACGCTTATTCATTTCCGTACTCATCGATATCGCAGTACAAACCCTTTCGAATAGGTGGGGTTGAAGGCGCGCCCGCAGTCACAGCGCCTGCACCGGCACCACTTGCAACAAATGCACAAGTCGGATCAACGTGGGGTATTGCTTACCACAAGCCGAGCGGCAAATTGGTAACGAGTGCGTACCTCAAACGTCACACCGCCGTCGGGCTGGCTGGTCTTGGGCAGATTTATGTGATCGGGCCGTCACAGACGGTTAGTAATCTCGTTAACTTAGGTGCTGCCGGCGGGGCAAATCCGCGCACTTCCTCGCCCGTCGACTACGACCGCGATCCAGACATTGTCTCGACGACTGAAGGTGTGTTGGTTGGTAAGCGTGGCCTAGGCGACATTGACTTCTCGGACGACGGAACCACGCTCTATGCAATTGGTCTCGCTTCGCGATCATTGTTCATTATGTCGGTGGATGCGAATCTCACCACCGTGACAGCGCCGATCGTCGAGGTCGCGCTACCTGCAGTCGGTACCGATGCAACTGGGTGCGCGTCAAGTGGCGATGTGCGCCCATTTGCGCTTAAGTTTTATCGAGGATCGGTGTATGTTGGTTTGACCTGTACTGCTGAATCATCTGGCAATAACAGCCAGCTACGCTTGTTTGTTTATCGTTTTGATGCCTCGGGAAATAATCCTGTGCAAGTCGTTAACTTTCGACCCACTGGTAGTGTGGGCTGGGGCGCATGGAACAACGACGAGCCTTCTGGTGGTTCGGGCAACATCAACAATCCTCAACCGCTTTTAACCGACATCGAGTTCGATGGAATCGGAACCATGCTGCTCGGGGTTCGTGACCGATTCGGTGATATCACCGGGTACGAGACGCTACCGATCGGCACTAGCACGAGCCGCGTAAACGGACGCGCAAATGGAGACACGATTCGGACGTGTCTGTTGGCCGGGATGTACCTGCCATCCAGCTGCGCCGTGAGTGGTATCGGGTACTACAACGATCAACCAACGTTCGGAGCGAATCGAACCGATCCAAATGGTAGCTTGGGGGGATTGCTGCAAATCCCCGGTTTCGCCGATGTGGTCACTACGATTAAGGATCCCGCACAACTTTACTCTGGTGGAGTTGGTTGGATGAGTCACGCGGACGGGAGTTATACGAAGGGCTACGAGGTGCTAGTACCGGGGCCAACATTGGGTTCGGTATTTGTCAATGGCGGTAAGTCAGGTGGAATGGGCGATCTTGAAGCGCTTTGCGATAGCGCGCCGCTACAGGTCGGTAATCGCTTGTGGCTCGACTTGAACGAGGACGGTTTGCAGGATGCTGGCGAGCCCCCGATCGCTGGGGCGATCGTACGTCTGTACGATGCAGGAGGCGATCTGCTCGCCACCGCGAAAACTGACGCAAACGGAACCTATTACTTCAGCAATCGCAAATTCGACGAAAACGGTAGTCCGATCATCAACCCCGTAGGATTAACTAGTGCAGTATTTGCCGTGGATGGTCTGCTGTCGAACACCCGCGGATTTCAGCTTCGTGTCGACGAGGCGGCGGACTACGGCAGCGGTCCTCTGAGAGGGTCACGGCTCACTATACCCAATGCGAGTGGTGTGAATACAAATAACCTGCTTACGGATCTTGTTGATTCTGATGCCACCGTAGGCAATCCGAATGCCGATCTCGGCCCAGGCAACTATCCGATGATCATTTTCGATACGGGTGGTCCAGGAGAAAACAATTTTGGCTTGGACATTGGATTCGTACAGTCGACGCAATACAGCCTTGGCAACCGCGTCTGGTTCGACGCGAACAATAATGGTTTGGTGGATGGCAGCGAAGAGGGCGTCAATGGCGTCGTCGTTGAATTGCTCACCGAGACCGCGCCTGGCTCCGGCAGCTTCACCCCAAGCGGCACCACGCTCACCACCGCCAATGGCGGCTACTACCGCTTCGACGGTTTGTCGGCAGGTAACTACCAAGTGCGCGTGAACCCAAGCAACTTCGCAGCGGCGGGTCCGTTGCGCGGCTACTTCACCAGCGGCACGCCAACGGCCGATGCCAACGGCGACGCCAACA
>JBOFBL010000180.1:0-4731 GCA_051645545.1 Casimicrobium sp. | reverse complement strand
GCAACACTGGCGCACTTTCAAGGGTGCTGGCTCGCCGCCAAGCAAGATGCAGCCGAGCCACGGCCTTTAATTTCTGCGCCAAAGGATGGCACGTCCTTCCTTGCCTACTACCCAGCGCACGCGATCAGAGACGATGGGGCTGAAGACAGATCCATTGACATTGGCGGAGACTGGGCGGTCATCCGTTTTGGCGCGGGCATGTGGTTTGAGCCTAAGTCGCTGCAAGAAACCGGCAGCTATTTTGACGACGATCGCTTTTACGCTGACGAGCCTACTGTATGGCTGCCGTTACCGGAGAAGCCGCAATCACTCGATCAATCAAAGCATCAAGCTAAAACCGAATCCGGCGACCTAAAGCTAGGCGATCGCGTCACGAAGAAGTCCGGCTCCAAATTGACAGGCCGCATCGTCGGCTTTTACTCGACCGAACTGACGCCTGTTGGCTACGCCGTCGAAAGCGAAAACGAGCCGGGATCGGTGCAAATATACCCGCGAGCGGCACTGGAAATTGCAAATGTCAAGTGAAAGAAAACCACAAAACTTGATCCAATGGGCGGTCGCAAACAAACGCACCACAACCGCAGATGTTGACGGACACATTCACGCCGGGCTTCGATCCGCGCCAACAACGAAAACCTACAAACGCTGGTATCAACGCACTCTTGCTCGCTTGCAAGAAGAGCGAGACGCAACAACGCGCGATTATCACGCCGCCGTCGCTCGCGGAGATGTTACGCCGCCGCCCGTCTTGTCGCGCAGGGAGCGTTACGAGCAGCTTGCCAGCGGATTGCCTGAGCTGCCATCGGTTCAGGCCGCCCGTAGGCTGCTTGAGAAAATGGATCAACTTGAAGCAGAGAGCAAGCAAGACGAGGATCAGGGATGAGCTACGACATTCAACTAGTCGACGCGGTGACAGGTGAAACGCTAGAGCTTGACGCGCCGCACCAGATGCGCGGCGGGACATACGCAGTTGGCGGGACTACGCAGGCGCATTTGAACGTTACGTTTAACTACGCGCCGCACTTTGGCCGCGTGTTTGATACGCTGAGCGAGCCTCACGCAAAAGCTCCTGAGTGGCTCAAAAACGGATGGCCGATCGCGGGCCTGAGAACAATCTACGGGCTTACCGGCACGGAGAGCTTGGCGGTACTTGATAAGGCCATTGGGTTGCTGGCGGATGATGTCGACCGCGATTATTGGAAGCCCACCGAAGGCAACGCAAAGCGAGCGCTTTTGCAATTGAGAGCATTAGCGGAAATGCGCCCCGATGGGATATGGACGGGCGATTAAAAGGAAGGAAACGTCATGTTCTGCTCACCAGAAGAAACCCGCAAAGCCCGCAAGAAGCACCGATGCACATATTGCGGAGAAATGATAAACCCAGGCGAGATTTACAAGCGCTGGAGGTCGTATGACGGGCGAGCCTTCACAAACAAGATGCACCCGGAGTGCCTGGATAGTCTGCAATCAGAGAATGATTACTTTGATGATGGCATGTATATACTTTACGAAGGCGAAAGACCGGTTACCGCGCCGCCTCCACCGCCCGACGAACCGCAGCCGCGTCCGCCTGGCACGCCTCCAGCGCTATTGTGATTCGGCCAACTTCTTCGACCACGCCTCCAGCAAAGTCTTGTAGCGCGCCTGCATAGTCGGCCCAGATGGCCGGTACAAAGCTTCTTTCGGCGGCGGCGGCAGGTTGATCCGGGGCGCCTCGACAACCCGCCCCACGGGCTGCGTTGACGCGCAGGCGGTCAATATCAGCGCGCAGCTTGTCAATGCTGCCCGCGTCGCGGCGCGCTTGGTCTTGGCTGGATTTAATCGCATCGTCAATCTCCGATCGGGTTAACTGGTATTGCGTTTCGGCGAACGTGACGCGCGCTTGCGCGTCGGCAAGCTGCTTGGTTGCGGCTTCGTTCTGCGCCTTGATCGCGGCGTTTTGCGAGGCGAGATTTTCTTGCGCCTCAGACAAACTATCCGTCTGCCGCCACAGCGCTACGCCGAGTGCCACAACTAAACCAGCAAGGACGCAAACGATCGGCGCGGCAAATGCGGAGATTAAGCGAGAAATCATCTACCTGGGCCGTGTGGCGTTTTCTAAATTTTTCACCAAATCCTCCAAGGCATCAGCGGTATACGGTTGATCTTTATCGATGATTGCGCCGCCTAGCGTTGCCGCGTCTGCAATAATAGTTACCGGCAGCTTTACAACGGAAACGGCTACTTTTGTCAGGTCTTCAAGCAAATTAAACATTTGGTACTCCTTTGTTCAAAATCCCGGTTACGTTGTCCGTGGCGATTTGGCCGGTCGAAACCGTTTAACCAATTCGATAACGCTCGCCGATCGAATTTTATCGCTCCAATAAGACCGCCGATAGCGGGGGCCGCAAAACGGGACAAAATTGCGCCGATCAAGCGGCCTCGCGGGCTTCAATAGAAGGCGGAGCGGATGGGAAATCCATCCAGAACATGACTTTTTTATACGCAAGCCTACCGTTGTCTTCCCATCGCGGGAGCCTTCCTCTTTCTGTTTTGGCCCACAAGTTTGCGCAATATCTCATTGCGGTAACTCGACCGTCTTCCATGCATACGATGCACTCTACGCCAAGAGCAACTTCGTATTCTTTTCCGTTAAGCGCCGGAGGATCAGAAATGGCGCATCGCC
Source organism: Casimicrobium sp. (assembly GCA_051645545.1). Lineage (GTDB taxonomy): Bacteria > Pseudomonadota > Gammaproteobacteria > Burkholderiales > Casimicrobiaceae > Casimicrobium. Next base: position 2,066 of record JBOFBL010000180.1, on the reverse strand, counting down.
ATTTGCCATAGACCGCTAAATCTAATGTATTGCTCATAGCGCTCTCCCATTCACCCGCACGCCGCGCACATTGCCAAAGCTGATGTAGCCATCCTCATCCATCGTCACGTAGGCGCGGCTGCCAAGGTCTTGCGTTAGTCCGCTTGCATGCCCGCGCGTAGGGAAAACGCGCTCGGCGTCGAAATAAATACGCTGGCCCTTCCGTAGCACGATCGCGGCTTGGCGTTCGTCCAGATCGGTCTGGGCAAGATCGAGGCCGCTGCGGTATCTGCCGTGGACCAGATAAGCCGAATCGCAGGGCCTCGAGCCTTCCCAGCAACTTGCAAGGTAGTTTGCCCACATGGTCTTGATCGTATCGCGGGCAGGATCGGATGTGCGCACCAGGCGCGTATTTATCGCGACCGAGCTGGTGTCCTGATGGCCGTTGTCGTGCGCCGCTGATTCGGCCATTTGCGAGTAGGTGCGCGGCCCATCGTGGATCAGCCCGACCGTCAGGCCGACAATCGAGTTACTGTCCAACCAGTCGCGATTGCGCGCAGCTTGCGGGTGCGGCTTGATGCGGCTTTGCACAACGACCGCGCCTTTGTCACCGTAGTTCTGGTGCGTGCCCTGGATATAGATCGCTGGCAAATCGGTACGATAACCGCCATTAAGCGCGTCTTTGCCTAAACCAGCAGGCGTGTCGCGGTTGATGACGATGCTGGTATCGCCGATCAGGTACTCGTACGGGTCGCCGTCGACCGGCTTCGTGCGCAGCGGCGAGGCGATATCATGCAGTTTGCTCGGGACAGCGGCATGCGTTGATGCCTGCACTGATGGGATGGCCGACGCGCCGCCGCCACCGCAGCCCATAAGGGCGATTGCGACGCACAGCGCGCCAGCCAAATACAACTCAATCGGAATCGTATTTTTCATCGCCAGCTCACGCGAAGCCTTGGTTTTCCTCAATTAACACCCACTCTACAGGCCCGTGCCTTTGGTAGGTGCGACCGCTTAACGGGCCCTCCAGCACGATCTGCCAATCGTTGTCCGGGTCTTGCGCGGCAATCATCTCCGCTTTAAGCCCCGTCATAAACTCTTCACCGTCATGTGGATTATTTGGCTCCATGTAAACCGGCCGGCCGTTTTTGTGCAAAGCCGCGTACCCGAATCCAACAGCAATAATGCCATCCATTGGAAATAGGCCTGGACGAACTCCGCAGTTCAAGCAACCTCCTAGGTTTCCTTGAATCGCCGGAAGCTTTTCCCATGAAGGCTGATTCGCTTTTCTATCGCCGCTTGCTGTATCGTTTTGAGCATCCATTTCAGAACTCGCTTTCTGGTGTGGTTAGAGCGCGGCGCCGGGCTCATCCGTCGTCGCTGCTCGCAATATAGAACATACTGTTCCGATGCGCAATCAGCTTAGGTAAAGCTTCTTCTCTGCCTCGCGCCGCCGTACAAGCCCAGGCAGAACGCGACCGCCACCGCGATTGAACCATGTGATTGCATCAGCAGCGCCTGCGAAGTCACCGTTTCTATGCCGCTTCAATGCGGTAGACGTGGCAAACGCTTGCCGGCCAATGTTGTAGGCAAGACTGACAAACGCGTCGAACTGGGTTTGCGATGTAAACCCCTGTTGCATCAACTCGTTAACCGCCTGCTCGTACTTTTCCACGTCCGCACGCAAAAACCGCTCCGCTTCTTCTCGCGTGATTTTCATTCCCTCTTTGACGCCGCGCGTTGTCCCGTAGCCGATCGTCCAGACGCTCGCAGGACACAAGTACGCCTCTAGTCGAAGGCCCTCAAATTCCTTGATTAGATCAAGCCCGGCATCGCTGATTTTCATTTTCGCTTCCTCAATGGTGGGAAAGTAATCGTGTCCGCAAACGTAGATCGTTTAGCGTAGTTTGGCAATCCGCTGCGCCACGCGCCGACGCTGGATAGAAGAGCGGCGGTAATGCAAGCCGACGAGGCCATTACCTGCATGCTGATCGGGGACAGCATTAAGCTGACAAGAGCCGTAGGCCACATGACGTACTGGAACCGAACCACGGGCTTTGTGGTGTGTTTTCCCATGACGCCTGCGC
>JBOFBL010000179.1:0-1779 GCA_051645545.1 Casimicrobium sp. | reverse complement strand
CCGGTGTCGGACACGCTGCTGCCGTCGCGCAAAGTGAAAGCGTATTCGCTTTGGGATTTGACCGGATCGTGGAGCGTTTCGAAGAAGCTTAAGGTCACTGGTGGCGTGCTCAATATTGCGAACACGCCGCCACCGTTCTCGAATCAGGCGTATTACTTCCTCGCCACGTATGATCCGACGCATACCGATCCGCGTGGGCGCTATTACTACGCACGCATCAGCTACTCGTTCTAACGCGAGCGGCTGCGACGGCGCATTGCTGCGTTGTCGGCGAGCTCGTGTACATGCGTACACGTCGCTTGCCGACGCCTTGCACTGCATCCGTCTCGCGCGCTCGCGAGGTTGGTAAAGTACGCATCGACTTCGTCCGTTCTTGGTGAGATTTTCGAACCATGAACATTGCATAAACGAGATAGCGTTTAGTGCGGCGGACAACCTTTGGATATGAAATGAAGCGACTCTATGTGTTGGCCACTGCGATTTTCGCGTTAATCGCGAACGTCGCTACGCTCGCGCAAGAAAGAAACCTCGTGAAAGGCTCCCTAGTCATCATGGGTGGTGCGATCCACCCCGACACCGAAGATATTTGGCAGCGCATTATCGCGCTCGCCGGAGGCAAGGGCGCGTCGATCGCAGTGATCGCGGCGGCCGCGGGCAATCCCGAAAGTTCGGCAAAGCGCACGATTGAGACGATGGAGCGCTACGGCGCGAAGCCGTTTTTTGTGACCGCGGCACCACGTCTTGCCAATCGCGATTTCCGAAAGGATGCCGACGATCCAGCGATTGCCGAGCGTGTGGCGAAAGCCGGCGGCGTGTTTTTCAACGGCGGCGATCAAAGTCGCATCACGCAAACGCTCGTACGCGCGGACGGCTCGGCGACGGCGCTCTTAAAAGCCATTCACGAAGTTCACGCGAAGGGCGGCGTACTCGCGGGCACCAGCGCGGGTGCTGCGATCATGAGCCGCACGATGTTCTACGAGCCACCCGACGTGCTGCGCGTTTTGCAAGAGGGCGTGAAACCGGGCACTGATATCGCACCAGGCCTTGGTTTCATCGGCAACGATGTGTTCGTCGATCAGCACGTGCTCGCGCGCGGGCGCTTCGCGCGCATGTTGCCAGCGATGGTGGGTGCGAAGGTGACGCTCGGTGTTGGTGTCGATGAAAACACCGCCGTGCTTGTCGATGCTAAGAAACAGATGGAAGTGCTCGGCGCAAGCGGCGTGATTGTGATCGACACATCGAAGGCTGCAACCGACTCTGCGACGAAAGACTTCAACATGAAGGGCGCACGGATCACGTATCTGGAACGTGGCGACAAATTCGATCTGACGAACAAAACGCTCACCGTCTCGCTGTTCAAGGCGGCGGGGAGCGTGCTCGATCATCGCGATGCGAATTTCAAACCCGAATTCGACGAAGCACGTTGGTACGCCGATGTTCTCGGGAAAAATCTATTGATCGAAGTGCTTACGAATCTTGTCGACAACACGCAGAAGCAGGTCGTCGGTCTTTCGCTGCCGTCACCGAATCATCGCAATCGCAAGCTTGGCTTCGAATTCACGTTTCGCAAGGGCGATGACACGCGCGGGTTCCTGCGCATCGAAAAAGGACGCGCGCATTACAGCGTTCGCGACGTGGAACTCGATGTGCGCCCGATTGCTGTAAGCGAACCGCTATACCGATAACAATGTCGATAGCGTCCCTCGTCGCTATCGACGCGAATGCCATCTGCAAATGGCATTCGCAATAGAAGAAAAAACAGTACGGAGAAGTTTGACT
>JBOFBL010000178.1:0-1029 GCA_051645545.1 Casimicrobium sp. | reverse complement strand
CGAATGAAGACCCTGACGAGCTAATTGAGCTGTCGATGGGGCGATCGTGCGAAGACACTTTCGCCGCGCTTCGGAAAAGCTGCGAAGAGCGCGATCAGCAAGCTGCAATAGCGCAATAGCAGATTAGAGAGATAGCCGTATTGGTTATCTCTCAGTACACAGAAGCCGATAGCAAGAGCCGAAACCACCCTCATGGGGTCGGTGAGTCAAATCCGCGATGGCGCGAGGGCGCTAGCCGGTTCGGAGTACGAGCGTCAGCATGTTGGCGCATCGACTTGTGTGTATTGACCTTGAATTGGTTAGGAGAAGGATGATGTTGGCCTACGCCGACCCAGTAGATCGCGACACAAACGAATTTCACGCAAAGCAAGATGCTGCGATTGTCGATATGGAGCATCGCGAGGCGAAGGTTAAGCGCGAGACTGCGGAGCTAACCCAGCAGTTCGAGCGTTACCCAGAAGAATTTCTTGACCGGTTGGATTGCGGCAAGTCCGAAGCGGAATCGTTGTTTGTCGAAGCGATTGGGATGTTGTTCATGCCGCGTAAAGACTACACAGAGGACGCGCTGCGCCTTAGTCTTCTTCGAAGCAAAGCGATCAAGGTTGTTGAGCTATATGCAGAGGAGAACGCAGGTGAATAACGAAGACGAATTCGCGCACGACGAGAAGAAATGAACTTCTACGAAGATCAACCAATAGACGATTACGCCGCCGCAGCCGACGCGTTGCAGCGGATGATTGATCTCAGTTTGCAACATGCGAGGAATAAATGAACCTGTTTCGCGGCTTATCCAAATACGACATATCGCTTGCTGAGCGATGTGACAGATGGCTCCACTCGGCGGTCTGCTTTTGGCTCGACCCTGAAAAGCAAGAACGAAGCCTGTTGATTTCGTGCGCGCTGGTGATTTTGTTTATGTCAGTGCATGTCGGCGTTTATTTCTGGAGCGTGACGCGATGAATTTACGTTTAAAAGCCTACACGCTAACGGCGCTACTGATCGTTGCGACGTGGTGCGTTTCTACGGGGG
>JBOFBL010000177.1:0-2086 GCA_051645545.1 Casimicrobium sp. | reverse complement strand
AACGGTTTTTGAGCGCGCGAATGATGCGAATGTTTGAGCCCGCTTCGCCTTCGAAATAAATCACTGTATCGACCAGGTGCTCAAGCACGCGCGGCCCCGCGATGGAGCCTTCCTTGGTCACATGTCCAACAATCAAAATCGCAACCCCGTTGGCTTTGGCATAGCGCACGAGTTCTGCCGCACATTCACGCACCTGCACGACCGAGCCTGGCGCGGAGTTGAATTGTTCGCTGTAGAGCGTTTGGATCGAATCGATCACCACCACCTGCGGCTTAGACTGCGCGACGTGCGTAAGGATCGTTTCGAGACCCGTTTCGGCAAGCACTTGTATCGCATCCAGCGGCAAGTCGAGCCGTTGAGCACGGCTTGCAACTTGTGCCGTCGACTCTTCGCCAGTGACGTAGAGCGCGGGACGGTTTTCAGCAATTGCTGCGACGACTTGCAAAGTGAGCGTCGATTTGCCGATGCCCGGATCGCCGCCGATGAGTATTACGGCACCTGGAACCAGACCGCCGCCCAAAGCGCGATCCATTTCGGTCGAACCCGTTGGCCAGCGCGTGACGTCCTCAACGCTCACATCTGAAAGCCGAATGATCTTTCCAGCCTTACCCGCTATCGCCCTATTCTTTTGGGCGAATGCGCCAGAACTAGTAGCAGTTGAAATAACTGATTCTTCGAGTGTATTCCAGGCGTTACAGGACGGACACTGCCCTTGCCATTTAGGTGTGGACTCGCCGCACTCACGACAGAGATAGACTGTTTTAGTCGATTTATTTGCAAGATTTGCCATTAATAAACAATATCTTGCAGAATTTTTTTAAGAAATAACATTAGATTTAGTTCAGCCGAGCGGCGTCGCTTTAAACGCTTCCCAACTGTTACAACCGGGGCATTTCCAGTAATACCGCGGTGCTCGAAACCCACAATGAGTACAGTGATAGCCTGGAGTTTTTTCGGTCGCACGGCGCAGTAGATCCGCCGCTTCTTTCATCACCAATTGCGTCGTCTCGTCGCGCGCGTCGCTCTCCATTTCGAGCAGCTTTGCCACTTCGCGAGCCGATGGATTTCTTTGTAGCTCCGCTCTCAATCGCCCTAAAGCTTTGGGCGATCCTTCGAATTTTGTCGATGCATCGACTAGCTTACTCAATCCGATCGACGATGGCGCGTTTCTTTGCGCAGAGGCTAATTGCTCGACCCCAATTTTTGCTGAATCACCATCCCACAACCCGAGCACTTCGTCAGACACCAAAGGCAGTAATTCGGGTTGCACGCGCGCAAGATCTTCCAGCGCGGTCTTTGCCTCTTGTGGTTGCCCTGCTCTTACCGCTGCACGAAAAGCGAGCAATTTCACCCGGCCGCTGTTGCGGTTGTATTCGAGCGCTTTCGCAAGATTAACCTTCACCGCGTCAACATCGTTCTTCGCAAGCGCGACGTCCGCAAGCTCGCAATAGCACTGCGCGATCAACTTGCCTTGCGGTTCGCGGTTTAACTTCTCGATTCGCTCGCGCGTCGTGACAACTTTTGCCCACTCTTTTTCTTGCTCCAGCACTGCTGCGAGCTTGGTCAGCGCTTCCGCTTCGTAGGTCGTGCCGCTCAATTGCTCATAGAGTGATTCGGCGCGATCAAAGAGCCCCGATGCATGGAAGTCTTGGGCAAGCTCGAAGAGCGCGAGCTCGCGTTTATCTTTCGGCAAATCGTGTCGATCGACGAGCGATTGATGAATGGCTGTGGCATCCGCAATGCGACCTTGCTGTCGAAACAAACTGCCTAACGCGAGCTGCAAATCAAGCGCATGCGGATCGCGTTTTGAAACATCAACAAAGCTCTCGACGGCCTTGTCGTTTTCTTGTCGAAGCAGGTAGTTGAGGCCGCGAAAATACGCGCTTGGCAAAGCGCGCGCATCGCGCATGATGTGTCGAATGTCGGCGCGTGCAGCAAACCAGCCCAGTGCAAAAAAAGCGATGGCGCCGATGAGCGCCCACCAAATCTCAATCTCCATGCCCGAAGTCTATCTACTTCAGTCGGCGATTCCGTTGGTGAGTTGTGCGTCAACGCGCTCGCGCAGTTCTTTGCCTGGTTTGAAATG
>JBOFBL010000176.1:0-1708 GCA_051645545.1 Casimicrobium sp. | reverse complement strand
GGTCGGCGTTGTCCTTGTTGTATTTCCACGAACGCGTGACCTCGTTGATACTCATCGCATAGCGCTGTTCCTTGCCGTGACGCCCGAGAATACGAACGACTTCGTCATGCGTCATTCCCGACTGCACGCGCGCGAAGTTGGCCTCGGTTAACACTTGATCAATTTTTTCCAATTTGCCACTTGAATCAACCGTCATGAAGTAGGTTTTCACACCTTCGGGCCCAAGTGGATAGACCCAGATTTCGCGGTCGCCGTCCTTGCGTACTTCGGAAGGTTCGCCCATCTTGAATTTCATGTCGGCGACGGTCGATTGACCGACTTGCAATTCGCCTGTGGCGACGCGGTCGCAACCGACGAGCGCAAACATCGACGCGATCAGTCCCATCGCGAGCACGCCGCGTACTGAAAATTTCGTAGCAAACATAAAATTCTCTCCTTCACTTTTTTCATATTGCATTACAACACACGCTTCATATCGCGATGCGGAATGTCGCAGTCAAGATACTCCGGGCCATACGCTGCAAAGCCGTATTTTTCGTAAAAACCAATTGCATGCGTCTGCGCGGAAAGAACGACTTCGCGGTCGCCTCGTTGACGCGCGCGTTCGATCAAATTTTCGAGCACCGCAGCGCCGATGTTCTTGCCGCGAAACGGTTTTCTCACCGCCATGCGCCCGATGTGACCGTCGGGCAACAATCGACCGCAAGCTGCGGCGACGCCATCAACCCACGCAATCGCGTGAATCGAAACGGGATCGTGGCGATCCACCTCTTCTTCGGCGGGCACCTTTTGCTCTTCGACGAAGACTTCGAAGCGGATCGCTTTGAGTGTTGAGTGATCGTCTTGCCAGGTGGCGGTTTTTACTTGCATTGTTTCTGCTTTCGGTGACGCATACACCCCACTGTCATCCCTGTCCCCGCCTTCGCGGGGATAAACCTTCGGGCGGGGACCGAGACCGGGAGCGGCCGTATCGGAGAGCTGAGTTCGGCGTTCCCGCTTACTCGCAAAGAAATCCTTCAGTAACTGCGCGCACTCTCGTTGAAGCACTCGCCCCACAATCTCACGCGCATGGTGATTCAGTTTCTCCTGCGCAAACAAATCAATTACAGATCCCGCTGCACCAAACTTCGCGTCCGGTGCGCCCCACACCACACGACTCACTCGCGCATGCAAGAGTGCGCCTGCACACATCGCGCATGGCTCAACCGTTGTGTACACCGTCGCCCCCGGCACACGGTAATTGCGAATCGCGGCAAACGCATCACGCAACGCAACGATTTCAGCATGCGCGCAACCGTCGCTGTCTCGAATCACACGATTCGCACCGCGTCCGATCACTTGCCCATCAATTACAACGAGCGCCGCGATCGGCACTTCACCGGCAGCACCCGCTTCACGTGCGAGCGCGAGCGCGTCGCGCATGAACGCTTCGTCAACCGCTGTCGTCGTTGCCGTAACACTCGTCATCACATGCCCAGTCGCTGCATCCATTCGGCGAGAGCGCGCTCGTTCTCGGTTCCAGTGCCATAGTTGCGCTTCATTGCGACCGCTGCTTCCTTACGATGCTGATTCAGTTTGAATTTGCTTTCCAGTTTCGCAACTGGCAGCTCGTACGCAACGATCGCATTGAGCATCACAGTTTGAAAATCGCGATCCAAATCGCGCCATTGCTGCGCATAGGCGGGTTCATGCAACGCAATCAACGATT
>JBOFBL010000175.1:0-4257 GCA_051645545.1 Casimicrobium sp. | reverse complement strand
CCTTCGCCGATGAACGCGTATTGCGTACGAGCTTGGAAGCCGGACATATTCGGCGTTGCGTAGCTAACAGAGTTGCCGTAGCGTGCATCGAATGCGCTAGAGCGGCAATTTGCTGAGCTTGTATAGTTGGTGAAGAGATCTTGCTTTGCGAAACCTGCGCCACCGGACACACCGTTGTTACGGTTTTCCCAGCTATTGGCACCTTGCTGATGCGCCCAACCCAGTACATCATCGTACGGCGTTAAACCATAGCCGAGTTTGAGCTCGCCAAAGCCACCGTTCAAACCAACCCAAGCTTCACGGCTACCGATCGTGCCAGTACCAGTATCCGATGCGAAACCGCTTTCGATCTGGAAGATAGCGTTCATTCCGCCACCGAGAGATTCCGAACCACGGAAACCAAAACGCGAGCTTACGTTATCGATGACGGTGGTGCGGTTACTCGCAATGCCTGAGGCGCTCACGCGCGCCACTTCAGCTGCGACGCGAATGCTGCCGTAGAGCGTAACGTTTGCTGTTTGTGCCGATGCAGCAGCGGCACCAACTAAGGCAGCTACTGCGACGGCGATTTTTGTTGCTTTCATAAGTACTCCGAAAGTAAATTTAGGTCTTCGATAGGGCGGGAGCTATCCCGCCCATGGAGCGCTTTAGAAGCGATGACGTAGGCCAAGCGAAATGATTCGCTCATCCGAACCGGCTGCGCCTGGCGCGACGCCAGCACCCAGCGAGCCAAGTGGGCCTGCGGAATGGAACATGTCGAGATTCGATGCCGAGTTGTTTTGCGAGAAGCCAACGCGCGCGTAGGCAGTCGTACGCTTAGAAAGGCTGTGGTCCGCGCCAATCTGGAACAGCGTGTTCTTAGCGGCACCGGCTTTACCCTGACCAGCATTGAGAATCAACGTCGTTGCGCCAAACGGAACTGCCGCGCCTACTTGGAAGCCCTTGAACTTAACGGCACCGAACGTGAACTTGTTCTCAAGGTAGGAAGCTGTCAACTTAGCAACACCTGCGTCGAATCCGCCGCCTGCGGTCCAAGTGCGACCTGCATTAGCGATCGGAGCTGGTGCTGCTGGCGCTGTTTTCACGTCGGCATAGCCTAAACCGAGATACAGCGGGCCTGCTTTGTACTGTGCGTTTGCGGAAAGCGTACGGCCTGCGTTCGTGCCGCGCGTGCTTTCACCAGCGCCCCACATCACAGCTGCCGTAAAGCCACCCATGTTCGGCGTCGCGTAGACGACCGTGTTGTCGACGCGAAGTGCGCCAGGCAAACCCAAGTAGTGATTGCCGACAACGGAGTACGACGTACAACCGTCGATGTCGACTTCACACAACACGCTGAAGAGCGGCGAGTACTGGCGACCCATAGTGAACGAGCCGAAGCCACCGTTCAAGCCAACGAATACCTGACGTCCAAATAGACGTCCACCCTGCCCTAGACCGCCGGTATCTGCGAGGAAGCCGCTTTCGGCCACAAACACTGCATTCAAACCGCCACCGAGCGACTCGCTACCGCGAAGTCCCCAGCGCGAACCGGACAAACCACCCGAATCAACGAACGTTGCGCTACGACCACCCGTGCCACTCGAACGTTCATTCGAGATAGATACGTCTACGACACCGTAGAGTGTCACATTTGCAGACTGTGCGGATACCGCACCAGCCATCAAGCCGCCAACGGCCAGAGCCAAAAGTTTCAGTTTCATTCAGTCTCTCCTCAGTAATTCAAAGGTCGGCGTATTGATGTTTTTTCGCACCGTGCCGACAAGATTTCTTCCAACGAACAAATTTCGGAAGCTGTCCTGATTTTGCCAAAAAGCGGGGGTTAGCGCCAACGCGGCAGTTTGACAGGCGTTTTTAACTGTGTTTCGTCGTTGTCAATTTGCAACATTGAGTGGATTGGTGAATACGGCGAAAATGGCGGGATTGCGGGCACCGGACGTTCGAGAAAAAATGGCGAAAATGCGGGCTATGTATTTGAAAAATAAAGATAATGCTTGAATCGATTGGTGTAGCTGCCGTCGCCTTTATGGTGAGTCTCGCCGTCAGTTTGGCGCTGATACGGGGTGTTATTCCAAGCCCGTACGCGCAACCTAGCGAGCGCTCACTCCATAATCAACTGATCTCGCGTGGCGGCGGCTTGGGCATTGTTTTAGCTTTTTTAGCTCTAGCCCTATTTAAATGGGCAAGCCCGGTTTTTTTAGTAGCAGTCTTTTTGCTATGGTGTATCTCGGCACTGGATGATTGGCTTGGGGTTGGCGCAAGAATCCGTTTACTGTTTCATGCCTTTGCGGCGCTTATTCTTGTTGTTGGTTGGCTGCCGTCGCTTGGCACTATGGCAGCAATTTTGGCGATTATTTTTTTGGTGTGGTCGCTCAATCTTTTTAACTTCATGGATGGCGCCGACGGCAATGCGGCGGTGATGGCCATCGTTGGCAGCGCGACGCTCGCGTGGCTTGCGTACGCGAGCGGCGAAGAAATTCGCACTCTTGCATTAATCCTTGCTGGTGGCACGCTTGGGTTTTTGCTGTTCAACGGGCCACCCGCCCGCATCTTCATGGGTGACGGCGGCTCGACCGTCCTTGGGTTTGTGCTCGGCGCGCTGTCGATCTACGGCATTGCCAACGAGCTTTGGCATGCTGCAGTGCCGTTGGTTTTGTTTGCGCCGTTTTGGGCAGACGCGACCTTCACATTGATTCGTCGTTTGCTCACCGGTCATGACCCCACGGTGCCGCATCGCGATCACGTGTATCAGCGCCTGGTGCTCGCGGGTCTTGGTCACAAAGGCCTCTTCGCGTGGATCATCGGCTGGAGCGCGCTCTCCGCGGTTGGCGCCATTTTGTTGCACTCGTCGAAGGCGATTCCTGGCGACGCGAAGCTTGCGATTGCGCTCGTTTACGGAGCCACTTATCTCATCGTTGCGCATCTTGCTGTGCGCCATCCACCGATCAATCTGCTGTTGAATCCGCGAGCCCCGACTGCGTTGATCTACGACCTGGCGGCGGTTGCGATTTCGTGGGCAACGCTTTTTTGGGTTCGCTTCAATGCGAATTTCGACACTGCAAATTACGTCGCGAGCGACGTGTTTCGCAGTTTGCTTTACGTGCTGCCGATTCACGCGGTGGTCTTCGTTGCGATGGGGCTTTATCGCGGCATCTGGCGATTTGCGAGCTTGCCGGATATGTGGCTCATCATGCGCGCAGCGTTTGTCGGCGCAGCCGCTACTGGATTGGTGTTTCTACTGGTTCGACCCGATTCGTTTATTTGGCCACGTTTCGTATTGGGTGCCCAGCCGTTTTTGCTCATCATTCTTATGGGCGGCGCGCGCATGGCCGTGCGCAGCTGGAAAGAACACCGACTCTACGGACTCTCCGCGATTCGCGGCGAACCTGTCATCGTCATGGGCGCGGGAACGGCGGCTGCAAATTTGATCCGGCAATTGCAACGATCCGACGTGTGGCGCCCCGTCGCGCTGCTCGACGATGATCGTGCGAAACAAGGGGCGCGGCTATTCGATACGCCGGTGCTCGGCGCTCTAAATGAAATCGGATCCGTCGCGCGTCGTTTTGGCGCGCAACACACGATCATTGCCATGCCGAGCGCGACGCATCGCGAACGTCGGCGCGCGGTGCGCCTAGCGGCCGACGCGCAGCTATCGACGCTCACGGTGCCAGCATACGATGAAATGTTGAGCGAGAACGACGCGCAAGCCAAGTTGCGTGCGGTCGAGCTCGAAGACTTGCTCGGGCGCGAGCCTGTAGCGCTTGATACCGCCGGCCTCATGCAATGGTTTTCGGGGAAAACGGTGTTGGTCACCGGTGCCGGCGGCTCGATCGGTCGCGAACTTTGCACGCAAATCGTGCGCTTTCGTCCAGAGCGACTGGTGCTGCTCGACATCTCGGAGTTCGCGGCGTATGACATCTACGAGCATTTACAACAGTTCGTCGATGCACGCCGCATTGAGGTGTACGTCGCCGACGTGCGCAACCGCGAGCGCATTCGTGAAATTCTTGCCGTCGAACAACCGTCGATCGTCTTTCACGCAGCAGCCTATAAACATGTGCCGATGACAGAGACCGTCAACGCTTGGGAAGCCGTGCGAAACAACACGCACGGCACGATCACCATGGCCGAATGCGCGCGCGAAATCGGTGTCGAGAAATTCGTGCTCGTTTCAACGGATAAAGCGGTTCGCCCCTCAAGCATCATGGGGGCGAGTAAGCGTTTAGCTGAACTCGCCTGTATGAGTTTTCCGGCGGA
>JBOFBL010000174.1:0-26123 GCA_051645545.1 Casimicrobium sp. | reverse complement strand
ATTCGCATCATTCGCGCGCTCAAAAACCGTTTTGGCGCCGCCAATGAAATCGGCGTTTTCAGTATGACGGAAACAGGATTGCGCGCCGTTGCGAATCCGTCGGTGTTGTTCTTGCATAACTCACAACAAGCCGCTGCCGGCAATGTCGTGTTTCCTGCGATTGAAGGCTCACGACCTTTACTTGTGCAGATTCAGGCACTGGTGGATCGAACGGCGGGTAATCCGCGTCGCGTTTGTAATGGGGTCGATAGTCAACGCCTTGCGATGCTCTTGGCGGTAATGAATCGACATTTGGGTTCTCAGCTGGGTGGCTTCGACGTATTTTTGAACGTGGTCGGCGGTCTAACAGTCGATGAACCGGCCGCAGATTTGCCAATCATTGCAGCAATTTGGTCATCGCTTACTGGTAAAGCCATTCCGGCGGAAATCGTTTTGTTTGGTGAAGTCGGCTTAGGTGGCGAAGTTCGCCCGGTCGTGGGCGGCGCAATTCGTGTTGCGGAGTCCGAAAAGCTCGGATTCAAGAAAGTGGTGTGCGGTGATATTGGTCGTGCAACACGTTCGAAGGCGGGCTTGGATATTGAAATTGTGAGCCGGGTCGATCGTGCGGTTGAGATTATCCGAAGCGCCTAAACGGAATGTCTAAATGTTCGGGAATTTATATTATGTTAAATTATATTTAAACCAATCCAGGTCACTCTCATGGTACTCAACATCAATCGATAGTTTCCTAATTACCCGCTCCGTCAGATAATCTGCGAACACAACAACAAAACGATTGCGACACGTGTCAATAGTCAATCCAAATCCGGGCGCCAACGATTCGCTGTCTACAGCGATTTCGAGGCTACAGACCGGCGACTTCGCGGCAGCATTGAGTGTGCTCAATCATCGCGAATGGAGCGTACTGGAAGGAAAGTTTTGGAACGTCTCTCACCCGCTCGACACCAACGCGCGAACAACTTACTCCGAGTATTTGCTGCACACGCAAATGATCTGGCAGCGTCTGGGCGCAGGCAGCATTCGCCCGCTCTCGGTGTTTCGATCCACACTATCTAACCGCGTTTCAGTTGAAGCAGCGCTGCGGATTCTGGGTCGCATGTATGCCGGATCGAATCTCGCTTACGCCCCTACCCCACCTGGCTTTTGGCGATCTGTTTATTCAATCACGGGCTACGTTGTCTCGCAGTGTCGCGATGGCAACGAAGCGGATTACGAGACGTCGCGAAACCTTTGTTTGCAGCTCTGGTTGATGGCGTGGCTCAATCCGCTTTCACTCGTTGCTGGTCGACTGCCAGTTGCGGTACGCCTGGTCGGTCTCCTGTCGAAAACCTGCAGCTATTCGCTCGCTCCGCCGACCCATGCGGGCTCCGGGCTTGCAACAGCGGATTTGATGGATGACAAACCGCCAACACCGTTCGGACGGGTGCCGATTGATTGGAATCCACAGCTGCCGCTCTACGTGAACGCACAAAGCGCAGCCTACGCGATTGAAGAGCTTCGCGCGCCGGCGGCTAATCGCGGCAGTGATATCTACGAGGCACTGTTGAGCGCGGGTAATCTTGCTGGGTTGACTGCGCCTGAGGTCAGCGACTTTGTGCGCCGCGCGCTACGCGAATTCGGTCAGGTTCACACACGCGCGATCCCGCGCATCGCAGCGCAAGGTTATGTTCGTGCCATTACCGGCATGATCGACGTGTGGGGGGCGCTACAGGAGCATCACACAGCCACAAAATCGACGTTTGACCCACGAAGCCTCCTCGAAGGACAAGTTGTCAACCACAGCGAGGGTGGTTTCCTGTTGAAGTTCAAACCTGACTCCCCGCGTTTGCGTGCGGGCTCCCTGCTCGCCATGCGCGGCACCGACAACGAACCATGGACACTATGCGCGATACGTTGGCTACAAGACAACGGCCGTGATGTGATGGTAGGCGTCGAAGTGCTCAGTAACTATGCAGAAGCGAAACTATGTTTTGACGAAAAGCAAACGCAGCAAACGCCATTCATCACGTATGAGCTCGAGGAGCAGCGTGTGGTTTATCTGCCCCTTGGTCACGACGATTCGCGAAACGTGACGCAAGTCACTTTGCAAAGCGAAATGTGGGTTTTATCGGCGGTTAAAGGGTTAGGTGAGGATTGGGAGTTGCGGACGGTACTTGACAGCGTACAAACCGGCTAAGTTGGTTCGGTATCCGCTGATCGACTAAATGCCTGGCTTAATTCACTGATTGAACGCATTATGCGCTCGCGATCCTCAGCGAGTGCTGGCATAGCCTCCAATGCGTGTTTAAAGTCATTCAGTGCTAGATGCAGCTCAGGTCTTCTCATAGCCATCCTCGCTCTAGCTGCGAGTTCGAACGAAAGCCACCCGCACGCGGCGCGGTCATACAGCATAGTTTCTGTGGGTTCCGCACATGACGTTGCACGCTGCGCGGCCGCGAAGGATTTGTGAAAGTTGCCATGCTCGTACGTAAGCTGCGCTAGCCCGAGCCATCCCTCTGCACGATGCGGATATGTTGAAGTTAACTCTTCATATCGCTCGATGCTTTCTCGAGGGTTTTCACATTGATGAGTTGCGCGTGCAATTCCCCACAAAGACTGGAACCTCTGCTCGTGGTTGATCGAAGCTTTGAGTGCGGTACGAAATGAATCAATTGCTTCTGCGAAAAGATTGCTTGATTCTAATGTCCGCCCGAGCAGCCATGCTTGCCGAAATGAAATCTGCGACTCCAACGCATCAGCTAAGATGATTGCGTCGCGCCTTTGAAACCCGGGTTTGCTTCGTCGAAAACCATCATTACCGTAATGTACAGTTAGACTTTGGCAAAGAACACGTCTTGTCGATGCCACAAAGACGGGTTGTTCGTGTCGTTCACCATCCCAGCGATGGATACTTGATGCGCGTATGAGGAAATGCTTCTGGTAACGAAAATCGCCGTCTTCTAACCATCCAGTTATCACGTCAGCCGACTCAAGCAGTGCGATCGCTTCTGATAGACCTGCCTTGACTTGTTCGTCAGCGTCGAGCTGCAGCGTTACGCATTTATCCCCTAGCAAATCGGTCGCATTCAGCAGCGCGTTGTTACGGTGAAATGCGAAGTCGTCTGTCCACGCCTCTTCTATTATGGAAACTTTGAGCAGCTGCTGTTCTGCGAGATTTTTGATTATCGACAGTGTCTTGTCAGTGCTGCCGGTATCTACTGCGGCTATTCCGCTCAAAAAAGGAGCGCATGATTCGATACAACTCTGAATGACCGCAGCCTCGTTGCGAACGATGATCGTCAGGCAAATCGGTGGGCTAATTATGTTGTCGCTCATTGGTTACCGTCAGTCATCTAGAGCAATTGAAACGCGATTTTTCTACTATCATTGAGCAATCATGATTAGTGGAGAGCGTGGCGATGCAGTCAAACAATAGAGTATTTCTTGGCTCACTCGTTGTAGCGGCGGCGCTTTCGCCGGGGCAAACAGTCGCACAAGGTAAGTCTCAACCCGCAAGTACTTCTGTGACGGCTCAGACATGCCTTGAAAGACTAGTTAGTGGAGCATCGCGAGAGCGATGCGAGCAGCTTGCTACAAGTAAGAGGCAAAGCGATCCGACTAGTGTGCCTGGAACAAACCGAGCCTCGTTTCTAAACCCACGTTCGCCCGGTGCTGGGGTGGCTACAGTCGTCGACGAGTCGAGTACTACAACTGCAACCAACCGAAGCGCCGCAAGAGTTCGCTAATTGTGTGCAGTTTGCAGCTCGCTGATAGACCGTATATGCTGCGCATCAACAGTGGCAAGCTTTCCTTAGCGAGTGCGAACCACCCATGTGGCATAGGTTTGCATCGAAAGATCGAGCTTCTGCGCACCAGCACTGACTTTCATGCCCTGCGCGGTGACTAACTTGACCGCTTCAGCGCGGTACTCGTGCATGAACTGACGCTTTGGTGTTCGGGACATCGTGTTCTTTGGTTTCAGTAAAAATATCAAATCCATGTTGTCCGTTTTAACGACCCCCTTCCACTGAACCACCTAGAGAATCGCAGAGTACTAAAGTTATTTGTTCCAGCATTCTTCAATGCTGCCTGCCGACGTTTTCACTCCTAATTGGTTTAGCGTGAGCGTACCGCATAATTTAGGCGTCCAACCAGCACGAGGGCGAGCCTGTAGTTGATATGTACTCACATCTGAGGCGACTATCGAGATGTTGTACCAGGCTCCGGAATCTTTTGGGGATTTGTTTACGCCAGCCGAGGCCAAATCTGCTGCTGTAATCAACGCGTAGTTACGCGTTTCGGTGAAACGCCGTTCCATGTACTGCGCAGCTTCAAGTAGTACGGCTTTCGCATCATTCCGCCGTCCGCGTTCCACCTCTGCAACATACGAGGGATAAGAAATAGCTGCGAGAATACCGATGATGGATACAACGATTAGTAGTTCTATCATCGTGAAGCCGCGGACACATACCTTACGTTTGCCTACGAAGATATTCGTTATCATTGTGCTCTCCGCCATGCAGTACGTTTTTGTAAAAGGCTCTGGCAAAATAGCGAGTTTGGTGCGGTTCTACAATCAAGATTACCGCGACCAGAGCCCGCACTTATTGTCTCATTGCCGGTGAAAATTGTTACTTTTCCACCGACTGTAGAAATCACCGATGTTGAACCTAGAGAGCCAGGACCAGAAACACCCGCAGTAAAAGGCGCTCCACCAGTAGGTGGTACAGCATCGAAAACAGCGATAGGCGGATTTTCTCCGGTGAAAGCGTTCAGCACCATTTGCCATCCTGAAAGCGATGGGAGACAAGGGTCATCACTGTTGATCTCAACACTGTTGAAAAATGCTAAACCAAGAAACACTAATGGGTTAGCAACAATACGTTCACCTCGAGCATTTGCACCATCAATTAGATCGATGTAAAAACCGTCAACACGCTCTGGTCCGTTACGCGCAACGGTTCTGCGATCCGCGTTTGTTTGGATCACATATTGAGTCATATTTGACCTACTTGCAGTAACTCCTTCACTATCGTAGATGGCGTAAAACGACTGAACGTTACGATCGGCAGTGTCTTCATCTTCAAAAAACTTTCCAGTGCCTACGTAAATCAAATATCCACCTGCAGAGGATGGCACGACTGATGGTTCAGTTGTAATCGGTTGCTTAACGCCACTACGTTCTGCCCGAAAGAGCACGCTTTTGGTCGAAAGTTTCCAAGCCGTGTAGTTGCCGCTCAGATCAAATCGCCAAATCGTCCCGTTTAGGTCGCCTGCCCAACCACGTACAGCAATCCCGCTAGGCGACAACGCCGCAAGTGGACCAAGACCGTTCTCAGAAGTAACTGCGGGCACTGTAATTTTTGCCACAGCGGACGTCGTTACGCCAGTTTTCAACGGTATCGCAATAAGTGCTGCACCAGGAATTGCGGTAGCAGAACTCTTATATCCATTGCCAAACACTGCTACCCAAGTTCCGCCAGCGTCACGAAGAATTCGTATACCGCTCAGAACGTGACCAAGCTCAGGAATGCTGGCACCTGAAAACTCCCAAAGTCGAACCGGCGACAATGGATCAGTGACGTCGAGTGCGTACACCGAGCGAGCACCGGCACCGGTTGAACCTATGACGACAGTTTTCCAACCACCGTCATAGTAATCGCCCACCACAATCGGTCCGTCGACGGTGTACCGATGCGAGTAACCTGGATTAGCTAAGTTAGCTGCGTATTGCTGAGCCGCACGTGGCATGAAAGCCCAAGCCTCACGGCCGTTTGCATCGTCTTCGAGCGCGTGGAGCAAACCATCATTTGATCCGAAGTAAATCACTTTAGGTTTTGTAGCTTTCGTTGCGACATATGCGCGATAGCTAGCAGCCTCCGGAATTCTTCCGATAAGCGCGCCATACCCGTCGTCCTGTCCTATCTGTGTCGCGATACTTGTGTTTACGACACTACCAAGTGTGACGTTTGCTAAGCCCCCCGCCGTCGGATCAATCGCAGTGGGGATTGCTCCCCTACTGCGTAACTTCCCACCATACTTTTGCTCATTCGAAGTATCGCCGCGAATAAAGTCTACAACCCGCTTCAGGAGCACATTTGTTGTTGGAGCAGGAGTGTAAAGCCCCGCTATGCTGCTGGGAACCAAACGACTAATCAGAGCAGAATCAGAAAAAATAGGATCGCTTACATTGTCGGCCGTCAAAGGCTGCAATGCGCCGTTGATTTCAGTAAAAATGCGGCGAGACTGCCACACTAGGCTCCCCGCGTTAGGTGGGCGAAGTGCTTCCGAATCTGCAGTAGTCCATATCCTCGCGCCAATTTCTCCGGTACTCGTATCGAGGCGATAAGCCTCTAACGCGCCAGCCCAATTTCCTGCCTCATATCTTGGGGCGTAAACACGAGTGTTTGTCCTAACAAACGCACCTGTGAATCGAAGCGACGAGCGGCCAGACTTCAGATTCTCAACAATTGTTGCGAATGCGGCACTAAGTTGAGCGCGCAATAGTGCCGGATTAGTCACGAGGAAGTACCCCTCAGGATTATCACCTGAAACCAGAGGAGCTTTGGGGCCACCATACTTCACTGAATACCAAAGTGGATCCTTCGGAATATTGCCACCTAAATTATTTCCTGAAGGTGTAAATGTGCGGTTATATCGGGTACCGAGACCGGTTGGCGTTCCTGCACCATTACGGCAAACATCGCGATTATCGACCCAAGACTGAGGCTTTGGCGGGTTTACTATGTCAGTATTAGCAGATGAGTTAGCTACATCATCGCCCAACAACGGGAACAGTTGATCCACGCTGCAAGGAGTATCTGGATCCCTGACGCCCAAATACTTACCGTCCTCGGTTGTTCCTGAAATGACGAAACCTAGATGTTGACCAATACAACCAGCGGCGTATTCTGCATCCAAGCGAACGGAGACACGCCCGTCAGCAGTAACTGAAATATCGTAGATAACGATCGCATCCATGTCGTTATCGGTTCCTTCTTCGTTATCTTCGAAGCCGACTCGGAAGCGGGCTTTAGGCCTACCTCCGTTAACCGCTGCATCGGTGCGATAACCGGCCACGTTCACAATATCTTCAATGTAAAAACCAACGATACGATTTGCCGGATAAAGACTACCCTGTTGAAACCCACCAAAACTGCAACCAACAAGACTTTGCCCTACGGGAATAATTTTTACTGTGCCACCACCAACGGGGATATTGAGAGAAGGTAACGGGGTCGAAAGCGCTATAGCGTAAGTATCAACATTACGAGAAGCTCCTGATGCTGCAAGGTTCGTGTCTTTACCATATTTCGCTACGCTCGCCGAGTAATATGAGCCCTGACGTGTCGGGACCTCGGGCGCTAAGCCGCGAATATTTGCAAAAGAAGTAACAGTTTTTAAGCTAGGGCTTTGGTCAAAAGACGGTGTGTTCGACAAGCTTTCCCCAATGAAATACTTTGCTGAAGGTAGACCTTCCAGTCCCCAAATTGAGGTTGCTACAGTTGAAACGTTTAATGCCGAAAGACTCGCCGGGCCGGATGGTGCGGTGAAAGTTGTCGGAAAAGACGTTCCGGGTAGATCGTCACTATCAAACGTCGGCTTGATATCGCTAACCACCATTTGAATCGGTTTTGAACACGCAGGGAAACCACCGCTTGCCTTTGAACGATATGGATCCTTCCAAACCTCTTCGCCCAATCCGAGTTCTGTATCTAAAGCGCCGCTCTTAAAAGAAGTAACTGGACCGGTACCGCTCGCTAAGTAGCGTAACCCCTCGTACATCATTTCACTGACCGGGTTGACAAAGTCTATGCAATCCCCTTTATTGCGTGGGTTACAGTCATACCCGTGGTAGTTGCCCCCACGACTAAACTGCGCGACGCGAATACGATCAATACTGTTGACGATACCTAAAACTGTGGGTCGAAAGATACCCGTTTGAGGGAAAATCTCCGAGTCGAAAAACTCGATGTTTCGCCTAAGCGCACCACCCGAACGTGCATTCGCGTAGGTACCTGTTAACAGGCCAAATGCGATAGTCCGAGACTCGCCATAGTCATGCAAAATGCCAGTTGGTTTGTATGTTTGACCAGCCCCCGATCCGGGGTACTCCTTGCAATCAAGTTCGCGTAAAGTCATATTCCCGCGCACGCAAACTAGCGTCCGCAAAACGTAGTTAGTGGCGACTGCGGAACCATTACGATTATCAAGCGAGTTGTCCGAACCGACAGGCGTCTCCTTCAAGACCCAGTTCCATATTCTTTCCGTGCGGCTGGTTAACACTCGCAGCAGCGGATCGGTTGTACCAAGTAAGGTAACGTTTGCAAATAGATGTCGCCGACCGGCGGCGGGTTGAGCCAAGGGGGTGTAATCCGTAATACTGTACGTATGTATCGCAGGGTCGTACTCCTTCCCCCAAACGTGTGAATCGTGCGGTACGTTTGCACGCTCAATCACAGTCTCGTCTTCGGTATCGACTACGCGTTTGCCTCCGTAAAGAGAACGACGCAGCGCATCTATCCGGGATGTCGTCACATAGTTTAGAAAATCGCCGCTCCAAGCACCGCTGCAACGCTTAGTGGTAGTACGAGCGGATGGTTCAAACCTCTTGCGAGTAGTATCGTATGTGTAACAAAGCTCCGAACTGAAGTTACCGAAGTACTTGAAGTCTGCGTTGGTTTTGTAACCAATATCCGTCAATCCATCACCGTCGATGTCACTGTAGTCGTTGTAAGCTGGCGCGACTAATTTTTCATCGCGCCCCATAGTCAATAGAACCAGTGGCGGCGCCTTCGCTGCAGAAGACACGTACGGAGAAAGTGTCATGGTGCCGAAAGTAGGCGAGCCCCACACTACCGTACCAACAACGCTGAGAGTCAAAAGTAACGCCCTTACTTTTGTTAAGAACGCAGGCATAGTCATCATATTGATCATGTTATTTGTTCTCATTCGGGCCACCAAGAAAGCGGAAGTATTGTTGGGTGATAGAAGTTGCCCCGGTCGCCACATCTCGGCTTCTAGAGGTTGTTCTCATGAACGATCGTCCGCAAGGAATGCCTGGTGGGTCGCTAGAAACTCCCTGCGAAAGTTGACAGGAAGGATCATCTATTGAAGCGTCTGGGTTAATCCGTTCGTTCACCCAATCAGAATTGAAACCTATATTGAGGGGGGATAACACGGTAACTGCACCGATCCAAGCGGTATCGTCGTTTGCGAAATACGCGGCACTCCCTCCGCTTGAGAGCGTACAACGATTTGTACCGCTAGTTGCACTACAAGGCGCGAAAGTCGCTGCCGTCGTTCCGAACAAATCAAAAGTCTTTTGCTGTCCCAAGTGAAGGGATGCCTGGGCTTCGTTAAACGCGATGTTGCGAAAGTAAGAGTTACCCGCCATCTTTTCCTGGAGCGTTACGTTCCTTAATCCCGCAACTCCAATTAACGAAAGCGCCACAAGTAAAAGCAGCGCAACTACTAGCGCGAATCCTCGCCCACGTCTCTGATTTAGCTTACTCATCACTAAAAACCTCTTACCTATTGGCGGTCAAGTCAACAATGAAACGCACCTCTTGACGCAATCGCCTATCTGTCACGGTACTACCATCTCTGAGCGTTTGAGCCTCGGATTTCGAGCGTGCTTTATCGTCCTGAGAGATCACAGTAAGCGTTACCTCAACCGCCCCAACCTGAGGCCAGAACTCATTAGGATTACCCAACAAGTTAACCTCAGTTGCCGTGAGATATTGTCCGTTGACGAGAAACCGAAGCTGCATGCTTTCGACGCCGGAAACAATCGTTTGTCCTCCATTTGTTTCCCACACCCCGGTTTGAATCGCTTCAATGGTGGGCGCAACCATATCGCTAATAGTTATCCGATTCAATGTTGGTAAATTCGTTGTCGGATTGCTTGCTGCGGTCGATATGTAATACGCAACCGGTTCGAATTTCGCAATCACCGCCCCAGGAGAGGGGGTCTTAATAAGGCGCTCAACTACATTACCTTCGCTGTCAAGCGATGTGTTGTACGTGTTTTCCAACTCAAAGCGAAGCCCGTTGTTTCGAACGGTTGCTTTCACAACTTCCACGCCGCTTGAGCAACTCGCAACCGCGATCGCCGCGAGGCGACCATTTCTTTTGTAGCCAGGGATCGCATCTGCAATTTGCAACGTGCTCATGTCAGCTTGGGGCTCTAAGAGCGTTCGCTGTTCATCGCCAAGCTTCATGAACATCAACACATCTGAATTATTCACTTGGCGCCCTGCGATACTCACTGTATTTGGGAAACCGTTTCCGTCATCGAAACCACGTAACGCGTAGCTAACGTTCGGAACGCCTCTGAGCGACCTTACATCTGCACCACCATCTTTCATTAACCAAACGCGGCTAGGCGGTAACGCGGTTGGCTCGTTGAACCACGGATGCGCTCCTGTGAACCGAATCGTTGATATGTGCCCGGAGGTCGTCGAACCGACCGCACTATCAATCGCCGTTGTACATCCGAGAAAACGCGCATTCTGAAGCTCTCGGGTTACGACTTCTGTGACGTAGCGCACATCCTCTTGCAAACGCGACTGATTTTCCTGCACACGAAAACCTTGTTGCCCCTGCAGGTAGACGTACCCGATTCCGGCGACTATTGCCAGGCCGATGCCCATTGCAACCATTAACTCGACCAACGTGACGCCACGTTGGCGTCTGAGTCGTGCCGATGCTCGATGGGTTAATACCGTTGTCATACACGTGTCCTTATCACAAACTCTTGAAGCGCTTTCCCGCCGCGTTGACGAGCTTCATTCCAGCGAACAGTTACGGTTACGAGCGTGCATCCAGCGGTGCAGTCTGGATCCTCATCAACCACGATCCGCCCGTCACCCTCAGGAACACCGCGAATAGGATCGGCGAGCATCTGCTTCCAGGCGCGAAGATCACGATCTGCAAGTGTCGTTGTAGCGGCCGGAATACCGCCACCAAAGGTTGTCGCGTACGTTGCAACGTTATCGCGGTTGGCCCGAATACGCTCAACAATGTCGTTCGCAAGGATGGTGCCCGTCGTCCGCGTTTGTGCTAAGTCCGCCAATTTGATTGAAGTGACCTGCATGCCAGCCACACCGAGTACCCCGATCGCGACGATTACGATCGTAATCAATACTTCGAGCAAGCTAAACCCGTCATTTTTTCGAATATTCATTGTTTTTTTCATCACGCATCACAAGCGCTTGAACCCGTTGCGTCCTTGACATATCGAGACCGACCGCGCTCATCAAGGCACGTCGTCCCCTCTTTGCGGAAAGTGATTCCATCGGTTGATACCTTGAATTCAATCCTGCCCTGCCCTATACCTCCCGAAACAGGATCTGTTGAAGTGCCCAGCGGCGAAAATGAAATGGCCGCACTGTCGCCAGCAATTGACGTAGCGACCGCCATACTTATTTTTATGTCCTTTGAAAGGCTGTCCTGCCTCGCGAGAATGATTGGGTTCGTTGCCGGTACAACGCCTGCGGGTGGATTTGTATCTACAAAAATAATCCAGCCCTCGCCGAAGGCTGAACCATCCGCACCAGTAGTTCTCATAGTGACAAACGTCCCTCTTTTCATAGCCTCGGAGCGAGCAAACGCAAGTGCACTATTCACCTCGCCGACCGCGCTGGATAACTTCGTTGTGTCGAGAAACACACGTACGTCGGGAGCGACCAAGAATATGAGCGTTGCCAGGACGAGCACAGTTATCAACAACTCGACGATCGTAAATCCGCGCCGACAAAAAGAAAGAAGTCTCACGCTTTTCCCCCAACAAACTTTGGATGATTTTGTCGTAGGGTGTTCGATGGCGATAGCAATCCAGACAAGCGGCGGAGGCTCGCCGAAGACTGTCGTTTGAGAGCGACAGGCGGTGCCTGCTGCGGCGATGAGTGCCATTGTTCGGGCGAGTCGCTTAGCCTCGGCCGGTCTGAACGCCCCGTTAAATGGCGATTTCCGGTGTCGGACTCGCCGCAGAAACTTCTTACTTTTCGAGCCCAGCAGGTAGTTTGAACTCGACGTCTTCGGATTCGCCGCCTGCGATGGCAACATTGATGCTGGCGTGTTGCGTTAGCTTTTCGATGACGCCTTGTACGAGGTGTTCGGGGGTGGATGCACCGGCCGAGACTGCTACGCGGTCGCCTGTTTTGATCCAATCGCCGCGAATCTCTTCAGCAGCATCGATGAGGTAGGCCACAGCGCCTTTGCGCTCCGCCACCTCGCGCAAACGATTCGCGTTCGAGCTTGCTTTGGAGCCGACAATGATGAAGACATCGGCGTCGGCGGCGATATCTTTCACCGCTTGTTGCCGATTGGTCGTGGCGTAGCAAATATCGTCTTTGCGTGGCGGGCGAATTTTTGGGAACGTGGCTTGCAGGCAAGCGACGACCTTTGCGGTATCGTCGACTGAGAGCGTCGTCTGCGTGACGAAGGCGAGTTTCGATTCATCTTTTACCTTGCCACTCGCTTTTAGCGCGATTACATCGGCTTCGTCTTCAACGAGATGTATGCCCTCTTTCGCTTGACCCATCGTGCCTTCGACTTCGGGGTGGCCTTCGTGGCCGATCATGATGATCTCGAAGTTCTCTTTGCGGAGTTTTGCGACTTCGACGTGCACTTTAGTGACGAGCGGGCAGGTAGCGTCGAACACACGGAAACTGCGCTCTTTGGCCTCGCTTTGAAGCGCTTTAGAAACGCCGTGCGCAGAGAAAATCACAACCGCGCCACCGGGTAGATCAGGAACGTCTTTCAGTTCTTCGACGAAGATCGCGCCGCGCGCACGAAGATCATCGACCACGAATTTGTTGTGCACGACTTCGTGCCGCACGTAAACCGGTGCGCCGAATTTCTCGAGTGCACGTTCGACGATCAGGATTGCGCGATCGACACCTGCGCAGAAGCCGCGCGGGTTGGCGAGCGTGACGGATTTAGGATGGAAGGTGATGGGGGTTGCGTTCACAGTTCGTATTGTAGGAGCGGCTCTGCCGCGATCGGTGTCTCGAAAGAGATTGCTTTGCATGGAAAGGGGGATCGCGGCGGAGCCGCTCCTACAGATTTGATCTGATCGCGACCAGGGGTTCCTACGATTTACGAGAAAAGATCGCTGACCAAATCATGAGCGCGGCACCGATCGTGATTGCGGAATCCGCGACGTTGAACGCCGGGTAATAGAAATTCCACGGTGCCCAATAAATCAGAATGAAGTCGATCACTTTGCCAAGCCAGACGCGATCGATCACGTTGCCGATGGCGCCGCCGATGATGCAGCAAAGCGCGAAGCGAACGCGCGGATCATCTTCGCGACCCATCCAGCGGAAACACCAGATCGAAACGACAACCGCAAGCGCGATGAAAAAGTAACGCTGCCAGCCGCCTGCGCTTGCGAGAAAACTGAATGCAGCGCCAGTGTTGTACGTCAAGATCCAATCGAAAAACGGCAGCACGTTCACGCGCTGCAAGTATTCGAATTGCGTGTGAAAGTAGAGTTTCGTGATTTGATCGACGGTGATGATGAGCACGATCAGCGCGATTGCGCGCGCGCGCAGACGAGTGCGCGATTGGGCGTCGAGGTTCATTCTTGTCGTCGCTGATTCAGTCATCGAATCTGTTCCTGGCTTACGCGCTCATCGCTCAACTAAATTGGGCGATAAGCTGGTTTTTTATAATTTTCGAAAAATAACGTATTTCAACTGATGGCCCAATTAAATTGGGCGTTTAAATACATTGTTAGACGATTAAGCGAACGTTCGTTTTTCACCCTCGCCATAGAGATTGTCGACACAGCGGCCGCAAATGCTCGGGTGATCCGCGTGTGATCCTACGTCTTCGCGATAGTGCCAGCAGCGCTCACATTTTTGCGCAGTGCTTGGCGCGACGTGAACCTTGAGTTCACTGCCAACTTTCACATCCGCTTTCGACGTGATGAACACGAACTTCAAATCGTCGCCGAGGCGCGCGAGTTGATCGACAATCGCTTGCGGCGCCTCGACGACGACATTCGCTTGCAAACTCGATCCCACGGTGCCCTGTTCGCGCACGGTTTCGATGGCCTTGGTCACGGCGGCGCGCACGTCGCGCAGCGATTGCCATGTCGCGAGCAAATCGCCGTCTTCACCTGGCACAACGTAGTCCCACGTTTGAAAAAAGACGCTCGACTGATCGACCGTTTTTCCGGGATACAAGGTCGCCCAGATTTCTTCCGAGGTGAACGAAAGAATCGGCGCGAGCAAACGAACAACCGCTTGCAGGATGTGGTGCAGCGCGCTCTGTGCGGAGCGCCGCGCGTGACTCGTTGTGCCACAGGTGTAGAGACGATCTTTGAGCACGTCCAAGTAGAAACCGCCCAAGTCGTCGCTGCAGAACATTTGAATCTTCTGCGTCACTGCATGAAATTCATAACGCGCATAAGCGTCGCGACACTCGCGCGCGAGCTCTCGCGTGAGCGCGAGCGCGTAGCGATCGATTTCGCTCATCTTCTCGGCGGGAACGAGGTCTTTCGATGCATCGAAATCCGCCGTGTTCGCAATCAAGAACCGAAGCGTGTTTCGCATGCGACGATAGGTGTCGGCTACGCGTTTGAGGATTTCGTCCGAGAGTGCGAGCTCGCCCGAGTAGTCGGTGGCAGCAACCCATAGACGCAGAATGTCAGCGCCCAAGGTGTCGCACACTTTCTGCGGCGCGACCACGTTACCAAGCGATTTGCTCATCTTGCGACCGTTTTGATCGACGACGAAGCCATGTGTGAGCAATT
Organism: Casimicrobium sp.; assembly: GCA_051645545.1. GTDB lineage: Bacteria > Pseudomonadota > Gammaproteobacteria > Burkholderiales > Casimicrobiaceae > Casimicrobium. The sequence continues at coordinate 11,377 of JBOFBL010000174.1, read as the reverse complement.
CGTTGTACGGCGCACGACCGTTGATCATGCAACTCGTGAGCAAGCTCGAGTGAAACCAGCCGCGATGCTGATCGGAGCCTTCGAGATACATGTCCGCCGGGAACTTCGATTGCTCGGGATGCGAACCTCGCAAAACGGTTTCGTGCGTCGTGCCTGAATCGAACCACACGTCGAGCGTGTCGGGATTCTTCACGTAGTTTTTTGCGTCGTCGCCGAGGAGTTCTGCCGGTTCGAGCGTTTGCCACGCTTCGATGCCGCCCTGCTCTACGCGCTTGGCAACTTCTTCGAGGAGTTCGCTTGTGCGTGGATGTAGTTCGCCCGTTTCTTTGTGCACGAAAAATGCCATTGGCACGCCCCATTGGCGCTGACGCGAGAGCGTCCAATCGGGGCGATTCGCGATCATCGCGTGCAGGCGCGGCTTGCCCCACGCAGGGAAGAATTGTGTGGCTTCGATCGCGGCGAGAGCGGTTTCTCGCAGCGATGCGCCGCCAGTTTTTGGCTTCACGTCCATCCCCGCAAACCACTGGTTCGTCGCCCGATAGATGATCGGCGTGCGATGACGCCAGCAGTGCATGTAGCTGTGCTGAAACTTCTCGTCTTTGAACAGCGTACCCTTCCCGCGCATGTGTTCGACGATTTTTGGATTCGCGTCCCAGATCGAAAGGCCGCCGAACTCCGGCAAACTCGATGCGTACTTACCATCGCCCATCACAGGCGTCAACACCTCGGCATCCTTCATGCCATATGAACGACACGAGAGAAAGTCTTCCACACCATACGCAGGCGACGAATGCACGATGCCGGTACCCGTATCGAGCGTCACGTAATCGCCTAAATACACGGGGCTCAGACGATCGTAGAACGGATGCGCAAACGCGATCAATTCGAGCGCTTTGCCTTTACATTCGGCGATCACTTTGCCTTGCATGCCCCAGCGTTCCATGCAAAACGCAACGCGATCTTTCGCGAGCACGAGCAAGGGTTTCGCGGCGTCGTTCGTTTCCACGAGCGCGTAGTCAAACTCAGGATGCAGATTGAGCGCTTGGTTTGCTGGCAAGGTCCAAGGCGTCGTGGTCCAGATAACGATAAAGCCGTTTTCGTGCGGCAGCTTCGAAAGACCGAACGCTTTCGCGAGTTTGTCCTGCTCGCGAAATGCGAAGCCGACATCGACCGCGATATCGGTCTTGTCCTGATATTCAACTTCCGCCTCTGCCAACGCCGAGCCGCAATCGAAACACCAGTTCACGGGTTTTAATCCGCGAAACACGTAACCAGCGTCGTAGATCTTTCGAAGCGCGCGGATCTCATCGGCTTCGTTACGCGGGTTCATCGTGAGATACGGGTTCTCCCATTCGCCCAAGACGCCCAAGCGCAAGAAATCTTTGCGCTGCTTGTCGATCTGCTCATGCGCATAGGCGCGCGACTTCGCTTGCACCTCTTGCGCGGGCAAACCTTTGCCATATTTTTTTTCGATCTGGATTTCGATCGGCATGCCGTGGCAATCCCAACCGGGCACGTAGGTCGCATCGAATCCGGCCATGAGCTTCGACTTCACGACCATGTCTTTGAGCACTTTGTTCACTGCGTGACCGATGTGGATGTCGCCGTTCGCATAGGGCGGGCCGTCGTGCAGCACCCAGCGCGGCCGATTCGCCGCGACTTTACGGATCGCGTGATAGAGCTTCTTTTGCGTGAACTCGTCCGCCCACTTCGGCTCGCGCTTTGCGAGGTCACCTCGCATTGGAAACGGGGTGTCCGGCAGGTTGAGTGGGTATTTCGATTCTTGTTTTTCTGCTTTGGCAGGTTTGGTTTCGGTGTTCATAGCGATAGAGGGAAAGCGGCCTGATCTCGTCCGTCATTCCCGCGAAGGCGGGAATCCATCCAAAAAATGGAGAGTAAAAGTGGATTCGCTATTTACTCGGCATGGGTCCCCGCCTTCGCGGGGATGACAGATATGTTGTGAACGCGCGAGAAGCGCGAACGAATCGCTAGCCGCTAATTCGATAATGCCGCGTTTGCCGCGCGAGCGTTTTGACTGGGCACAAAAAAGCCTCGCGCGCGAGCTGCGCGTTCGTGTAAGGGAGGCTTGGAAAACGGTTCATACCGCTATTTTCACCGATTTTGTGAAAAAACCTCTCGCACCGCAGCAATATCCTTGTGCATCTGCGCCGTCATCGTTGCAAGCGAGTCGAATTTCTCCTCCGCGCGGATGCGTTTTACGAATTCGACGACCACGCGCTGTCCGTACAAATCGCCCTTGAAATCGAGCAAGAAGACCTCGAGCAACGGCTTGCCGTTTTCCTTCACTGTCGGGCGAGTTCCAACATTCGCGGCGCCGACGACAGGCGCGCCACTTGCGACATCAACACCATACACACGTACCGCAAAGATGCCCGAGAGCGGCAGCGGCGTCCAGAGCGGAATATTGATCGTTGGGAAATCGATCGTGCGACCGAGCTTGTCGCCGTGCGCAACCTTGCCGGAGATACGATACGGTCGCCCAAGAATTGCGGCCGCCGTGGTGCAATCGCCCTCGGCAAGCATCTCGCGCGCGAGCGTGGATGAAAACCGCACATCCATCGCTTTGACAGCGGGCATCACATAGCACTCGACAGCGTTGGCTGCACACCACGCATGGAGCGTTTTTACGTCCCCTGCTCTGCCTTTGCCATAGCGAAAATCGTCGCCGATGATCACCCATTTCGCATTGAGTCCGTCGCGCAGCACGCGTTCGCAAAACTCATCGGGCGACATCGCCGCCATTACTTCATTGAACCGCGCGAGCTGAATGTGTTCAATGCCCACCGCCCATATGCAAGCGAGCTTGTCGCGCACGCGTTGAAGCTTCGCGGGAGGCATTTTGCCCGCGCGCTTCGCGAAAAATTCGCCGGGCGCAGGTGCGAAGGTGAGCGCCGTTGGCTTTAGTTTTCGCTCACGTGCCGCTTTCGTGACCACTTCAAGCATCGCCTGATGACCGCGATGCACGCCATCGAAATTGCCGATCGTGACGGCAGTGGGTATGGTGGCGAATCGGTTCGGTGCGAAATCTTTAGCGAGCGAAGGACGGGGCGGGATCATGAGGGGTTCGGGCTCGCGCAGGCGAAGGCGGGTTTCGAAATCGGCAATGGAATGGACGCTCGAGAATCGATAACGAAGAGAAACGAACGGCGCCATTGAGATTGTAGGCAGCCGATCAAATAAATAGGTGAGTCTGTAACCTAAGTTCAAACGTATGCGAACTACTCCTCGTCGATCTGGAACAACAACGCGTTGCTTTTGATGCGCTCGGCGAGTTTGGTTCATTGCGAGCCAGTCGAACTGCGCTACGGAGGCAATGTAAGACGGTTTTTTGAGATGTTTTTCACTTACAGCTATATTTCGTTTTTCTCAATTTAACTGGGCAAGTATCTAATTTACGTCACTTTTCGAAAAACCACAAAAAACGCTGAATTCCCATATTTATAGGGCAATTAACGATGCAGTTTGGTGTCCAAATGACGAAGCATTGCGATGTTCAGCCGCTGCTCTTTCAGCAGAATGTAGCCGCTGCAAAAAATTATTTGCTTCGTTATGCACGGCAACAATTGCGCAACGATGCCTGGGCGGATGACGTGGTCGCCGAAACCATGCTGGCCGCGCTCGAAAAGCCGCAAAATTTTCACGGCAAGTCGAGTTTGAACACCTGGCTCGTCGGCATCCTCAAATTCAAAATCATCGATTGCTTGCGGGCGCATTCGCGCGAGATCGCCTCTTCGGTGCAGAGCACGCACGAAGACGGGTATAGCGAAGAGCACTCGTACGTCGATCGGCTAGTCGCAAGCGATGACGACAATGCCTACGAACTTCCCAGCCCCGAAACCACGCTTCAGTCGTACGAATTCCTCGCGCAGATCGATCATTGCCTCGCGCAAATGCCAAACAATATGAGTCGCGTGTTCTACCTTGGCGAATGGCTTGGCTACACCACGGACGAAATCTGTAACGAGCTCAAGATCACACCATCAAACGCTTGGGTGCTCTTGCATCGTGCACGCGGACGCCTGCGCGAATCGCTACGCGAAAGCCAGCTCGTCGATTACGCGAACGCCGCGTAGACCACTCGGCGACACTGCGCCGCGTGTCACCAAATGGTCACCGGCGGCTGCGACACCATTGCATCGCCTGCTTTGCACGCGAACGCTTTCGCAAATTCCGGCATGTTCGACATCGGTCCGCGCACGCGAAACGGCCCTGGCGAATGCTGGCCCGTACGCAACTGATTGATGAGCGCTTCGGTGCGAGTCTTTCCACGCCAGACGATTGCGTTCGAGGCGAAGAAACGCTGCTCGGGCGTGAGTCCATCAACGGGCGCGATCTTCTCGCCTTTCGCGCGTTTGCGTTCGAGCGCGATTTGCAAACCGCGATAGGCGATGTGCATCCCACCTAAATCGGAAATGTTTTCCCCGAGCATTTGTTGGCCGTTGATGAAATGTCCGGGTAGCGGTTCGTAAGCGCCGTAGAGATTCACCACGCGTTTTGCGCGCTCGCTGTAGGCCTTCGCATCGGCCTCGGTCCACCAGTCTTTCAATTGACCGATCGCATCGAATTGGCGACCGCGATCGTCGAAGTGATGCGTGATTTCATGACCAATTACCATGCCGATGCCGCCGAAGTTCACCGCATCGTCCGCGTTCTCATCGAAAAACGGCGGTTGCAAAATCCCGGCGGGAAACACGATACGATTTTGTCCACCGGCGAACGCATTCACGATGTGCGCCGCGGTATCCCAGCGATCGCGATCGGTCGGTTCATCGAGCCGCTTCGCACGCACACGCATGTCCCACGCGGCAATTGCAAGCGCGTTGCCTGCGTAATCGTCGCTGGTGAGTGTCAGTCCCGAAAAATCGTTCGGCTTCGCAGGCGCGCCGATCTGAGCTTTCATCATTGCGAGTTTTTCGAGCGCGTTTTTCTTGGTGGGCTCGCTCATCCAATCGAGCGTACGAATGCGCTCGGCCATCGCAGTGCGAATGTCTTCGATCATTTCGTTCGCACGCGCTTGCGCGCGCGGCGAAAACGCTTTGCGCACGAAGAGTTCGCCAAGCGCCGGGCCAAGCGGCTCGCCACCGGTTGCACCGCCCAGATCGATCACCACGCGTTCTGCGCGCGGCGCGGGCGATTGCAAACCGCGAATCGCACGTTCGCGATAGTCGAAATGCGTTTGTTCGAACTCGCCACCAAGCCGCGGCGCATACTGATCGAGCAAACGAACGCGCAGATAACGCTTCCAATCCTCAATACTGGCTTGCTTCGTGAGCTCAGCAAATGCTTTCGCAAGCAGCGGCTGCGAAACGATCACATCGCGTGCTGCCGTCTTCGCTTTCGGCTCGTCGAGCAAGGCGGAAAAGTAAGTAACCCAATCGATACTCGGTGCCTGCGTTTTCAAGGCATCGACATTGAACTTGTTATACGTTGCTTTCGGATCGCGACGCTGCACGGGCGTCATGTGCGCAGCCGCAATCTTGGCTTCAAACGCAATCAAGGCATCGATTGCTTTCTCATCGTGCGGCGCACTCGAGAGTCGCAACAGATTTGCGGCATGCTTGCGATACGCCGCGAGCAGTCGTTTCGAATTTGCGTCATCCTTTGTGTAATCCTCACGATCAGGCAACCCGATTCCGCCTTGAAATGCATACACCACATGACGGCGCACATCGCCCGTATCGGGCGACACCCAGAATGCGAACGGCGCGTTCACGCGATAACGCGACAACTCACCCGCGAGCGCGGGAATCGCGGCGCTGCTATCAAGCGCGTCAATCTTTTTGAGCAGCGGTTGCAATGGCTTCAAGCCGTTACGCTCAATGGCCTTCGTATCCATTGCGGCACGATAGGCTTGCGCAATCAATTTGAGGCCGGGCGTGTTTTGTTGCTCCGGTTTATCGATTAATTCATTGAGCGCCGCTTCGAGCAGACGATCGTTATTCATGCGAAGCACATCGAAGCTACCGATCCGCGCACGATTGGCCGGAATCTCGGTACGCGCTTCCCATAGCCCGTTCACATGGCCGTAAAAATCCTCGCAAGCCGAAACGCTTGGATCGCGACCGGAAAGATCGAGCGCGGTGGAGGATTTCGGTGCCACGCTCGCAAAACCGCTCGCGGCGACGGAAAGACTTGCAACAAAAATGATTGACTTCATCGAGGTTCCACCACAAGCAATCTATCGACGGTTGGAAGATAGAGGGCCGTTTTAATGTCGCGCGTCGGTTCGATACGCGAAAAAGTTTGTCGGTATTGGTCGAGTTGGTCGCGATAACGCTCGACGATCGAATTTAACCACGTCGCAAATTCTGAAGACGACGGGTTTGCGACGAATGACGTTGTGAATTTGTAGTCGACGATCCAGCGAACGCCTTCCTTCGTAACGAACGTGCGGTCAACGCGCTGCGTTGTTGTCTCGCCATCGGCGGTCACTGCGAGTGGCAACTCGTCGGCAGCTTCGTTGTGCGTCGGATCGTGAATGAAGGTGAAGTGTGCGCTTGATGCCATCGTGGCAAGCGCTTGTACGAGCGCGCTCGCGCTCTCCTTCGCACGCTCGCGCGCAACGCCCTCGCGCACGAGCCAGCGTTCAACAATCTCGATACTCGGCGAATAGTCGCGACCCTCACGCTTCGCGTGTGCGAGCCCTTCAATCAATTTGTGTCCCACGATGCCGAGCGCGATCTCGTGTTGGCGATTTTCGTCGCTCGTAGTCGTGATGTCGGCAGTTGAAAACGTTGCTTCCGAAATCGCCGGTGCGTCGCCGTCTCGCAAAGCTCCCCGATCGAGTTTCGAGCTCGCCTCGATCAACGGCACTTCGGGAACGCTACGCAGATGCGTAAGCGATTGCCGAAACACCACTCGCGGCGAACCTGTGGCGCTAGCGTCGTTCGCCGAGTCGCCCTCAGCCGTCGGCCAATCAAGCAGCGATGCGATCGTTCCCTTGCGCGGTGGTTTCGAATCACTGCCGCTCAATACGAGCCGTTCACGGGCACGCGTGACGGCGACATACAACAAACGCTTCGTTTCCTCTTCGCGAAGCGCCGTGCGACGATCATGCACGAATTGATAGACCGAGTTTTCACTGCGACGACGCGATTCTTTGGCACCGACCAGCAGTTGCGCAGGTTGATGATGGTATCGACGATTCTTGTCCCAACGCTGATCGCTATCGCTCATTTTTGTTGGGCGATGACGAACAAAATTCCAGGTAATGAGGTCGCGTTTTTCCGAAGGAATCGCCCGGTTTAATTGAGGCAAATACACATGATGCCATTCAAGCCCTTTTGCCTTGTGAATGGTGAGCACTTCGACTGGTTTTTCATTCTCGGAAGCTCTCGTCGCAGTCGAAGAAAAACTGCGATGCTGTTTCGCAACCAGCGCTTCAAACACATCGCGTGGCGGCAAAAATCCATCGATCGTTTGTTCATCAAGAAACGAGAGAAACGCCTCCACCTCTTCCTTCGCTTCGACGCTCGATGCAATCGCATCGCCGCCGCAGAAGCGAAACACCGCGTGAACGCGCGAAGCGAGTGTGCCTAAGTTGGCTTGCTCGTTCGCCAATTGCAACGCGGCTTTCGCTAGCTCGACGCGCCTACGTTCGTCCGGTTCGTCAGCGCCGAGTGAAGCAAGCAACACCTCATCGAAAAGCGGCGCGGGCATGTCGCGCTTGTTTGCGTCTTGCCATTCGCCAAGTGCGGCAAAGGTTGCAAGCGACAATCCAATCATCGGCGAGCGCAACCACGCGTACCACGACAATCGATCGCTCGGTTGCGCGAGTACGTAGGCGAGCGAAAGCAAATCGCGAATCAGCGGACGGTCGGACCACGTTGCCATCTCGCGCGCTGTGAACGCGATGTTCGCCGCTTGCAATTCGCGAATGATTTCGTTGGCATGCTGCTTCGCACGGACGATGACCGCGATCGTGTCCTCGGGTGCATTCACGCGCACGCGTGCGATGTCGGCGACGATCGCTCGCGCTTCTTCCTGGGGCGTCTCGTAAGTGCGAAGCGCTGGCGCGACGTTCGATGCTGCATCGTCGCGCACGGCCACTGCGGGCGCGAATGCAACTCGTGGCGCAGCGCTCGTCGCATTCGCGTTCGCAAACACCGGCGCGAGCGTTGTGTTCACCCAATCTACAATATTCGCCGACGATCGATAGTTCGCGGAGAGCGTAAGCGGCGTGAGCGGCCATCCGCCAAGCCCGTTCGTCCACGCGTCCATAAAGATGCCAACATCCGCATCGCGAAACGCGTAAATCGATTGCATTGGATCGCCGACGACGAAGAGCGTATGCCCGTCGCCTGGCGACCACGGCTCGACCAGTGTTTCGATGAGCGACGCCTGCGCGGGATTCGTATCCTGAAATTCGTCAACCAAAATGTGGCGAATACCTGCGTCGAGCCGCGCAAACACTTCGTCGCGATGCTCGAAGAGCGCCACTTTTGCGGCGATCGATACGCCCGAGAAATCGGTGACTGCACGCGATTTTTCGATCAACAACAACTCGGCCGCCGCGAGTTTCAAGGCGTGCAGCGCGGCGCGCAAAATCGGTTCATGCGCAGCAATCGCATCACGATCCGGCAAGGCGCGCACGGCGATCAGCGATTGCCGCAGCGCTTCCGCATTCGGTCGCGATTGCAAGTCTTCTAGCAGTTTCGCTATGGCACCTTTAGCCTCTGTGCGCGCTTGTTTTTCATCGGGCGATAGGCCCTTGTCGCTCGCTGCTGGAAAGCCATCCGTCTTAATGAATTGCCGCCGCCACGTGCCCTCTTCGATCAGCAAGAACCCCGCAAGCGCATTCCATACTCCGATCGATTCAATCGTGGGATCTTCAAACGATGCGCTCACCACTCGCATCGCACGCTCGCGACGCGCTGCATTTTCGAGGTGATTTTCTGCATAGGCAGCGAGTGCCTGCGTTCGCGGCGTAAAGTCGTGCGGCCATTGCTCATAAAGATCGCGTACATGTCGCTCGATACTTGAAATGACAATCGCGCGCATCGCGGCAATCGCTTCCTCCGAGTCATCGATTAAACGATCAATCCACTGCGCACGTTTGCTGAGCAAGTCGGCAAGTAGTCCAACGATGCTATCGACGCGATTGTCGAGCGCGTTGAGTAGCGTGGAAACGGCATCGACATCCTCGCCTTCGCTCGCATCCAAAATGGCGCGTCGCGCCGCTTCGCGATGAAGGCTTGACGCATCCTCTTCAAGCGTCGCCAGCGAGATGTTCGCTGCGTCGCTCGTCAACGGTGCGAGCTTCACAATGCGCAATGAAAACGCATCGAAGGTATCGATGTTTAGCAGTGCCGGACGTTGCAAGAGTCGCCAATCGCGCGCCGCGTCGCGCGCGAGCACGGCGCGCGCGAGATGCCAACGCTCGCGCTCCGGCGATTTTGTGGGTTCGGGCTTCGTATCCGCATCGATCAAGGCGTCGACCAAGCGCGAGCGCATTTCACCGGCTGCTTTCTTTGTGAATGTGATCGCGAGTACTTCGGAAGGATGCTCGACTCGCGCGAGCAAACTCAGGCTGCGTTGAATCAAAAGCTCCGTTTTGCCGGAACCCGCAGGCGCTTGCACAATGAACGATTCATCTGGCGCGAGCGCGCGCCGCCGTGCCTCAAGATCGGCGAGCTTTCGCGCAGCAATGTCGTTCGGCTCGTTCAAGATTCGCTCTCCGCGTTCGCTTCGTCGTCAAGGCTTTCAACGAAGCGGCGAAAATCGACGCGACAAAAGCGCTGGTAATCGCAGCTCTCACAGGTTTTCTTGCCGTAGGCAGGCGCAAGCACTGCTTCGCCTTCGATCAACTCATTCGCGAGCAATGCGAGCTTTGTTTTCCATTGCGCGAGTAACTCGTCCCACGCAGGCACTTTGTTGCCACCGCGTTTGCTGGCTTCGAGTCCGCTCGCAGCCGTACCGAAACTCACGAGGTTTTGCTGATCGTCGCTCACGCGCGCGTAGGCGACCGCATCGATGTTGTCGAAGCCGAGCGCGTGTGCATAGAGCGGCAATTGCGGTGCCGTCAATCGTTCATCGAACACGCTCTTGCGATCGACATTGCCGGATTTGAAATCGATCACCGCTAAACCGCGCGAAGCGATCTCGCCGGTTTCCGTGTCAACGCGCGCGACTCGATCGATGCGATCGATGCGCAGCGAAAAATTGAGCGCACCAAGACTCGTTTTCGTTTTTTCTTCGACGCTGCGAACTGCGAACTCGGGCCGTTGCGATTCGACGTCGAGCAACTTCCCAAAGACAAGCGCGAGGCGCGCGTGTTCTGCACTCCACACATGTTCGGGGACCCTTCGCTGCGTTGATCGCGTCTCGGCAATCGCTGCTTCGATCTGCGTTGAAAGCGTTTGTCGCAAGTGTTCGAAATCCATTGGCTGCGCTTGCAGTTCGCGACCAAGTTTTTCAGCGACTCGATGCACGAGTTCGCCGCGCACCTGCGGTGACAAGCCGTCATTTCGTCGCGGCCATGCGGTCAATCGCAAACGCCCTTCGGCAAAACCGCGACGCGGACAATTCGCTTGTGCTTCGAGCGCGCGAACGCCACGTGAGGTGTTTTCGCTCGGCCGCCATCTTGGCGCAGTTTCGTCATCAACAGTTTCGATAGCGTTCGATGCGATCGGTGGCGATTGACCGGCCACGCGCTCGACGGCCTGCCAATTCGCAACGAGTGGACTCCATAACTGCGGTTCATCGTCAATCTTCTGCGGCAAGCTCGCAATCAGTTCGCCAGATAGCATCTGCCATCCAGCGACGAGTCGCGCCGCACGCTCGTCGCATTCATCAATGCTTGCGAGTCCCGCACGTCGCTCGCGTTGCCAATGCGTTGCGAGAAAAGGGTTCGCGCGCGCCGCTTCGGGCAATACGCGCTCGGACATGCCGGTAACCCACATCGCATCGAAGGGCACACCGGCGGATTCCAGCAAACCGATCACTTGCAACGGAGCGTCGCTGCCTTCGGGTTGGAACGCGGCTTGATCCGTGATTGCGATCAGTTCTTGTTGCGCCGTTGAGATCGTGACGCTCGGCAACCACGCATCGAGCTGCTGCCATTGATCGATGCTTTCGAGCAGCGCTTCGCGCAATTGAAACGTTTGCGTGTCAAGCGGCGCAGTCGATTCGACGAATGTGGCGATCGCGCGCTCGAATACGCTGCGCCAATGCGCACGAGTATTCGATGCGCCGCGACGAACGAGCGATTGCAAGGGTTGAATTCGTTCGCGAACGGCGCGCAGATTCTCGTTCGGCGCATTGCAGAAATCGAACAGCGTGAGCTCTGCATCGCCGCGCTCCAAGCATTCGATTTCGCGACGGCCGATCGCCGCAATCGTCGCATCGCTTCGCCCCC